>NZ_JBAGKF010000005.1:0-494150 GCF_037034185.1 Amycolatopsis sp. VC5-11 | reverse complement strand
CATACGCCTCGATCCCGATGATCGGCTTGATCCCGTGCTTCTTCGACGTCTGATAAAACTCGTCCCCGCCGTACATGTTCCCGTGATCGGTCATCCCGACCGCCGGCATGTTCAGCCGGGCCGCCTCCGCGAACAAGGGACCGATCTTCGCCGCACCGTCCAGCATGGAGTACTCGGTGTGGACGTGCAGATGGACAAACGATGGCATGTCCGCATTGGACCCGCCGCAGCGCGCCGCCGTCCAACAACCGACACGCGCGCCCGGACCACCTCCGGTTGTAGCCCGAGGTGACCGCCGGTTGGCGAGTCCACAATGGACTCGCCAACCGATGGTTTCTAATCTTCGGAGTCGTCGTCCGCGAGCAACGCATACAACCGGCGGCGGGCTTCGCGGAGCACCTTGCGCGCCTCCGCGCACTGCGCCTCGCTGCCCGTGTGCGCGACCTGCGCCGCCGCCCCGGCCAACTCGCCGATCTGCTGATACAGCGCCGCGAACCGGTCCGCACCCGGATCCTCGTCACGAGCCGGAGACGCCCAGAGCGCCGCGAACTCCTCCTCGCGCCCCGCGACGTGCTCCCGCCCCGCCTCCGTGAGATGCGCGACGCGACGGCCGCCCTCCTCCGCCGTGCGGACCAGGCCTTCGTCCTCGAGCTGCTGCAAAATCGGGTAAATGGACCCAGGGCTGGGCCGCCACTCGTCATTCGTGCGACGCCGGATCTCCTGCATCAACTGATACCCGTGCCGGGGTTCCTCCGCGAGCAAAGCAAGCACCGCCGGACGCACCGGCCGCGCCGGTCCCCGACCGCCGCGGGGCGGGCCACCGAAGAACCCTCCCGGACCACCGGGGCCTCCCGGACCGCCGGGAAACCCGGGAAAGCCAGGGAACCCAGGAAACCCCGGCCGATGCGGCGGTCCAGGCGGCCCAGGCGGACCCGGAGGCCCCGGCGGGAAACCGCCACGGGCTTCGAAGACCGTGCCGTCCCAGGCTCCCCCGTCACCGGGATGGCCCGGGTGACCGGGATGGCCCGGGTGACCGGGATGGCCCGGGTGACCGGGGTGCCCCGGATGACCGGGATGGCCCGGGTGACCGGGGTGCCCCGGATGACCGGGATGGCCCGGGTGACCGGGGTGCCCCGGATGTCCTAGGTGGTCCGAGTAGCCCGGGTGTCCTGGATGCCCGCCCAGATGGCCGAGGTGCACATGGTGCTCACCAGCCTCGCCCGGACGGCCGGGGTGCGGGTGGTGTTCCCCCGCCCCACTCGAACAACCGGGGTCGACGTGGCGTTCCCCCGCCTCGCCCGCATGACCAGGGTGCGCGTGGTGTTCGCCCGGCCAACCGTGGTGCTCGCCTGACTCGCCCGACCAGCCGTGGTGCTCACCCCCGTGACCAGGCCAGCCGAAGGCGACTCCCGGCCCCCCGAAGAGCCCGGTCTGCCCGAACCTGGCCCCGGGCCCACCGAACACCGCATGCTGGCCGACCCCCAAGCCTCGCCCGCCGAACAAGCCCGCCCAGCCGCGTTCGCCCAGCTCGAACCAGGCATCCTGGCCACCGAAGCCGCCCGAACGCCCGCGCTCCTCGCCCGGCTCGCCTCCCCAAGGCCACCCGTGTCCTTCGCCTGGCCCGCCCGGATGTCGCCCCCTCCCGTCGCCCGGCGCATCCGGCCTGCCGAACGGCCCTCCCCGACCGCCGTCACCAGGGTGAACCGGTCCGGGGCGGCCGAAACCGAACGGCACTCCGTGCCCGCCGAAGCGTTCCGGGCCGCCGAAGCCTCGGAACAGGTGGTCTCCGCCTGCGGTCCTCGTCATGTCTTCCTCCTCCGTCGAACGATCGCCGATATGCCCACGATATATCGGCGATTGTTCGACGGCAAGGCCGCCTGAACCCAGCAGGGACAGAAAAGGTCAGGAAGACCCGGCGGGTGCGGTGGTCGCGCCCTCGCCGCCGAAGCGGATGGACTTCGCTTCCTTGCCCAGGGAGGTCAGCACGGCGACCGCGATCAGCACCGGGATCACTGTCCACAGCAGCGCGGCCGTGTACCCCTGCGACTGCGCGATGCTTTCCTGGATCGGCAGGTTCAGCGCGGCCAGCAGGTTGCCGAGCTGGTAGGTCACGCCGGGGAAGAACCCGCGGATCGCGTCCGGCGACATTTCCGTGAGGTGCGCCGGGATGACGCCCCACGCGCCCTGCACCATGATCTGCATCAGGAACGAGCCGAGCGCGAGCATCCCGGCTCCGTGGTCGACGGCGAAGATCGGGACGATCGGCAACCCGAGAACCGCGGCGCCGACGATCGTCATCCGGCGGCCGAAGCGTTCCGACAGCGAGCCGAAGACCAGGCCGCCGATGATCGCGCCGACGTTGTACAGCACGGCGATCCACGTGCTGGTCGCCGCGCTCAGGCCGGCGCCGCCGTGCTCGGTCGCCTTAAGGAACGTCGGGTAGACGTCCTGCGTTCCGTGCGACATCCAGTTGAACGCGGTCATCAGCAGCACGAGGTACCCGAACCGACGCAGCACCTTCGGGTTGAACAGGACGTCCTTGACCGACGTCCGGGTGACGCGCATCTTCTCCTGCGCCGCCTCCCACACCTCGGATTCCTTGACCCGCGCCCGGATCAGCAGGCTGATCAGCGCCGGGAAGATGCTCAGCACGAAAATCCACCGCCACTCGAGGCCGAGCGCGGTGTGGAACAGCAGGTACGCCAGCGCGGCCAGCAGGTACCCGGCGGAGTAACCGGCCTGCAGCAGCCCGGAGAAGAACCCGCGCCGCTCCACCGGAATCTTCTCCATCGCGAGCGCCGCGCCCAGGCCCCATTCACCGCCCATGCCGATGCCATAGATGAATCGCAGGATCAGCAGCACGGTGAAGTTCGGCGCGACCGCGCACAGCACACCAGCCGCGGAATACAGCAGGACGTCGACCATCAGCGGAATGCGCCGTCCGGACCGGTCCGCCCACAGTCCGAACAGGAGCGCTCCGACCGGGCGCATCACAAGCGTCGCGGTGGTGATGAATGCCAGCTGGGTGGCGGTGGCGCCGAACGACTTGTCCTTCGCGATGTCCGCGAGCACGAACACGACGAGGAAATAGTCGAACGCGTCCATGCTCCAGCCGAGCCACGCGGCGAGGAACGAGTTCCGCTGATCGGCGCTGAGCTTGCGTTTTCCCTTGCCCCCGGCTGCGTTTTCGGTCACCGGCTTGGTCTACACCCGGTGCGGCGGAGAGGCAAGAGTCGCATGTGGACTCAGCACATCCCTGACATACCAAGCAAAAGCGGAGAAATCGGGTTACTCGGGCGCTTTCGCCGAACGAGTGAGCAGGTGCGCCTCGCGCATCCGGCCGTCCTCGGCGAACCGGCCGAAGAACGACACCTCGATCTCGAGCTCCTTTCCCCGCTGGCGAACGTGCAGCGTGTACCGCGCGGCGACGCGGTCGCCGTCCGCCATCGCGTCGTGGACTTCGATCCGGCTGTCCGGCCGGTTCTTCCGCACCGGACGGCAATGCGCGACCAGCCGCGCGCGGTCGATCCGCACCCCGTCGGCGATCTGCACGACGTCGGGCGTGTGATAGCGGTCGACCACCGTCGCCGCGTCCTCGTCGGTGTGCACCAGATCGTCGGTGAAAGAAGTGAAGAAGCGCGCGATGAATGCCTTCGGATCAGCGTGTTCGAGTGTGCCCATGAACCCCTCCCAGATAAACTCTGACACCCTGTAAGATATCCGTTCAAGCTAACCTTGACAAGGTGTAAGAGATGGCGAAACTCCGCGCGGACGCCCAGCGCAGCCGCGCCGCGATCCTCGACGCGGCGCTCCGTGTGCTGGAAACAGATCCGGACGCGAGCGTCGAGGGCATCGCCACGGCGGCCGGCGTGACCCGGCAGACCGTGTACGCCCATTTCCCTTCCCGCGAGCGGCTTCTGGCCGCGGTCCTCGATCGGCTCACGGAGGAAGCCGTCGACGCGATGGACGCCGCTGGTCCGGACACCGGGCCGGCGGCGGACGCGATCCTGCGGGTGCTCAACGCCGCGCGCCGGGCGTCCTCGCGTTATCCGTCGCTGCTGCGCCGGTTCTCCTCCACGGCGTCCTCCGCGGAGGGCAGACGCGAGCAGCACGAGCCAGTCGCCGAGCGGTTGCGGCGGATTGTCGAACGCGGGCAGCTCGCCGGGGAGTTCGACCGGCAGCCGCCGGCGGATTGGCTGGTCACGGTGATCATCCAGCTGGGCCACGCGGCCGCGGGCGAGGCCGACGCGGGACGGCTTTCGCCGGCCGAAGCCGAGAAAGAGCTGTCCGCGACGGTGCTGCGCGTGCTCGGCGCGTCTTGACGCTCAGATCGCCACGCGAGACTGCGCCCGGCGGCCGATGTCCCGCGCCCACGCCCGGATCCGGTCCCAGTCGCGGAAATCGCCCGCCCGGCTGCCGCGCGCCATCAGCTTTTCCAGCACGCCTTCCGCGAGCGCCGGGTCGAGCCGCCCGCCGAACGTCTCGGTGCGCCCCGCGTCGATCGCGGCGGCCAGCAACGTCACCCGCGCGGGCAGGCTCACCCGGGTGAGATTCGCGCCCGGGCCGCACGGTCCGCTGTGGAACAGCCAGACCGGACGCGCCCGCAGCGCCTCGGTGTTGCGCTCCAGCAACCGCACCGCTTCGGGCCGCCAACGCGCGTAGTAGAGGGCGCTGCCGACCACCACCGCGGCGTACCCCGTCACGCTGTCGACTTCGCCCGCGTCGCGCACGTCGACAGCGAACCCGGCGGCGCGCAACTCCTCGCCGACGACTTCGGCGATCTCGCGGGTGCCGCCATGCTTGCCCGCGTACGCGACGAGGACGTTGATCATGCCTTCATTCTCCACCCCATCGCCGGACCGCGCCCGGCCGAAGTCCGACAGCGGCCCAGACGGTCAGCCGATCGTCTTCGGGCGAGAGGCCAGCGCGCCGAACGTCGTCTGCACCAGCGCGAGCGCGATCAGCACCCCGAGCGCAGGCGTCCAGGACGAAGCCGCGTCGTGAATCGCGCCGATCACGATCGGCCCGAGCGCCGCGAGCGTGTAACCCGCGGACTGAGCCATCCCCGACAACGCCCCAGCGTCGGAATAATCCCTCGTACGCAGCCCAAACAGCGACAACGCCAATGCCAACGTGGTCCCGCCGGCCAACCCCGCGAAGACCGCCCAGAGCACCGCGATACCCGGCGCGACCAGGAGCCCGGTCAGTGCGGCCGTCAACAGCAATGACCCGGTGATCGCGACCGGACGCTGATCAGGCAACCGGTGGATCAGCATGGAGCTGACCAAGCTGCCGACCAGGCCGCAAAGGTTGAAGAGCAGCTGGTGGAACCCCGCGGTCACGGAGCTGATGCCAGCGGCTTGTTCGATCGAGGACAGCCAGGTCACCAGGACATAGAAGGCGAGCGACTGCAGCCCCATGAAGAGGGTGACCTGCCAGGCCAGCCCGTTCGTCCACGGCCGTGCCGCACCGGTCGTCCGCACGAGCGGCGGTGCGGCGGCGGACCGGCGCAGTTGCGGCAGGAAAACCCCGAGAGCGATCAGCGCGAGCCCCGCCCAGACGCCCAGCGAGAGCCGCCATCCGCCGGCCTGCTGCCCGGCGAGCGGGACCGCAACCCCGGCGGCGATCGCGGCGACGCCGGACTGGACCGCGGTGTACGTGCCGGTGATCGGCCCGATCCGGGTGGGGAAATCGCGTTTGACGAGCGCGGGGAGCAGGACGTTCAGGATCGCGATGGCGACCCCGAGCAGCGCGGTTCCGGTCCACAGCAACAACTGCGGCGGGGTCGAGCGCAGCAGGATCCCGATCGCGAGCAGCAGCACCGCCGCGCCGAGCGACCGCTCGAGCCCGAGCTTCGCGGCGACCTTGGGTGCGATCGGCGAGCACCCGGCGAAGGCGATGAGCGGCACGCTGACCAGGACGGACGCGGCTACCGAGGAAAGCCCCTGATCGGCCTGGACGAGGCCCAGAATGGGGCCGAGCGAGGTGATCGCGGCGCGCAGGTTCGTGGCGATCAGCAGGACGCCGATCAGGACGAGCGCAGGACGCAGCGGGGTCGCGCGTTCGGGGGCAACGGGCCCGGGACGGGCGGTCATGCGGCCACCGCGCCGGGGACCGCGGAGGCGGGCCGGGCTGGCAGCAGAACCGGGTCGTCGATCATCGGAACTTCTCCCCCGCCACCGGAGCACTCCGCCCAGCGCCGGGCGACCTCACCGATCTTGCCCGGTCGGGTGCTGAGTCGGCAACAGCCTTGCTTGCCGTCCGGCTGCCGGTTTACCGCACCGCCGCGGTCACGAACACCGGCGCAGTCATGTCCATAATGGACTCATTCCGGTCGCGGCACCAGCCGTAAAGTTTCTCTCTCCGATCAAACACGGGGCCGCGCGGTTTCGGCTTCCCGGAAGGAAAACGGGCAGGCATCGGTCCGGTCGACATCCTCTTCGGGCAGGCCGTACTGCCACCATTCCAGCCCGGCGACACCGTAAGAGCCGAGCTGGCGAGCGCGCGGGACGCCGTCGTAGCGGTCGATCCTCGCCCGGATGTTGTCGCGGACGTTCCGGCCGCTGGGGGTGTCGCCCGCGACGACGTCGAACCGCTCGCGCGGGTTGATCACGAGCACGAAGTGCTCGCCGAGATTGCGGCTGCGCCGGACCTCGTGGGCGGGGCTGCTCATGTTGACGAACAACGGCATTCCGTTGAAGCACAGAGACCACGAGCTTTCGCCGGGGTCAGTTCCGACGTTCTCCGGCCACGGCGCCGGATCGACGTGGTGCAGCTTCTGGAGCACTTCCCAGCCGAATGCCTGATACTCCGCGACCGATCCGGCGGACACCGCCGCGGGCGAAAACACGATCAGCAACGGGTACGCGGTGTCGAGCCGGCCGTTCCAATTCCGGGAAAGCTCGACATAGTCGGCGAGTTCAACACCGAGTCTCGCGATAGCGTCCGGCCCGGCATCTTCGGCGAACGCGAACAGCAGCAGTCCCTTTCGGAAAGCGTTTCTCGAGAAGACACACGGGAAGCCGCGGTCGGTGAGCCGGGACTCGACGTCGCGGAAAGCGCGAGCACGCCAGCCGGTGCCGAATGTTCCGGCCTCCTGCTGGGTGGTCAGCGTGGTGCTGCGGGACTCGAGCAATCGGTGCATTCCAGCCCTCCGGGAATGATCTTCCTCGGGCTCACGGCACCCCCTCCGGTGCACTGCCGCTCAGAACTCTATGGACGCCGACCCGACCCGGGCAGCGACCATCCGAGTGAACAATTTCCTCCGCACATTCTCGAAATAACGGAGAATTCTTCAAGACAAGACTCGGAACCGACCAATCCGCCTGCGACATCCGGCGCAATCCGCGACCGCAGCCGATACGACAACACCCGAAACACACGGCAGTTCAACCCAATCTGCTTTGTCCACAGTAGACTATTGGCGCGCGAGACGTTCGGGAATGGAATCAACCGGTTCGCCCGGACGCCACAGCGACCGTACGCCGATCCGCCGGTCCGAGGCCCGGACCCTCACCCGCACGGCGGCACGCTTCCGAAGACGTTCGACATTTCTTGGCGAACTGCCCATCGGCGCTTCCTCCACGAGGCCCCCGCGGGCCGGGATAACATCACCGGATCCGGCATCGGCCAAGGGGGAGAAGATCGACGACATGAACTGGGCCGCGCTCACGCGCATGCCCGCGAAGCGCATTGCCTACCGTCGCGAGACCTACTTCCGGGAAGGCGCCCGCGACACCGCCCGGTTCCTCGGCAACCGGGCCGCGGAAATCCTGCGCCAGCACGCGCTTCTCCTGGTCAAACCGGACGGCGTCGCCGCGGGCAAGGTGCGCCCTGTGCTCGGTTGGCTGGCTGAGCAGGGGTTCGCTGTCCAAGCAGTACAGCGTCCGGAACTGGACGGCCTGCGGTGGCGGGAAATGTGGCGGTACCAGCTGACCTCGGCCACCGTGGACCGGCTCGCGCTGAACGACTTGATCTACCGCGGCTCCGCCCTGCTGCTGCTCCTGCGCGACGAGCAGCCCGGGCCGACGCCCGCGACGATGAGGCTGGCCGCGTTGAAAGGCTCAGCCGATCTGTCGAAGCAAAAACCCGGCACACTGCGCGCCTTGCTGCAGCAGCACAATCGCAACTTCAGCTACATCCACGTCGCCGACGAGCCCGCCGACTTGATCCGGGAACTCGGCCTGCTGCTCGAACCGCCGCAGCGACGGGAAGCGCTGAACGCATTGGCCGTCGACACCCCAGCCGGTCTCCCGTTGCTCGAAGAAGTACTCGCCGCCGAAGCCGCCGCCACCCCGCGGACCTTCGACGCCAACACGGCCGCCGACGCGGTGGCAGACGCGCTCAAGCGGGCAGAGCACGGCAGCGGGGCGCTTCAATTGCTGGAACGCCTGCGGTTCGGGGAATCCGTGCCCTGGATCGAGGTCGCCGAGGCAGTCGCCGAAAGCGGAGCCGAGGTCGATCGCTGGGACCTCACCGCGATCGGGGCCGGGCTGATCGAGTGCGACGAGCCCGGCGAAGCGAAGCTGATCTCCAACCCGGATCCGGCGCACTGGGCCAAGCCCCGGGCCCGACGTCCGTTGTAGGCGGCGCGCTACCGCACCTGCGCGGTCCACGCCTCCGCCGAAACGGCAGGCAGCAGCGCATGCGGCACCGGGCGCTCGTTGTGCACCACGAACGACGCGGTCACGATCACGTCCCAGCGGTCGGCCTTCTCGAAGGGCACCAGCTCGGCCAGCTCGTCCCAGCTGATCCGGTCCCCGCCCTCGACGACGTCCCGCAACCGGGAAACCGCGGCCTCGCCCGCTATCGGAGCCAGCCGGGCGAGCGTCGCGTCGATGTCCAGGTCGTGCACCGGGCAATCCGCTTCGATGGCGGCGATCTCGGCTCGCGCCTGCGCCGTGCGGTCCTCGGCGAGATGCGCCCGCAACTCCTTGAGAAACCGGAGTCGATCCGGGCGATCGAGGAAAATCGTCAGCTCGCGCACGATGTCCGCCGGTTCGTCGCCGACGTGCACGAAGTTCAGGATCCGGTTGGGCGGGTTCAGCTTCGTGCGCAAATGGTGCGGCCGGCGCTGCGCCGGATCGCCGACGCCCTTCAGCTCGCACAGCCGGACCGTCGCGGGCAATCCCGCGACCGGGCGGACGTCGCGCGCCAGGAACAGCAGCACATCGTTGGTGAGATACCAGAAAGTGCACAACTGCAGCCGGTCGACGGTGTAGATGTGCCAGTCGTAGCGCCACACCTCGCGCATCGAATGCCGCGTGTAGCCGAACCGGGTGGCGGCGACGGGCACGAAACCGTTGTCCGCCAGGTAATCCATGATCGGGCCGAGCCTGCGGCCGACCACCGCGTCCGGTTTGACCACCAGCATCGCCAGCCCGCCGAGCACGCTCGTCGCGTCGCTGCCGAACACCGCGAGCACGTCCGCCCAGCCCTCGCGGAAGTACAGGTCGTAGCCGAAGACCTCCCGTTTCTCCGGCACGACCGACAACTGCCGCCATTCTCCGGCCGTCGGCATGCCGTCGACCCGGTCCTCCCTGCCCGGCGTCCAGATCATCCGCTCATCCTGCCACGACGGCACACTGCGCCAACTGCTTTTCGCCGGGCACGGCACCGGGCTGCCACGGCCCGGCGCCCGCTGCGGGTATCGTCGGCTGCCCGGACGACAGGAGGGTTGACGCGTGGCCAGGCAGCGGGTTCCGGTAGTGCTCGTGGCGGGTTTTCTCGGTGCGGGGAAGACCACGATGCTCAACCATCTGCTCGCCAACCGCCAGGGCGTCCGGGTCGGGGTGGTGGTGAACGACTTCGGCCAGGTGAACATCGACGCGCTCGCGGTCGCCGGGCAGGTCGACACCATGGTTTCGCTGGGCAACGGCTGCCTGTGCTGCGCGGTCGACGCCCGCGGGCTGGACGCGATGCTCGGCAAGCTGTCGAGGCCCGAAGCCGGGATCGACGTGATCGTGGTGGAGGCGAGCGGGATCGCCGAACCGCGCGACCTGCTGCGGCTGATGATCGCCAGCGAGAACCCGGACATCCGGTACGGCGGGCTGGTCGAGGTCGTCGACGCGGTCGAGTTCGAGGCGACCCGGGCGCGGCATCCGGAGCTGACTGAGCATCTGCGGGTGGCCGACCTGGTGGTGCTCAACAAGGTCGACCGGGCCGAGGCGGACGCGCTGGCCAAGGTCCGTGCGGTGGTCGAGGAGTACGCGCCAGGGGTGCCGGTGCTGGAGACCGAGCGGGGGCGGGTTGATCCGGGGCTGTTTTTCGATCCCCGGCCTCGGGAAAGTTACGGGCAGTTGTCTTTTGACGATCTGCGCGAACATGATCATTCCGAGCATTTGCACGCGCGGTATGAGAGCGTCGTGTTCAGTGCTGAGCGGCCGCTTTCGCCTCGGCGGTTTTTGGCGTTTCTGGAGAGCCGGCCTGCTGGGTTGTATCGGGTTAAGGGGCAGGTGGATCTCGGGTCTCCGGAGGCTCGGTCTCGGTTCGGATTGCATACTGTCGGGGCATTTGTGCAGGTAGAGCGGTCTAGCTGGGGGTCTGGGCCGCGGCGGACCGAGCTGGTTTTGATTGGTGCTGGGATTGATTCTGCGGCTGTTGAGCGGGAGCTTGCGGCTTGTGTAGCGGAGGATGAGGTGCCGGACGAGCGGGGGCTTTTGCGGTTTCTCCGGTATCTGGACGAGCCCGATGATGGGGCGCGCCACGCCGAAGATGCGTAAACGCGCGGATTGATGGTGGTGGAGTCGCACTATGTCTTCGTAGCTCGGACCAGCCTCTTTGGAGGACTCGTTCCATGGCGGAGACGATTGCGGCTCGGTGGTACCTCGTGGGTGCGTTGCCGGAGGACGATCCGGTCGCGCATGTGATGACCCGGGCGGATGATCTGCGGTATCGGCGGTCTGCTTGCGGGGAGCGGGAATCGCGGACTTGGACGCCGATCGATTTGACCGCGCCTGGGACTGGGCATGTCACGCCTTGTGCTGGGTGTGCGGGGACGTTGGCTGGGGTGCCGGTGGGGGTTGGCGGGCAGGAGCAGTTGGCGTTTGATCTGCCGTTGGGGTGACGGCGGCTCGTCGCCTGGCGGCGACATCGTTTTGAGTGGTTGCGGTGGGGCACCCCGAAGCTTGATTGTGTGAGGTTTCCCCGTCGGGTCGGACACTCTGATCCTTGGCTTTGGCCTGGGGAAGGATGTTGTTGTGTCTGGTTCGTCGAGGTATCCGGAGGAGTTCCGGCGGGATGCGGTCGCGTTGGTGCGGTCGTCGTCTCGTCCGTTGGCGCAGGTGGCTCGTGAGCTGGGGGTGAATCACGAGACGCTGCGGACGTGGGTGCGGGCCGCCGACCGCGCCGATCAAGCCGCCGAGACCGGCGGCGACGCGGCGGAGCGGGAGCTGCGCCAGTTGCGCAAACGGGTCGCGGAGCTGGAGAAAGAGAAGGAGATCCTGCGCAAAGCGGCCGCCTATTTCGCGCAGGAGATGGATCGTTGACCCGCAGCTACCGGTTCATCTCCGACCACCGCGCCGCCTACGGCGTCGCCCGGCTGTGCCGTGTCCTCGAGATCCGCCGTCCCGGCTTCTACGAATGGCTCGCCGCCGCCCCGGCCCGCGAACAGCGGGCCGCGGCCGAGGACCGGCTGGCGGGCGAGATCGCCGGGATCCACGCCGCCCACCGCGGTGCCTACGGCAGCCCGAGAATCACCGCGGAACTGCGCCGCCGCGGCGAAGCGGTCAACCACAAGCGGGTCGAGCGGGTGATGCGCGAGCGCGGCATCACGGGGATCACCCGGCACCGGCCGCGGTCGCTGACCCGCCAGGACAAGACCGCGGCCGCGCCGGATCTGATCGGCCGCGACTTCACCGCCGACGCTCCCGGGCAGCGGCTGGTCGGCGACATCACCTACCTGCCCACCGACGAAGGCCGGCTCTACCTCGCGACCGTGCTCGACCTGCACACCCGCGAAATCGTCGGCCACGCCCTCGCCCCGCACATGCGCGCCGACCTCGTCCGCGACGCGATCACCCTCGCCGCGGACCGCGGCCTGGCCGGCACTGGTGCTGTGTTCCACTCCGACCGCGGCACCCAATACGCCTCAACCGAATTCCGCGACACCCTGACCGCGCACGGCATCCGGGCGTCGATGGGCAGGACCGGGTCCTGCTACGACAACGCCGCCGCCGAATCCTTCTTCGCCACCCTCAAAACCGAAATCGGCACCCGCACCTGGACCACCCGCGACCAAGCCAGACAAGCGGTCTTCGCCTACCTCGCCTACTACAACCACCACCGCCTGCACTCCACCCTCGACTACCGCACACCCCACGAAACCCGCCTGAACTACCATCACCACCACGCCCACGCGGCATAAAACCCGGTGTCCGATCCCCGGGGGAAACCTCAGTGCTGACGGTCTGAGGGTGCTTGTCAAGGCTGGAAAGATGCCTTGACAAGCACCCTCAGACCGCAGGAGAGCTTCGTATCGGGGTGCGGGGGTGGTGTGGGTGCACTTCGAGTTGAGTGCATCGGTGGCGGTTTCGTTGGGGGTGGGGCTAGCGCCCCAATGTGGCATTGGGTGCGTGGGACGCACCCAATGTGGCGTTCGGTGCATGCGACGCAACCAATGCCGCATTGGGGCGGCATCCCGAGCGGGCGCGAGACTGGCGGGGGCGGGCCGTGAAGGGCTCCTTGAGGGAATCCAAGTCCGTGAAGGAGCCCCTCACGGACTTTCCTGCTGACTCGCCTCGACACCTTCGGCGGCTGCCTTTTTCGCCCTGCTCGGTGCGACTCTGGGCGGTTCGTTCGGCATCTTCGGGTACACGGGCGGCCACGGCGCGTCCATGAGGCCGCTGGCCAGATCCTCCCGGGACATCTCCAGCAGCGCTTCGATCGACTGCGGCCGGTCGTTCGCACCAGCCCACGGATCTCCCCGTTCCGCGACCAGCGCGGGGACCGTCGACAGGGTCAAGGCGTCCGGTTCCACTGTCGCCAGTTCGTCCCAGGAAATCGGCGTGGAAACCTGTCCGCCGACCCTCGGGCGTACGCACCAAGCGCCGAAGACTGTTTTATGCGGGGCGTTCTGGTTGAAGTCCACGAAAACTCGCGAGCCGCGTTCTTCCTTCCACCATTGTGCGGTGATCAGGTCGGGATGCCGCCGTTCCAACGCCCTTGCCAGAGCCACCGCGGCGGCTCGCACTTCGTAGCCGTCCCAGCGCGGTTCCAGTATTGAATACAGGTGCAGGCCGCGCGAACCGGAGGTCTTCACGTAGACCTCGATTCCCAGTTCGGCAAGGAATTCTCGCACGAGAACCGCCGCCTCGCGCAGTTGCGGGAACCCGATTCCGGGCGACGGGTCCAGGTCGATGCGCAGTTCGTCCGCGATTTCCAGTGCTGCCGCGCGGTTTGGCCACACGTGGAAGCCCAGGCAACCCTGGTTGACCGCCCACAGGACGTGGGCCAGGTCTGCGGCCACGAGTGCGTCGCTGGTGGTTCCGTTGGGCGTGGAAACGACGGCGGTGGTCAGCCAAGACGGCGCGTTCTTGGGCGTGCGTTTTTGGAACCACGATTTTCCGCCCGCGCCGTCCGGATAGCGTTCCAGCAGCAGGGGGCGACCGCCGAGTCTAGCGAGCAAAGGGCCTGCGACAGCTTGGTAATAGCGGACGAGATCGAGTTTGGTTTCGCCTCGTTCCGGGAAATAGACCTTGTCGGGGCTGGAAATGGTCAGTTCGACGCCGTCCAGTTCCAGCGTCACCCCGCTCATCGGGCCTCCCCGAACAGATCCGCCAACTCGGCGGGCGGGGCTTCGTCCAGTTGCGCGTAGGTGCACGATTCCGGGGTCCGGTCCGGGCGGAAGCGCACCAATCGCCCGCCGTGGCGGAAGCGGCCGCCTTGGAGGTGTTCATAGCGGACTTCGGCGACCTGTTCCGGGCGCAGCGGTTCCCACGACAGGTCCTTGTCCGGAGCCCACCGGCTGTTGGCGCCCGGCCGGCGCACCTCGTCGGCCTGCCATTCCGCCCAGGTGCGCCACGGATGCCCGTCGAGCGCGTCCTCCCGCCACGGGGCCAGCTCCTCGACCAGCTCCCGGCGCCGCGCCGCGGTGAAGCTGCTCGCGACGCCGACGTGGTGCAGCGAACCCTCCTCGTCGTACAGCCCGAGCAGCAGCGATCCGACGCCCTTGCCGTCCTTGTGCCACCGGAAACCCGCGACGACACAGTCCGCGGTGCGCTCGTGCTTCACCTTCAGCATGACGCGTTTGTCCTGCTCATACGGCAGATCGGCGGGCTTCGCCATGACCCCGTCGAAGCCCGCGCCCTCGAACCGGGTGAACCAGTCCTGCGCGGTGTCCGGATCCGTCGTGAGCGGCGTCAGGTGCACCCGCTGCAAGCCGGTCGAGGGCGCGAAAATGCCCTCCAGCTCGCGGCGCCGCTCGGCGAACGGTTCCTCGGTCAGGTCCCGGTCGCCGAGCGCGAGCAGGTCGAACGCGACGAAGCTGGCCGGGGTCTCCTCCGCGAGCTTCCGGACGCGGCTGGCCGCCGGATGCAGCCGCAGCTGCAACGCCCCGAAGTCCAGTCCGCGCGGCGTGACCAGCACGATTTCGCCGTCGACGACGCATTTCTCCGGCAACGCGTCGCGCAGCAGCTCGACCAGCTCCGGGAAGTACCGGGTGAGCGGCCGGTCGTTGCGCGAACCCAGTTCGACCTCGTCGCCGTCGCGGAACACGACGCACCGGAAGCCGTCCCACTTCGGCTCGTACCAGAACCCGCCGTCGCGCGGCACCTCGTGCACAGCTTTGGCGAGCATCGGCCGCACCGGCGGCATCAGCGGTAACTCCACCTGCGCGATCCTAAGCGGAACAGACGCTGACCTGCACCTTTTTACCAGCGCGCCAGCACAAGCCCGCCCCGCGGCTTGGGCGTGAAGTACGTGGCCTTCCGCGGCATCCGCCGTCCCGCCGCGTGCACCGCCTGCACCGTCTCGAACGGCACAGGAGCCAGTTGCACCACCGCGTCCGCGCTCGGCGGGACCGGGCTGCCCGGCAGCAGCGGACGCACGTGCGGGCCGTCCGGGTCGAGGCCGAGCGCCGAGCCGAGGAGTGTCTGTTCCACGACCTCGTGGTCGATCACCAGCGGATCCGCCACAGGCAGCCGCACTCGCAGCACGCGCGATCCGGCCAGCACCACGGCCGTGCCGGGGCAAGACGGCGGGGTCGCGTCATCCGACCAAGCCACGTCCAGCCCGGCTTTCTGCCAAGCCGCCAACAGGCTCTCCGCGGAGTGCCCAGTGCCGAGGAGCACGCGGTTGATCGCCCGGATCTCCAACTGCGAACCCGCCGTGACCAACGCCAGCAGCTGACCGCTCCCCGCCGCGGCCGCGACGCGGTGATTCCCGTCCGCCACCAGCAGATCGCTCGCCGACGCGGCCTCCAGCAGCCGTTCCTGCATCTCCCCCGGCCGCACCACCCACAGCTCGTGCGCCAGTCCTGCCCGGTCCACAGTGGACACATCAGGATCCGCCGAGCTCGCCGCTTCCTTGACCGCCGCGGTCAGCTCCGCGGCGTCGCCGACCGGCACGAGCAGGGCGGCGCTCGTCGCACACCCGAGGCCGTCCAGCACAGCCGCGCGCTCGGCGACCACCTCCGGATAGACCTCCTCGGTGTGCTTCACGTGCGCCTGGCCCGAGGTCAGCTCCCGGACGTCGACCACGCACAGCACGCCCGCGATCGTCTCGCCGATCCGGTAGGCCGCGACGAACCCGGTCTCCGGCCGGTAATGCCTGGTCAGCAGCCGTTCGAGCGTCGCCCGCGCCTCCGGCAGCGCCGCTTCGACGTCCAGCCCGGCCGCCAGCGCCGCGGGCGTCCGCGCCGGATGCTGCGCGGCCAGCAGCGTGTCCCCTTCCGCCGCCGCGAGCGCCCTCGTCACCGCCTCCGGTTCGGCGAACTCGTCGACATCCGGTCCCGGCACCGCGCCCTGAACGACCCAGCCCCGGCCGATCGGCCGCACCCATCTGTCCATCCCTCCATGATGACGGCCAGGCGAACACCCGGGCACCGATCGATCGGCTGGGGAATGCTTGCCGGGGCGAAGGAGTTTATTCCCGGCATGGGTAGCACGAGCAGTCCGCCCGCGGCGAAACGCGCCGCCGTGGGCCTTCGATCCGAGCGGGGACCCGTCCTCGCCGCCGTCATGCTGAGCACCGGCCTCGTGGCCCTCGACAGCACCATCATCGCCACCGCGGTCCCCTCCGTGGTCCGCGACCTCGGCGGGTTTTCCCAGTTCCCGTGGCTGTTCTCGATCTACCTGCTGACCCAGGCGGTCACTGTGCCGCTGTACGGCAAGTTCGCCGACGTCCTCGGCCGCCGCCCGGTGATGTTCTTCGGCATCGCCGCGTTCCTGCTCGGCTCGGTACTGTGCGGGGTCGCGTGGAGCATGCCAGTGCTGATCGCGGCGCGCGCGGTGCAGGGCATCGGCGCGGGCGCGGTCCAGCCGATCAGCATGACGATGGTCGGCGATCTGTACACGGTCGAGGAGCGCGCCCGGGTGCAGGGCTACCTCGCCGGGGTGTGGGCGGTCGCGTCGGTGATCGGGCCGACGCTGGGCGGCGTGTTCGCCGAATACCTCAGCTGGCGGTGGATCTTCTTCGTCAACCTGCCGCTCGGCGCGCTCGCCGCGTGGATGCTCTACCGCAAGTTCACCGAGCAGGTGAACCGCACGCGGCACAAGGTCGATTACGCCGGCGCGATCCTGCTGACGCTCGGCTGCGCGCTGCTGATCCTGGCCCTGCTGGAGGGCGGGGTCGCGTGGAGCTGGACGTCGGCGCCGAGCCTGGCGATCTTCGCCGTCGCCGTCCTGATGCTGGTCACGTTCGTGCTGGTCGAGCGGCGTGCGGAGGAACCCGTGCTGCCGCTGTGGGTGTTCACCCGCCGCACGCTGATCGGCGGGAACCTGGTCGCGCTCGTCACCGGCGCGGTGCTGCTCGGCTTCAGCTCGTTCCTGCCCACCTACTCCGAGGGCGTGCTCGGCACGGACGCGCTCACCGCGGGCTTCGCGCTGGCCGCGCTCACGATCGGCTGGCCGATCGCGGCGTCACTGTCCGGGAAGATCTACCTGCGGATCGGATTCCGCGACACCGCGTTGATCGGCACCGGATTCCTGCTCGTGGGGACCGTCATCGCGACGTTCCTCGGCCTGGACTCGGTGGTCTGGACGGCCGCGGCGGCCGTGTTCGTGGTGGGGATCGGGCTCGGGCTTTCCTCCAGCCCGACGGTCGTGGCCGTGCAGTCCACCGTCGGCTGGGAGCGTCGCGGCGTCGTGACCGCGACCAACATGTTCAGCCGTTCGCTGGGCAGCGCGGTCGGCACGGCCATCTTCGGCGCGATCGCCAACGCGACCCTCGCGGGCCGGTTCGCGAACCCGCCCGCGGAGGTCGCCGGACACCTGCCACAGAGCGTCGACGCCACCAGCCGCATCCTCAGCGGCACGCACGACACCTCACCGGCGACGGCGTACGTGCGCGAATCGCTCGCCGGGGCCACGCACAACGTGTTCCTCGCGATCGTCGCCGTCTCGGTGGTGAGTGTCGTCGCGCTGCTGCTCATGCCCCGCAAGACCGAGCAGCTGACGTTCTAGTTCTGCAGCGGCACGAGTTCGCGCACGAAATCGTCGAGGAACTGCCGGTAGTCACCGGAGTATCCCGGCCGGACCACGAATTTCGTGAGTCCGGCCTCGACGTGCTGCTCGATCATCCGGCGTGCCTCGGCCCAGCTGGTGGGCACGAGATCGGTCGCGGGACGGCCCGGATTGCGCTGCTGCGCCACGGCGCGCAGCCGTTCCGGGATCCCGTGCAGCGCAAGGACCATGCTCAGCCCGAAGTGGTCCGATTCGATCTCCCGGTCGGCTTCGGCGGCCGCTTCCTGAATCGCCAGCCGCGCCACCCGGGACTGCTCGGGCGTGTGGAAACTGCCGAGCCATCCGTCGGACAACCGGCCCGCGCGACGTAACGCGGCAGGCGCGGCCCCGCCGACCCAGACGTCGAGCCGCTTCGCCGGACGCGGCCCGATCGTCACGCCGTCGACCTGGAAAAACTCGCCGTCGAAGGACACGTTGTCCTGTTCGAGGAGCAGGCGCAGCAGCGCGAGCGACTCGTCGAAAACCGCCGCGCGCCGGCCCTCCGGCACCGGGAACAGGGCTCGTTCCGCAGGCTGCGCGGGCAGCAGGCCGAACACCGGAAGCACCCGTTTCGGAGCCAGTCCGGCCAGCGTGACCAGCTGTTTCGCGACCAGGACCGGATTCCGTCCGGGCAGGATCGCCACGCCCGTGCCCAGTTTGAGCCGCTCGGTGCGGGCGAGCGCATGCGTCATGCCGATCAACGGGTCGACATCCGGTGAATAGACCACCTCCGACAGCCACAGCGAGTCGACGCCCGCCGCCTCCGTCAGCTCGGCCAAACCGGTGAATTCCGCCGGCCCGGTCCCGAGTCCCGGAGCCACCCCCACCCGGATCTTGTCCACGCTCGCTCCGCTCTGTCGGCACGTTCCCCTCGACAGAACCGGATCCCGGCGCGAGTTCTTCCTTATCCGGCGGTCGCTTCGATGACCCGGCCCAGCGCGGCGTGCAGCGCCTCCAGTTCGGAGACCTCCATGCCGAGCCGCTCCACGACGCGATACGGGATTTTCTCCGCCTCGGCGCGCAGCTCCCGGCCCTTCCCGGTGAGCTCGACGGTCAACTGGCGCTCGTCGGCCCGGCTGCGGCCGCGGGTCACGTATCCGATCGCCTCCAGCCGTTTGAGCAGCGGAGACAGCGTCGCGGGCTCGTGCCGCAAGGCCGTGCTGAGGTCCTTCACCGACCGCGGCGACTGCTCCCACAGCGCCAGCATCACCAGGTACTGCGGATGAGTCAGCCCGTGCGGCTCCAGCAGCGGCCGGTAAATCGCGATCACGCTGCGCGAAGCGACCGACAGCGCGAAGCACACCTGCCGGTCGAGCTTCAGCGGGTCCTCGCCAAGGTCGATCTCGGCCACTCGTCCTCCTCGTGCTCGGGCCCACTCTAGCGCGGGCTGCACCACACTATTAGTTAGTGTACTAATCATTAGGGTACTGTTGCCGCAGACCCCGAGGAGGAACGATGACCGACCGGCCCGGCGTTCTCCGCTGGTTCGCCTACGCCGTGAGCGGGCGGCTTCCCGAGCGCTACCGCGACTGGCTGCTGCACGACGCGACGTCCAAGCACTGGAAGGCCCGGCACGTCCTGCGCGCGACGGTCGGCATCGCGCCGCTGTGCCTGGTCTGGCTGCTGCTGCCGGCCCCGCTCGGGCTGCGGCTGGCGATCGTGCTGATGGCCGCGCTGGTGTCGTACTTCTACTCGTGCGCGTACATGGAAGAAAGCATCGACCACCGGTTGTCCCGCAACGGTTTCCCGCCCGGAACCGGCAAGCGCGTCCGCCGCGAGAAAGCCGCCGAGGCCAACGCCGAGGCGACCGCCCGCTACATCGCGGCCTACCGGCAGAACTCCGCCGACTAGACTCGGGAGCCGATGAGACGCAAGCGCCCGGCCCCGATCCCGCCCCGGCACGGCCTAGACCCGGCACGGCTGCGGCTGCCCGAAGAGGGTCCGTGGACGACCCTGCTGGAGCACCTGGTCGAACGCCTGCCCCGCGTCGCCCCCGCGCGGATCGAGGAAATGCTGCACGAGCAGCGGATCCACGGCGAGGACGGTCCGCTGGGGATCGACGCGGCGTATGTCCCCGGTTCGTTCATCTGGTTCCACCGCGACCTGCCGGACGAGGTCCCGGTGCCGTTCGACGTCACCGTCCTGCACCGTGACGACCATCTGCTCGTGGTCGACAAACCGCACTTCCTGGCGACCATCCCGCGCGGGCGGCACGTGCTGGAAACCGCGTTGGTGCGCCTTCGCCGTTCGCTGGACCTGCCCGCCCTCTCCCCCGCCCATCGGCTCGACCGCGTGACGGCGGGGCTGGTGATGTTCGTGATCACGCCGTCCGCGCGCGGGGCGTACCAGACGATGTTCCGCGATCGGCTGGTGCACAAGGAATACGAGGCGATCGCGCCTTACGACCCGTCGCTCGAGCTGCCCCGGACGGTGCACAGCAGGATCGTGAAGGAACGCGGCGTGCTGGCCGCGCAGGAGGTTCCCGGGCCGCCGAACGCGGAGTCCACAGTGGAGCTTCTCGAACACCGGGACGGGCTGGGCCGGTATCGCCTCACGCCCGCTACCGGACGCACGCACCAGCTGCGGGTCCACATGTGTTCTTTGGGGATTCCGATCCTTGGCGACGATTTCTATCCGGAGCTGCACGAGAAACCGCTCGACGACTTCACGAAACCGTTGCAGCTGCTGGCGAAAGTGCTGGAGTTCGACGATCCGCTCACCGGTGAGCACCGCCGGTTCACCAGCCACCGGACGCTCACGGCGTGGGATTCGCTCGAAGAATGGTCTAGTTGACGGCTACCGCGAGGAAATGCGCGCTGGCGTTGATCAAGAGCGGATCCTGTTCGACCAGCCGGGCGCAGCGGAGGGCCGCGTCCACGCGCGCGTCGAATTCCTCGACCCCGGCCACGTCCAGCGCGGGCCACGCCGGGCCTTCCACTCCGTACACGGAAATCCCGTTCACGCCAGCGGTTTCCAGCTCGTCGCGGAGCTCGTCGGCGGTGTGGAAATGCGCGGGCACGAAGCCGACGTGACCGTCGTAGCTGCCCGTATCGAGCACGGCTCTTACCGCCGGGATCATCTGTTCGGTGAGCTGACCGTTGGTTCCGGTCTCCATGGCCGAGAGATAGCGGCTGATCGCAGCGGCGCACAAAATGCCGTCCGGACGAAGGACGCGGCGGGCTTCGGCAAGCGCCTGCTGGCGGTCACCGGATTCGGTCAAGTGATAGAGCGGCCCCATTAACAGCACGACGTCCGCACTGTTGTCCGGCCATGCCAAAGCTCGCGCATCGCCGACTTCCGCCGTGACGCCTTCGATTTCGGCTGCCGCTGCGACGTGCGTGGCCACCGGATCGACTACGTGCACCGAATATCCGTCCGCGGCCAGCCATCGCGCGTGCACCCCGGTCGCCCCGCCGACGTCGAGGACTCGCTGCGCGGTCGCCGGGATCGCTCTGCGCACGAGTTCTTGGGTGCGCCGGAATTCCAGCCTGCCGTGCGGCGATCTGACGAGCCGCGTGTCCTCGGAGGTCTCGGTGTCGTAGTGCTCAACCAAAGTCATGCGCGCAACAGTGACCGAGTTCCCCTGCCGAGGCAACGGAATTCCCGCCGGACGGGTGCCAGGCGGCGGCTGGCACCCGCGCGGGCGATCACCTGGTCCAGAACTTGATTCCGCTCCACTGCACGGTAATCGGCCCCGCCCCGCTCGCCGTCCGGTACGACCCGAACTTGTCGTAATAACTACCCGATGGGCTGTCGTCGGTCTGCTTCAGCGAGCCGTTGATGTATACCTTGTGGGAGCTGCCCACTTGATTGATCGTGTTCACCCGCACCGAGGTTCCGACGGTCGCGCCGGTCGCCACCGTCTGGCCGTTCTCGACGGTGTAGAGGCGGCCGCCCTTCTCCACCGCCAGCAGGAAGTACGGCCCGGCGTTCGAACCGTCGCGGAACGTCTGCTTCAGGCTGATCCGCGAACCGCCCATGCTGGTGATCTTGAAGGAGCCCTCGAACTGGTGCGTGCCGCCGGTGTAGGTCTCGTAGCGGCGCTCGGCGCGCTGTTCGCCGCTGCCGTCGGAGCAGGTCAGCTTGAAGGTGAGCCCGCTGATCTGGCCGCAGCCCTTCTGCTGTTCCTTGTACCCCGGCGACCAGGATTTCCAGGTGCCGCCGCCGACCTGGGCGTCCGCGACCGGGGCGAGAATCGCGAGCCCGCACACCGCCGCCGCCAGTGCTCCGCCGATCCGGGTTCTCGTGCGCACGTGCCAACCTCCGTGGAACTCAGGGCGGCGGTAGCGGTACAGGTCCAGACCACTGGCTGATCACTGTAGGTCCCCGGCCGGTCGCGGACAAGAGCGCATCCCTTGACGACTTTGTTTGTCACTGCTTGGCTCAGGGGATGCAGGACGTCGAAGTGATCGAGGACCCCGCCGTCGCGGCGGCCGCGCTGGACCCGGTGCGCGCCCGCCTGCTGGCCGCGCTGACCGAACCGGCGTCCGCCGCGGCGCTGGCCGCCCGAGTGGGCCTGACCAGGCAAAAGGTCAACTACCACCTGCGCGCGCTCGAATCGCACGGCCTGGTCGAACCGGCCGGAACCCGGCAGTGGGGCGGCCTCACCGAACGCCTTTTCGCCGCCACCGCCAGCGCTTACCTGGTCTCCCCCGCGGCCCTCGGCGCCGCCGGTTCCGCCCACGTGAAGGCGGACCGCCTATCGGTGAGCTACCTGCTCGCCGTCGCCGGCCGAACCCTGCGTGAAGTCGCCGGCTTGGCCCGCCGCGCGGCTCGCGCAGGCAAACCGCTCTCGACGCTGACCCTGGACACGGAAATCGCCTTCGCGTCCGCCCGAGACCGGTCGGCCTTCACCGACGAGCTGACCACCCTCGTGACCGACCTCGTGTCCCGCTACCACAACGAATCCGCCCCCGACGCCCGCCTGCACCGCCTCGTCGTCACCGCGCACCCCAAACCCGCCGAGTAGTTCGCCCGAACAGGTGTTCGATTGTCGTGTAGCTTGGAGGCATGAGTCAGGCATTTCAGGGCTCGCTGTTCGGTGCCAGCGGGCCGGCCACGCTGGGTTCGCTGTCCGGCGTGCAACGCACCGAACTGGGTCAAGGCGCGTGGATCGACGTGCTGCCCGGGTGGCTCGACGGCTCGGACGAGCTGTACGAACACCTGGCGGCCGAGGTCCCGTGGTACGCGGAGCGCAGGCAGATGTACGACCGCGTGGTCGCCGTGCCGCGGTTGCTGTGCTTCTACCGGGAGCACGCGCCCTTGCCGCACCCAGTCCTCACCGAGGCCCGGGAAGCATTGACTGCCCACTACGCAGCTGAACTGGGCGAACCATTCCGCACGGCCGGACTCTGCTACTACCGCGACGGCCAAGACAGCGTCGCCTGGCACGGCGACGACCTGGGCCGCGGCCGCACCGAAGACACCATGGTGGCCATCCTGTCCGTCGGCGCCGCCCGACACCTGGCCCTCCGCCCACGAGGCGGCGGCGACTCAGTGCGGTACCCATTGGGCCACGGAGACTTGATCGTGATGGGCGGGTCCTGCCAGCGGACGTGGGAACACGCGATCCCGAAGACATCCCGCGCGGTGGGACCGAGGATCAGCATCCAATTCCGGCCGAGAGGGGTGCGATGAGAGCCCGACGATGACGGTGCCGCGAGAGAGCGGCGGGTGACGGGACTGGGCTCGGTTCGACCACGCCACCTCGCCGGTCACGGGTGCGCTGCCGGTTCGACGCACCACCTCACCCGCGACGAGTGCGCTGCCGGTTCGGCTAGGCCGCTTCGTGCGTTGACGAGCGCATCGCGGACTCGGCCGCGCCGCGCGGCACACTGCCGGTCGAGCCAGACCGCCTCGAGCATCCACCAGCAGGCCGATCCAAGCGCGCGGCCGTGCACACCGCTGGCGTGTCGTTGGTCCAGTCAGACCGCCTCGGCGTTCATCCGCGCACTGTGGATTCGACCGCGCCGCTGCGCACCGCGAGCACGCTGCCGCTGAGACCAAGCCGCGCGGGCTACCTACGAGCGCGCCGTCGATTCGACGCCAACACGCGCGCCACTGGCGCGCACCGGTTCGGCCGCCTCGCGCACGGCCAGCGCACCACCGATTCAACCGCGCGGCCGCGCACACCACCCCGAACACCGCCGGTTCAGTGAAGCCGCCGCGCACTCTCGCACGCGGAGCGTGCGCCCTCAGCGCCGTGCCGCCGGGCATGCCACGCGTCCGCGAGCGGCGTAGCCATGCCCAAGCCGCCCACCGGGCAAGTCCGCCACCTCCGGCAGCACACGACCAACCCCGCGACCCCAGCCGCACGAGACCCGACGGCCCGCACGAGGCGACCAACCCGAGCCACCCCGGCCGTCCAACAATCCGAAGTCAGTCCACCAGCACCGGCAGCGAATCGAGCCCGTACACGATCGACACCTTCCGGAACTCCAGCTCCTCCGGCTGCACCGCCAGCCGCAGGTTCGGGAACCGCCGGACCAGTGCCGGGTACGCCGCCCGCAGTTCCATCCTGCCCAGCTCCGCGCCGATGCACCGGTGGATTCCGTACCCGAACGCCAGGTGCGAGGACGGTTCGCGGGTCGGGTCGAAGCGGTCCATGTCGCCCTTGCCGAGCACCGGGTCGCGGTCCGCGACCGACAGCGACACCAGCACGATGTCGCCCTCGCTGATGTGCACGCCCGCGATGTCCATGTCCTGCTTCGCGAACCGCGGGAACGCCATCTGCACCACCGTCAGGTAGCGCAGCAGCTCCTCGACGAACCGGTGCACCGAATCGTCGTCGCCCCGGACCGCCTCGAACGCCGCCGGGTCGCGCAGCACCACCAGCGCGCCCAGTGCCAGCATGCTCGCCGTGGTCTCGAGGCCGCCGGTGAGAATGCCGTCCGCGAGACCGGCGAGCTCGCGGTCGTCGATCTCGTCGCCGTGCTCCTTGATCAGCATGCCGAGCAGGCCGTCGCCGGGCTGTTCGCGCTGCTTGCGCACGATCTCCAGCAGGTATCCCAGCGACTCCGAGATCGCCCCCAGCGACGCGCCCGCGCCGCTGAACAGGTCGAACCGCGCGGTGCTCAGCCGCTGGAAGTCGGCGCGGTCCTCATAGGACACGCCGAGCAGCTCGCAGATCGTGAGCGACGGGATCGGCAGCGCGAACTGCTCCCACAGGTCCACCGGCCCGTCCGCGGCGGCCATCGCGTCCAGCTGGTCCGCGACGATCTCGTCGATCCGCGGCGTCAGCCGGGAGAGCCGGCGCATCGTGAACTCGGGCGTCAGCAGCTTCCGCAGGCGCGTGTGGACCGGCGGGTCGGCGAATCCGAGGCCGCCCGGGTTCTGGTCCTCGGTGACGCCCGCGTTGCCGACGAGGTTCGTGAAATCGTTGCTGAACTCGGTGCCCTTCCCGAGGACGGCCTTGGCCTCCTCGTAGCCGGTCACGAGCCAGGCGTTCATCCCGAACGGCAGGTCCAGCTTGCTGATCGGCGCCTCGCCGCGCAGCCGGCCGAGGTCCGGAACCGGGTCGAGGCCCTGGCGGCGCAACGGCTCCAGCGCCGAATCCGGCAGCAGCGCCATCTTTTCGAGATCGAAGCCGCGCTTCTGCTGGCGGGCGATGTACCGGCGGCCGGCCCAAGCGAGGATGCGCGAACGAATACTCCCCATGGCGGCGACAGTACCGCAACCACCCCTTCCGCCGGTCCCGGGCGGAGACGCCCGTCACCCTGTGACCAGCGCGAGTCCACTGTGGACTCCCGTCACCCGGCCAGGTGACGGGTCCCGGGAATTGTCAGACCCCCCGGACAGAATGGCCCGCATCGGCAGCGACCTGCGTGACCAGCCGGTCGCAGCCGGTGAAAGCACGCGACGACGAGGCGAGTCCCGTGAGAGGCTCGGAGAGAAAGGGAGGAACCGGACATGACTGCGGCGCTGATCGGGCGGGCCCACCCCGCCGCGACCTTGCGTGCGCAGCTCTCGCGCGCCACCGCCAGCCACGGCGGCCTCACCCTGGTCACCGGCGAGGCCGGGATCGGCAAGACCACGCTGGTCAGCGCACTGGCCGACGACGCGCGCGAGGCAGGCGCGCTCGTCCTCGGCGGCACGTGCTGGGAGTCCGGGGCCGCGCCGGGCTACTGGCCATGGGTCCAGGTCATGCGCTCATTGCGCCGGGAGGCCGCGCCGCACGAATGGGCCGTCGCCAGCTCGCCGACGCTGTCCGCACTGCTCGGCGAAACCCCCGAACAACCGGCCGACGACGGGTTCCAGCTGCCCGACGCGGTCACCCGCGCGCTGGTCACGGTGGCCCAAGACCGACCGGTGGTCGTCATCCTCGACGATTTGCACTGGGCTGACCCGGCGTCGCTGCGGCTGCTCGAATTCGCGGCCCGGCACACGTGGTTCGAACGGCTGCTGCTCATCGGCACGTACCGCGATGTCGAGGTGGACGCGCCCAGCCATCCGCTGCACGAGCTGATGCTGCCGCTGGTCGCGAAAGCAACCACGATCACGCTCACCGGCCTGGACGAAACCGGGGTCGCCGAGCTGATGAGCCGCACCGCGGGCGTGGAGCCGGGCGCCGAGCTGGCCACCGAAGTGCAGCGCCGCACCGGCGGCAACCCGTTCTTCGTCGAGCAGACGGCGCGGTTGTGGCGCAGCGGGAGCACAGTGTCCGCGGTCGCGCCCGGAGTCGCGGACGCACTACAGCGGCGGCTGTCCCTGCTCCCCCGCCCAGTCACCGAACTGCTCACCAACGCCGCGGTGCTCGGTCGCGAATTCTCGCTCCACCTGCTCGCCGCCACCGCCGCTGCGCCCGCCGCACAGGTCGACCACCTGCTCACCCGCGCCGTAGCCGCTCGGCTCGTGATCGCACTCGGCGAAGGCCGCTTCTCCTTCGCGCACGACCTCGTACGGGAGTCGAGATACGCCGAACTGACGCCCGCCGAAGCACAACGCCGCCACGCAGCGGTCGTGCGCGCCGGTGAACACACCCCGGCCCTGGTCGGCGTCGCCGAACGCGCCCGGCACGCCTACCTCGCCCATACCGACCTCGACCCGAAGCAAGCAGTCCGGCTATTGCTCGCCGCGGCCAAGGACGCAGGGGCCCGGATGGCCTTCGAGGAATCCATCGCGCACCTGCGCCGAGCCCGCGAACGAGCGGCAGACAAACGCAGCCAAGCCGTCGTCGCGCTGGAATTGGCCACCGCGCTGTGGCGCTTCGAGGTGAAAGACGAAGCCTGGCTGCTCTGCGAGGAAGCCGTCGCCCTGGCTCGCCAAGAAGACAACGCGAACCTCCTTGCCCGCGCCGCCCTCACTCTGTCGAAATTCAGCACCGGCGGCGTCCGGCACGAGTTCACCGTTCAAGTTCTCCGCGAAGCACACGAAAAACTGTGCGGCGGCAACGCGGCCGAACCCCTCTCGCTGGACCGCATCCGGCTGGAACTCACCGCCCGCGCCACGATCCTCGCCCGCGACGACGAGGACGACGACGCGCTGGCATTCACCTTATGGGCCAGACACGACGCGATCTGGGGCCTGGGCAGCGGTGCCGAACGCGAACGGCTCACCGACGAGCTCGCCGCCATCGCGCGACGCACCGGCGACCGGGAGAACGAGTTCTTCGCGGCCTCGCTCAAGTGGGTCGCGATGCTGGAACAGGGAGATCCGCGGTACCTGGACCAATTCCACCTGTTCCAAGGGATCGCCGACGAAGGCGTGCGAGCCGCGAAACTGGCGGAAGCGATCGACCGCAGCATCATCTGCACCTTCCGCGGCCGCTTCGCCGAAGCGGACGAAGCACTCAAGGAAGCACTGGCCGCCCCGGAAATCTTCGGCAGCAACGACTACGGCTACATGCCCGACCAATTGCGCTGGAGCGCGCTGCTAGTGCAAGGCCGCTTCGCCGAAGCCGCCGAACTGCCCGCCAAAATGGCCGACACCGGTTTCCCGCACCCAGCCCTGCTGCGCACCCTCACCGCGGCCCTCGCCGGCGACGCCGCCACCACCCGGCACGAACTGTCCGAAGCACTCGCAGACGGCCCGTACGCCCGCGTCTTCACCCCGCTGTGGCTGCGCTGCCAAGCCCAAGCCGCCGTCGTGCTGAAAGACCGCGAAGCAGCCGAACGCTTGCTACGCGAGCTTTCCCCACACGCCGGAGAATGGCTGGTCTCCCTGTACGGCTGCGAACTGAGCGGCCCGGTAGACCTGTGGACCGGCCTGCTGCACAAAACCCTGGGCGACCACGAAACAGCCGCCGCCCATTTCACCTCCGCCGCCCGCTCCGCAGACCGGCTGCGCGCCCGTCCGTGGGCCGTCGAAGCGCGCAACCACCTGGCAAGCACGCTGCTGGACCTAGATGACAGAGACCGCGCCACCGCCCTGGCCGAGGCCGTCTCCGCGGAAGCCGCCGAACTGGGCCTGCACCACATCACCGCCCACCCCCGCCCCACGACGCCGCCACCACCCGTTGCCCCGAACGAATTCCACCGAACCGACTCAGTCTGGACCCTTCGCTTCGCCGACCGCGAAGTACGCATGCCAGACGCGAAAGGCCTGCGAGACTTGAACTTCCTGTTGAGCAGACCGGGCACCGAAATCCCCGCCGCACAACTGCTCTCCCCCGACGGCGGCCAAGAAGCCGAAGCCACCCGCTTCTTCAGCGGCGACCCGATCCTGGACGACACCGCGAAAGCCGCCTACCGCCGCCGCCTGGAGCACCTGGACGAAGCCATCGACGCCGCCACCCTCCGCGGCGACGACGCGAAAGCCGCCACGTTGGACACCGAACGCGCCGCCCTGCTGGACGAACTCCGAACGTCGACCGGCCTGTCCGGCCGAACCCGCCGCCTCGGCGACGAAACGGAACGCGCGCGCAAAGCCGTGACCGCCCGCATCCGCGACACCCTCCGCAAACTGACCGACCTCCACCCGGAACTGGCCGACCACCTCCGCCACACCATCACGACCGGCTCGTCCTGCAGCTACCAACCGGAGACGCCTATGACCTGGCGCTTGTAACCGCCGCTGCGTCCTGCCGCGACCAGGCCGGGCACCGGGGAAGGGAAAGAAGGGGAAAGTGCCCCGGCGCGGTGAGCAGACCGAGCAAAGCCATGACTGCTTGGCAGTCACCAGATTCGGTGTTGTCGCTGAGGAAATGCGAAGCAGCGGGACTGGCATCAGCTGCATCGCGGCCTCACTCACGTGTCGGCCACGCTGCGCATCGACACGCTTTCCCGGTTCCAGCACTGGATTCCGGCCGTCCGCCGGTTCTCCTACGTCCTCTCCCCCGCCGTTTGAAGCCCTGACCTGTCCGGGAGACCGTCCGGTCCGCGACCGCACGGCCTCCCGCGAAGCAAGGTCACTTTCGGTTGTACAGCCGCATTGTCAGCGTCCCGAACACCGCGGTCAGCGCGACCGACGCGATCAACGTCCACGTGATGGCGCCGCCGTCCCAGGTGCCGGACATCATCGAGCGCACTGCCGTCACCAGGTGGCTGATCGGGTTGGCCGAGACGCCGGCTTGGAGCCAGCCGGGCATGGTGGACGGGTCGACGTAGATGTTGCTGAGGAACGTCAGCGGCATGATCACCATCATGCTGACGCCCATCACCGATTTCTCGGACCTCAGCAGCAGCCCGAACATCGTCCACACCCACGACAGCCCGAACGAGAACACGAGCAGCAGCAGGACTCCCGCGGCGACGCCGCCGACGCCGCCGTCCGGGCGGAAGCCCAGGATCAGGCCTACGACCATGATCACTACGGACGCGATCAGGTACCGCAGCACGTCGCCGAGGAGGTAGCCGACCATCGGGGCCGGCCGCCAGATCGGGAGGGTGCGGAAGCGGTCGAACACGCCCTTCGCGATGTCGGTGTTCACCGCGACGCCGGTGTACATCGTGATCATCACGACGCTCGACGCGAGGATGCCCGGCAGGAAGAACTGCAGGTACTGCGTCGGCGAACCGGCCAGTGCGCCGCCGAACAGGTAGGTGAACATCAGCGTCATCATGATCGGGAACGCGGTGACGTCGAACAGCTGCTCCGGCACGTGCTTGATCTTCAGCACCGCCCGCCAGCCGAAGGAGAACGACGCGGACAGCGCGCTCGGCCGCGGCGGGCGTTCGGTGGCGAGCAGGACCGCGGCCAGCTCGTCCGGTTTCGGGGCCGCGAGGTCGAGATCGGGTTCCTTGACGGTGGTCACGCCGCCTCCTCGGTGGCTGTGCGGGCGGTGAGAGCCAGGAAAACCTCGTCGAGGCTGGGCTGGCCGAGCGAGAACGTGTCGACGGTGACGCCGGCCTTCGCGAGTTCCGCGAGAGCCCGCGACGCGCGGTCGGCGGCGGCTTCGTGCGCGTCCGACGACAGCCGCGCCGTGATCGCGACCGGGTCGGGATCCAGTTGCACGGTGGCAGACAGCGCGCGTTCCAGCACTTCGGCGGCGGTCGCGCGCTGGTCGGCGTCCCGCAGTCGCAAGTGGACGGCGCCGACTCCGACCGAGGCTTTCAGCTCGCCCTTGGTGCCCTCGGCGATGACGCGGCCGTGGTCGATGACCGCGATCCGAGACGCCAGCTGGTCGGCCTCGTCGAGGTACTGCGTGGTGAGCAGGACTGTGGTGCCCTGCGCGACGATCGCGCGGACGATGTCCCACACCTGGTTGCGGCTGCGCGGGTCGAGGCCGGTGGTCGGCTCGTCGAGGAACAGCAGGTCCGGGGTGTTGAGGATGCTCGCCGCGATGTCGAGACGGCGGCGCATCCCGCCGGAGTAGTTCTTCACCTGCCGGCGCGCGGCGTCGGTGAGCCCGAACGCCGCGAGCAGCTGAGCCGCCCGATCGCGCGCGGCGGCGGTGCGATGTCCCAGCAATTTGCCGAGCAGCACCAGATTCTCTTGCCCGGTCAGGTCTTCGTCGACCGAGGCGTACTGGCCGGTGAGGCTGACCCGGCTGCGCACGGCGTCCGCCTCGCGCACCACGTCGTGGCCGAACACCCGCGCTTCGCCACCGTCCGGACGGGACAGCGTGGCGAGCATCCGGACAGTGGTGGTTTTGCCCGCGCCGTTGGGTCCGAGGACGCCGTACACGGTTCCGGCGGGCACCACGAGGTCGACCCCGTCGACCGCCCGGGTCTCGCCGAACACTTTGACGAGCCCGGAAGTCTCGATCGCCGGTTCCCCGGCAGCGTTGCTCATGTTTTTTCCTTCCCCTCAGTTCTTCATCCGCGATACGGCCGCGCGCGCCGGCCGTCGCGCAGCGCGAGGCCCCACCAGAGCAGTTCGTCCAGCAAAGCAGAGGCCGCGTGGCCTGCGGATTCGCCGTGCGGACCCGCGCCGGGGTCACCGCATTCGTGCTCGAGCAGGTCGAGACACACCGAATCCCGCACCGTCGCCGTGTGCAGTTCGGTGAAGACATCCCGAAGATGCTCCACCGCGTAGCGGCCGCCCGCGCGGTAGCCGTAGGAGACGAAGCCGACCGGTTTGGCCCGCCATTCCTCGTACGCGCAGTCGATCGCCTGCTTCAGCGACGCCGGGAAGCTGCGGTTGTACTCGGGCGTGACCACCACAAACGCCTCGGCCGCCGCGATCCGCTTCGCGAACCCGGCCATGCCGGCCGTCGGCTCGGCAGGCAACCGGGCCGGGATCGCGAACGTCGCGAGGTCGAGCACGTCGAGCACCACCCCGCCGTGCCCGGCGGCCCGCTCGACGAACCATCGGCCGATCTCGCCGCCGACCCGGCCCTCCCGGGTGCTGGCGACGAGCACGGCTACCCGCAGCTCCTCGTCCACACTTCTTGGGCGCCAGATCGGTGCGCGGCGCTGCCAGGTTGGATCTAGCGGGCGTTTTGGCTGGTCAGGGGCCCGGCGAGAGGGGCGAAGTGCGTGGCGGGAGGGCGGGGGAAGGAGCGCGAGATGCGGTCTGGCGGGGGTCGGTGGCCGGGCTGCGCGGCCTACGGGGCGCGGGGGCTCGCTGAGTGTGAACGGATGCTGGCCGAGCCTCGGATGAGAAGGAACGGGCGGCGGCGACGGAGGTGCGAGACGCGATCTGGCACGGCTAGCGGCTGGGCAGGTTCGGCGAATTGGAGCGCGTGGCAACGCTGCGGGGTGGGGGCAGGCTCCTGGCCGCGGCGGGCCGCGGTTCTCGTCAGCCACAACCACCCACGGAACTCGCCGCGGGAACGTGAGCGCGGGGCATCGCCGTTCGAGGCTGGCCAGAAGGGTGGCGGAAACGCGGGACCACTGCGCCTGGCGAACGCCGCAGGCAAGCGCGGCTGAGGAATTCGGCTAGCAAACACCTCCTAGCCCGCCGCAGCTGGCAAACACCGCAGACAGAGGCGGCTAGCCAACGCCACCCAGCCCAGCGCGACCAGCAAACAACCAGCCCGCTACAGCTGGCGAACGCAGCTGCCAAGTGCCGCAGGCAAACACAGCCAGCCTGCACGGCAAACGGATTCGAGCCCGCCGCAGCAGGTGAACCACAGCTGGCAAACCCAGCCAGCCCAGGGCGACTAACAAACAGCCGCCTGCCCGCCACAGCTGGCGAACAATGCCGCCAAACGCCGTAGGCAAACGCAGCCAGCCCAGCACGGGCGAGCGAACGGCTCCGAGCCCACTGCCTTGGCGGCCGCGGCTGGTGAGCACAGCTGGCAAATCCAGCCAGCTCAACGCGCCTAACGAACAGCCGTCAGCCGCCGCAGTGAGCGAACGCAGTTGCCGAACAGCGCAGGCAAAAGCGGCTAGCCACTCCAACCAGGCCCAACGCGTCTAACAAACAGCCGCTAGCCCGCCACAGCTGGCAAACAACGCTGCCAAACCCAGCCAGCCCAGCGCGGCTAACAAACAACCCACCACAACCGGCGAACAAGCCAACCGATTGGTACCCGTGACCGGCGAAGCGTCAGCCCAACCCCGCCGGTCACGGAAGTCTCACTCTCGCAGCGCCAAAGCCACCGCGCCCAGCAGTGAAGCGTCCTGGTCGAACCGCGCAGGCACCAGTTCCGGCGGGAACGGCACCGCAGCCGTCAGGCGTTCTCGTAGGGCGGGTAGCAGCACATCAGCCGACCGGACCAACCCGCCGCCCACTGCGATCCGGGCGGGGTCGAAGGCGATTGCCAGGTTGGCCACGTGCATGGAGAGCTCGTCCAGCGCCGAAGCGACCAGTTCCTTGGCCTCCGTGTTCTCCCGCGCCAAGGCGAACAGCTCCCCCGCCGTGACCGGGCGGCCGAGCAGCGCGGTTGCCCGCGTGCCCAGCCACCGGCCTCCGACGGCTTCTTCCAGCGGCGCCGCTCCGCTGGCGAATCCGTCGGCGTCTTGGGGGGTGCGCAGGTTGTACCCGATCTCCCCGGCCGCCCCGTTCGCGCCGGTCAGCAGGTGGCCTCCGACGAGGACCGCGGCGGCGATTCCGGTGCCCAGGGAAAGGAAGACCGCGGGGTCGGCTCCCCGCAGCGTGCCCCAGGTCCATTCCGCCAGTGCCGCGGCTTTGGCGTCGGTGCCGACCGCGATCGGAACGTCGGGGAACGCTGCCGACACCAGTTCAGCCAGGTGGAGTTCTTCCCAGCCGGGCACATTAGGGGCCAGCAGGATCCGGTCCGGCAGCACGATTCCGGGACTGACCACGCCGATCGCGGTCAGCGGGGCGCCGGCGACCAGCTCGGCGGCGGCGGCCAAAGCTCGCGTGACCACCTGTTCGGCGCCTGCTTCGGCGTCGGTGTCCAGGCGGCGCGTGGCCAGCAGGGCGCCGGTCCGGTCGGACAGACCCAGCGCCACTTTCGTGCCGCCGAAGTCGATGCCCAGGATCAGGTCTTCCGATGTCACTCGCGGGTCCCCTCGATGACCGGCGGGACAGCCTCCTGGCCGTCCCGGTGCGGACCGGCGGGCACCACGACCCTGCCGGTGTTGAACCCGTCGACGCTGACGGTCGGGGCCGCGCCGTGGAGGTCGGCGGCCCGGTAGCGGACGGTCAGCGTCTGCGACTGGCCCGGCCACAACGTGATGTCGTTGTCGTCCCAGGTCGCGGCCGGCAGCTGCGACCCGTCCGCGGAGCGGCGCAAGTCCGCGCGCAGGAAGAAGCTGACCGCGGAGGTCTTCGACGTGTTGGCGATGGTGACCGTGGTCGCGGTGTCCGTGTCGTCCGGGCCCCGCGAAGGGCGGGTCGAGGCGGTCACCTTGACCTGCGACTTCGGCAGATCGCGCAGCGCGGTGAGGTCGCTGTACTGGCTCATCGTCGCCTGCGGGTTCTGCAGCGTCTTCGCCCAGTCGACCACGTCCTTCTGCGTCGACATCCAGTAGACGTTCCGGTCCACGACCTTCCCGCCCTGGCGCACCTGCAGTTCCACGAAGTACACCTGCGCCTTCGCGGGAGCCTTCGTCTCCGCCGGGACGTTCGGCTTCAGCAACCCGGTCGCGACGCCCTGGCTGTCCAGCGAAACCGCCGGAGCGGTCTGGTCGTCCAGGACCTTGCCCGCGGTGTCATACACCTTGGCCTGCACCGAAATCCCGTCCTGCCGCGCGGCGCCCAGGTTGGACAGCGCGACCGTGCCGGTGTCATAGGTGTAGAGCGCGTGCAACGGCTTGTTCGCCTTCTGCGCACCGAAATACGCGCCCGGCTGGTCGCCGTCGTTGTTGTACAGGGACCACAGCAGGGTCGGCCAGCCCTTGTTCAGCTGCCAGTACACCACGCCGGTCGACGGGTTCTTCTTGTCGTTGGCGTGCGCGAGGAACGCCTCGAACTGGGAACGGGTGTTCTCGTAGTTCGCGATCTGCGCGGATTCCACATAGGACTCCAGCGAATCCCATTTCCCGTACCGGTGGGCGATCGACTCGTCCAGGGTGTACAGCGTGCCGAACTTGTAGCCGCCGTGCCCGGACTCGTAATTCGCGTGGTACTGGTTGTACGCCGGGTCCTGCCACAGCTTCGCCTGCTCCTCCGGAGAGAGGAACCGCCGCAGCGAATCCAGCGTCGGCACGGTGTGCCCGGCGCTCTGCTCGCTCGCGAAACCCCAGGCGCCGCCCGCGTTCGTGCGGCTCGGGTCGGTCTTGTCGAAGGTCGACGAGTCGTACCAATAGGTCGGCGGGACCCAGTCGTACGGGCCTTCCTTCTCCCCCGACGGGCCGAGCGTCTTGGTGCTCTTGTACTCCGCCGACGCGATCACCGGCACGTCCCAGTCGGCCGCCTTGAACGCGCTCAGCGTCTCGGTTTCCTGCCGCGGGATCGGCTCGTTGTCGCTCCATCCGTAGGTGATCACGCTGGGGTGGCTGCGTTCGGCCTGTGCGATCGAATACGCGGAATCGTGCATGATCCGGTAGTCGCGGTCGGTCAGTTTCTCCGGATGTTCCGGCTGCCAGGCGTCGCAGCAGAGGAATCCGCCGAGCACCAGCAGTCCGGCGCGGTCGGCCTGCTCGTAGAAGTCCGCGGGCATGTCGTGGCCCTCGAGCCGGACGCCGGACAGGCCCATGTTCTTGATCAGCGCGAGCTGGTGCGCGATGTCGGCCTTGTCGTAGCGCAGGAACAGGTCCGGCGCGAAACCGCCGCCGCGGAACACGAAGTCGCGGCCGTTGACCGCGAATTTCCGCGCGCCGTCCGGCAGTGCCGGGGACTTGCCGATCAGCTTTGACGTGACCGTCCGGATCCCGAACGTCTCCGACGACGCGGTCGACACCACGCCGCCCTGCGAAACTGTCGTACCCAAGGTGTACAACGGCTGTGCACCCATCGAGTACGGCCACCACACTTGCGGCTTCACGATCTTCAACTGCGGGAATTTCGCCGGCGTGAACGTCACGGTTTGCTTGGCGTGCGCGGGAATCGTGACGTTCTGCCGCACCACGATCGGCCGCCCGTGCCCCGGCGGCGTGACGATCGCGGCGACCTCGCCGGTCTGCGGCGTGTCCGCGTTGTTGGTCACGTCGACCTTCGCGGTCAGCGAAGACGCCGACAGATCCGCCGCGTTGTCCTGCACGACGTGCGCGTTGTCGCCGCTCAGCGCGTCCGACAGCTGCAGCGTCGGCGGGAACTGCAAGCCGGTGTTGTTGTCCGGCACGATCTGCGCCCAGTCGGCCTGGTCGAGCGTGTACATCGAATTCGGGTCGTTCGGGTACATCTTGACCGCGAGCGTGTTCCTGCCCGGCCGCAGGAGTTTCGTGACGTCGAAGGTGTGGCCCGCGTACGCGCCGCTCACCACGTCCTTGCCCGCGACGAGCGTGCCGTTCAGCCACACGTCGCCCTCGCCGACGACGCCGGGGATGGTCAGCTTCGCGTTCTTGCCCGGCCGGAAACCCGGGTTGAAATCGGTGCGGAACCACCACGGGTCCTTGAACTGCTTCGCGGTGACCGGTCCGCGCTTCGCCTGGTAGCCGAAGCATTTACGCATGTTGTCCGAGTAGAACACGTTGGGGCATTTGCCGTTCTGCACCAGCGCGTTGATCTCGGTGCCCGGCGCGCCCGCGTCGTCCGGCTTCACCTTCAGCCAGCCGTGCGTCGGGTAGCCGGGCTTCGACACCGCCGTGCCGCCGTCCTTGACCTGCGCGGTGGTCAGCACCTGCCAGCCGCCGAGGCCGATCGTCGACTGCCCCTGCGGACGGGACGCTACCGCCGTTTCCGGCTGCTGCGCGGAAGCGGTACTCGACACGGCGGTCACCACGCCGGGGACGAGGACGAGCGCGGTGATCCCGGCGATCAGCGGCTTCCTCACGACTCCACCCCCGCGGCCGGTTGGGACGCGAACGCCTCGCGGATTTCCTTGGGGCCGAACGGCCACACCTTTTCCTTCGAGGCGTAGATCAGGAAGGCGAGGACGCCGAGGACGATCCAGGCGACCGAAAGCCAGATCGAAAGCCAACTGGCCGACACGTAGACGTAAACCCACCCGACGAGCGCGATGATCGTCGGCACTGGATACAGCACCTGCCGGTAAGGCCGCTTGAGGTGCGGCTGGCGGCGGCGCAGCACGACGATCGCCGCGACCTGCGCCAGAGACTGGATGATCACCAGCACCGTAACCGCCGCGTTGATCACGTCCGTCAAAGTGAACAGCGACCCGATCGCGGTGATCACGCCCATCGCGAGCACGCCCGCGGTCGGGAGGTTCAGCTTCGGATGCAGTTTGCCGAACACCGGCAGGAACACCTTGTCGCGCGCGGCTTCGAACGGCACCCGCGACCCGCCGAGCAGACCGGCGAACACCGAACCGACCGCAGCGATCACGATGAAGACGGTGACGATCTTCGCGGTCACCGAACCCCATGCCTGCTCCAGCACCGACGACGCCACCGACGTCGCGTTCTTGATCGACTCCAGCGGCTGCGAGCCGAGAACGCCCACCTGCAGCAGGAAGTAGAGCGTCATGATGCCGAGGATGGAGAAGATGATCGACCGCGGGAGCGTGCGGCCCGGGTTGCGGACCTCGCCGCCGAGGTAGGCGCTCGTGTTGTAGCCGAGGTAGTCGTAGACGGCGATGACGAGGCCCGCGCCGAGACCGGACCAGAACGCGCCGCCCGAGCCGAAGGCGCCCGGGGTGAAGTCGAACGCCTGGTGCGCGTCGAAGTGCGAGAAGGCCGCGATGATCACCGCGAAGACGGCGAACAGCATGATCAGGAACAGCGCGGTGGTGAGCTTGCTGATCTGGCCGATCCGGCGGAACAGCGCGAGCACGATCAGCACGACGAGGCCGATGCCGATGACCTTGCCCAGCGGGGTGACGCCGCCCGCGTCGGTCACGCCCGGCACCAGGTAGCCCAGGTACTGGACCAGCCCGATGATGCCGGTGGACATGATGAGCGGGATGAACAGCACCGCGCTCCAGGCGAAGAGGAACGGCATCAGCCGCCCGGTGCGGTACTGGAACGCTTCGCGCAGGTAGATGTAGGTGCCGCCGGCCCCGGGCAGCGCGGCGCCCAGTTCGGCCCACACCAGCCCGTCGGCGAGCGCGATGATCGCGCCGATGATCCAGCCGAACATCGCCTGCGGGCCGCCCATGGTCGCGACCATCGCGGGGATCGTGACGAACGGGCCGATCCCGCACATCTGCGTCATGTTGATCGCGGTCGCCTGCAGCGGCCCGATCCGGCGTTCGAGACCGTTCCCCGGAAGGGTCGCGGAGTCCCCCGGGCGGGTGGGTGAGCTCACGTCGTGCCTCCATCCAATAGTTAGTAAAGCTTCTTAACATAGAATGAACGGGGTGCGGAAGGGCTGCGTCCGGAAAGTTGCCGAAACCGGTGCGGGAGTGGGAGAAGGGGACGGTGGGGCGCGGGTCCCGCAGGCACGGCCCCTCGCGACGCGGGCGGGCGCTCCGGCGGGATGGCGCCGCTGACCGGGAGCCGTGCCGAGCGAGCGGAAAACCGGCTGACGGGCGGACCGCGCGACTGCCAGACTGCTTCCGCCGTCCGCCGACCCGGGAGCGTTCGCCTGATGTCCCAACCGATCTTGCACACCGAACGCCTCCGCCTGGTCCCGTTGTCCGCCGGACATCTCGAGCACCTGGTCGAACTCTCCGCCGATCCCGAGGTGATGCGCTTTCTGGCCGGCGTGCAGACCCCGGAGCAGTCAGCGGACGAGCTCCGGCGAACCCTCGCGTACGCCGAAGGCGGGATCGGTTGCTGGACCGGCTTCGTCGACGCCGCTTTCGCCGGCTTCTGGTCGCTGCGTCCCGGCGAATCCGCGGGAGAGGCCGAATTGGGATACCGGATGCTTCGCGGGTACTGGCGCAAGGGACTCGGCAAGGAAGGGGCGCTTGAGATGCTCCGGCACGGGTTCCGCGACGTCGGGCTCGACCGCATCTACGCCAGGACGGCGGTGCTCAACAAAGCCTCCCAAGCGACGATGGCCTCGATCGGGCTCCGGCACCTCCGCGACTTCATCGGCGACCCGAAGTACTTCGCGCCGGGCGAGGACCGGCACGCGGTCGAGTACGCCGTCGGCCGCGAAGAGTGGCTGGCTAGCGAGTTCGCCTGATGTCCCAACCGGTCCTGCGCACCGAACGCCTCCGGCTGGTCCCGTTGTCCGCCGGAGATCTCGAGCACGAGGTCGAGATGTCCGCCGACCCGGAAGTCATGCGTTACCTGGGCGGCGTGCGGACTCGGGACCAGTCGGCCGAAGCCCTTCGGAGACTGCTCGCGGACACCCAGCCGGGGCTCGGTTGCTGGGCCGGGTTCCTCGAAGCCGAGTTCGCCGGTTACTGGGCTTTGCGCCCCGCCGAAGCACCGAAAGAAGCCGAGTTGGGATACCGGCTGCTCCGCAAGCACTGGCGCAAAGGTCTCGCCAAGGAAGGCTCGCTCGAACTGCTCCGGTACGGCTTCCGCGAGGTCGGTCTGGACCGGATCTTCGCCGGGACCGCGGCGGGCAACAAGGCCTCCCTGGCGACCATGGCGTCGATCGGGCTCCGGCACATCCGCGACTTCGTCTCCGACGATCCCGACTACTTCGCGCCAGGCGACGACCGGCACGCCGTCGAGTACGCGCTCACCCGCGACGAGTGGCTGGCCCGCACCTAGCGGAAACACGTTCACCCCGGCGCGCCGCGGAGGCGGATGGCACGCCGCCCCGGCGACCCCATATCGTTGCGCAGCAGCCGTCCGGAGGTGGAACCCGAACCGTGCCCGACTACTACGCGGTACTCGGCGTGGGGAAAACCGCGTCCCCCACGGAGATCAAGGCCGCCTACCGCAGGCTGGCCAAGACGCTGCACCCGGACGCGGGCGGCACGGTCGGCACCTTCCAGCTGTTGCGCGAGGCGTACGACACCCTCGCCGACCCCAGCGAACGCGCCCGCTACGACGCCGGCGTCCCGGCCGCCTCGGTGCCCAAACCGCGGCCGCGGCGGCGGTTCGGCGAGCAGCCCGGCTATCGCCCGGAGGCGCCGGAGATCGATCCGGAAACCCTGGAGTGGTGGTCGTTCGCCGCGGCCGACCCGCGGATGCGGCACGGGCGGCGGCGCGGGCCGGGGCACACGCCGGTCGTCGCGGCGGTCGCCGGCACGGTGCTGGTGCTGTTGCCGCTGCTCGCCGGGATCGACTTCACCCCGCCGGTGCTGATCGTCTGGCTCGCGCTCACCGCGGGCACCGCGCTGCTCGTGCACCGGCTCGCCCGCGGTTTCCTGTCCGCGCGCCACGCCCGGCACGAGTTCGCGGAGGAATTCGGCGGCAGCGCGGTGTTCGGCGCCCCCGGCGCCGAGGCCGACGAGCTGGCCGAACGGCTCACCGCCGACCTGCTGGAGCGGTATCTGACCCGGCTGCCCGGCGCGCGCATCTTCCACGGTCTCGCGTGGCCCGGTTCGGTGTTCGCCGACGTCGACCACGCGGTGCTGTGCGGGAAACGCCTGGTGCTGGTCGAATCGAAGCTCTGGCTGCCCGGGCACTACGAAACCGCCGAGGACGGACGGCTGCTGCGCAACGGGCGCCCGTTCCGCGGCGGCGGCAGCCAGCTGGAAGAAAGCCTGGAGCGCTACCGCGAACTGCTGCCCGGCGTCGCGCTGCGCGGCGCGATGATCGTGTACCCGAGCCGCGACGGCGAGGTCACCACCGCCGAACCGGACGGCGAGCCCGGTCCGCCGATGACGCCGGAGCAGTTCCTGCACGAGATCGGCGGCTGGCTGTCCGCCGAACCGTCCACTGTGGACCACAACGCGCTGCGCACGGTGCGCGCGCAGGTCACCGGATCCGGCCGGGCGGCCTGATTCACCCGGGACATATCCGGCATGTGTCACTGTGAGTGCATGACAACCGTGCGCGCCGACCGCCGCCCCGTCCTGCTCGCGCTGGCCGGGATCGCCGCGCTGGCTCTCGGCGCCGTGCTGATGCTGCTGTTGCAACTGGTGCCGCCGACCGACGAGATCAGCGCGACCTGGCGGACTATCAGCGAGTACGGGCGGTCGGACCACAAATGGGTGTTCGACCTGGCAATCGTGCTGGTCGCGGCCGGTTCGGCGATCGCGTTCGCCGTTCTGCGGCTGCAAGGACGGCTGCCGGTCCTCGCGGCCGTGCTCGGCGCGTTCTGGACGGCCGGGCTGCTGGTGATCGTCGCGTTCCCGAAGACCGACTGGACCAACGCGGCGGCGACCGGCGCGGGCGGCACGCTGCACCGGATCGCCAGTGTCGTCGCCTTCGTCTGCCTTCCGCTTGCGGTGCTCGTCTCGGCGCGCGCAGCTTTTCCGGACTCCCCGCGCCGCCGGTTCGTCGCCCGCGCGCTCGCCGTCGCGTCGCTCGCCTGGTTCGCGGTGATCCTCGGCGCGGTCGCCGTCGCCGCGCTGACCGACCAGCGCTGGTGGCTGCTCATCCCGCTCGGCCTCGTCGAACGCGGGATGGCGCTCACCGAACTTGTCGCGCTGGCCGCACTAGCCGCCCCGAGCGCCGGGTCAGCAGCCGGACGCTGAGGACCGCGCCGACAGCCGACGCGCTCAGCACGTAGGCGTTGCCCAGCACCATCTCGACCGGGTTCCAGGACAGTTCCCGGTGCCCGCCTTCGGGAACCACAGCCAGCGCGATCCCGCTGAAAACCGCTCCGGCGCAGATCAGCCCGGCCCGTTTGCCCGACAGAAAACCGACCAGCGGCACGGCCCAAATCCAGTGGTGCGTCCAGGAAAGCGGGCTCACCAGCAGCCCGCAGCCCGCCGTCACGAGCAGCGCGGCTCGCGGGTCGCCGCGCCGGTGGAACTCGCGGACCAGCAGCGCGCCCGCCAGCAGGCACACTGCGGCCGACGCCGCGTACCAACCGAGCGAGGTCGCGCCGAACCTCGCGAACATGCCGTGCAGGGACTGGTCGAGGACCCAGTCGAGGGTTCCGGCGTTGCGGTTGTCCAGCATGGCCGAGGTCCAGTACCGGATCGAATCCCCTGGCAGGAGCAGCGCCCCGGCGGCGCTCACTCCGAGGAAGGTCGCCAGCGCGCGCCACGCGTCGGCGCGGCGGCCGGTCAGGAGCAGGTACGGGACGAAGATCAGCGGGGTCAGCTTCACCGCCGCGGCGAGTCCGATCAGCATTCCGCCGGATCTGCGGTTGCGGACCGGCAGCGCGTCCAGCACGACCATGGCCATCAGGACGCCGTTGATCTGGCCCAGCGAAATCATCCGCCACACGGGTTCCAGCACGGGCAGGAGACAGAGCGCCAGCAGCGGCCGTTCACGGGCGAACCGGCGCGACACCGACCACAGCGCGAGCACCGAGCCGACCGCGATCAGCAGCCACGCGAAGTGCGCCGGGAGCGCGGCCAGCGGCAGGAACAGCAACGCCGCGCTCGGCGGGTACGTGAAAGGCAGTTCCAGCGCGGATTTCGGGTCGAGAGCCAGCAAGGGCTCGTAAAGCGGCTGTCCGCGCAGCACGGCCAGCGCACCGGCGCGGTACACCGCGCTGTCCACCCCGAGCGGTGCTCCGCCGAGCCAGCGGAAGACGGCGATCCCGGCCAACGCGGCGATCACCACGACGACAATGTTTTTCTCTTGGCGCACAAGGGAAAGCTAGGGAGACGAGTGCCCCGGAAGCGTCGGTCCGCGGAGCTGTCTTCGGCTGCTCCCCCGGTAGCGTGCCCGCGCGCGAGTGCTACCGGCGTATCACTGGCCCGGCACCACGAACTTCGCCTCGTAGGCCATGACCACGGCTTGTGCGCGGTCTCGGACTCCGAGCTTGCCCAGCACCCGGCTGACGTGCGTCTTGGCGGTCTGTTCCGCGATCACCAGCTGCGCGGCGATGTCCGCGTTGGACAGTCCGCGCGCGATCAGGCGCAGCACCTCGAGTTCGCGCGCGGTCAGCTCGGACAGCCTGCCGACGTCCTGAGTCGGCCGCCGCGTCCCGGCGAACCCCTCGATCACGCGGCGGGTCACCGCGGGCGCGAACAGCGCGTTGCCCGCCGCCACCATCCGGACCGCGACGACCAGGTCGTCCAGCGGCGAGTCCTTCAGCAGGAAACCGCTGGCACCGGCGCTGAGCGCGCCGTAGACGTATTCGTCCGCGTCGAACGTGGTCAGCACGAGCACCCGTGGCCCCGCGTCCTCGCCGTCGCCGAGGATGAGCCGGGTGGCGGCGAGCCCGTCGAGGTCCGGCATCCGGATGTCCATCAGCACCAGGTCCGGGCGCAGCGCGCGGCACGCGGCCACCGCCTCGGTCCCGGTGGCCGCTTCGCCGACCACCTCGATGTCCGGCTGCGCGGCCAGCACCGCGCGAAAGCTCTGCCGGACCATGGTCTGGTCGTCGGCGATCACCACCGTCACCGCCATGGCTGTCCCCCTAGTCCAGCGGAACGGTCACGACGACGGCGAATCCGCCGTTGTCCCTTCGCTCCGCGGAGAACGTACCGCCGAGCGCCGCCGCGCGTTCCCGCATCCCGAGCAGTCCGTGTTTCGCCCGCCCCGCGGTGTCCTCGGGAGCGCTCGCGACGGCACCGGTGTCCTGCACGACGAGCCGCAGCTCACCTGGTCCGACGTGCACGAACACCTCGACCGGCGCGCCGGGCGCGTGCCGCACCGCGTTGCTGAGCCCTTCCTGGACGATCCGGTACGCGGACAACCCGACGCCCTCGGGCAGCCCGCGGTGATCGCCGCGCAGCTCGAACCGCACGTCGGTGCCCGCCGCGCGGACCCGTTCCACCAGCTGTTCGATCTGCTCGGCTCCGGGCTGCGGCTCGGTCTCCTGACCGGCTTGCTCGGCCCGCAGCAGGCCGAGCAGCCGGCGCATTTCGGTCATCCCGTTGCGGGCGGTGTCCTGAATCGACTGGAACTCCTCGCGCAGCCCGTCGTCGAGGCCGGGGAACCGGTAGCGCGCCGAATCCGCACGCATGGCCAGCACCGACATGTGGTGCGCGACCACGTCGTGCAGCTCGCGGGCGATCCGGGCGCGTTCCTCCAGCACCGCGCGACGGGTGGACTCCGCTTCCAGGTCGCGTTCGGCACCGCGCAGCCGCGAAACCAGCCAGCCGAACGCCAGCGGCACCGCGAGCAGCACGGAGATCACGACCAGCTCGCCGCGCACGTTCGCCAGCAGGGCGCTGACCCCGGTGGAGATCAGCCAGACCCACGCCAGCACGCCCGGCCGGTGGTTGCGGCCGACCGCGGCGAGCACCGGGATCGCCGCCAGCGCGAACCCCTCGGTCCAGGGCCAGCCGAACCGGGCATGGATCCCGTACAGCTGGTCCGCGCAGCCCACGAGGACGATCAGCACCCGCCAGGACCACAGCGGACGCACCAGCGTCAGCCCGACCGCGAACAGGGTCAGCGCGGCCGCCAGCACCCGCGCGCCCTCGGTCGCGCGGTCGGCCGGAAAAAACGCGAGCACCCCGGCGACGAGCGCCGCGAGCCCGGTCAGCGCCTGGTGCGTCCGGCCGGGCGCGACCGCCGGACCGCCGCCGCCGGCGACCGCTTCTCCCAGCGCGCGTCCCGCCGCGACGAGGGGCGCGCTCGTGATCTTCATCGGCGGCGACCCTACCGGGCCGGACCGACAATTCCGGCCGCACGCGGCGAACCGCCCTTCCGAGGTCTCGCGAAATTCTCGTACTAAGCGTACGCTTAGCGCCGCTGCCGAACCGCTTTCTCGACGATGAGGAGATCCCCGTGACCGCTTCCCGTGTGGCCATCGTGACCGGCGCAGGCCGTGGCATCGGCGCCGCCGTCGCCCGCCGCCTCGCCTCCGACGGGTTCGCCGTCGGCCTGCTGGACCTCGACGAGGCCGGGGTCAAGCAGGGCGCCGAGGCGATCGTCGCCGACGGCGGCCGCGCGGTCGGCGTCGCGCTGGACGTCAGCGACGCCGAGCAGGTCGAGGCCGCGGTGACCCGCGTGGCCGAGGAGCTCGGCGCGCCGACCGTGCTGATCAACAACGCCGGCATCACCCGCGACAACCTGCTGTTCAAGATGACCGAACAGGACTGGGACTCGGTGCTCAACGTGCACCTGCGCGGCTCGTTCCTGATGACCCGCGCCGTGCAGAAGTACCAGACGCAGGAGAAGTGGGGCCGGATCGTCAACCTGTCCAGCACCTCGGCGCTGGGCAACCGCGGCCAGGTCAACTACTCCGCAGCCAAGGCCGGCATGCAGGGCTTCACCAAGACGCTGGCGATCGAGCTGGGCAAGTTCGGCGTCACCGCCAACGCGATCGCGCCCGGGTTCATCGCCACCGACATGACCGCGGCGACCGCCGAGCGCGTCGGCATGAGCTTCGAGGACTTCAAGGCCGCGGCCGCCTCGCAGATCCCGGTGCAGCGCGTCGGCACGCCCGAGGACATCGCGAACGTCGCGTCGTTCCTGGTCAGCGAGGGCGCGGGATTCGTGTCCGGCCAGGTCATCTACGTCGCCGGCGGACCGAAGGACTGATCCCGATGCGCGTGTTCTCCGATGTCGCCGAACTCGCCGAAGCAGTGGGCGGGCCCTTGGGCACGAGCGAATGGCACACCGTCTCCCAGGAGCAGGTGCAGCTGTTCGCCGACGCCACCGGCGACCACCAGTGGATCCACCTCGACGCCGAGAAGGCCGCTGCCGGCCCGTTCGGCACGACGATCGCGCACGGGTTCCTCACGCTGTCGCTGATCCCGGCGTTCCTGCCGGAGATCTACCGGGTCGAGGGCCTGAAGATGGGCATCAACTACGGCCTCAACAAGGTGCGGTTCCCGCAGCCGGTGAAGGTGGGCTCGCGGGTGCGCGGGACCGCCGAGCTGGTCGAGCTGACCGACGTGCCCGGCGGCAAGCAGGCCGTGGTGCGCTGGACCGTCGAAATCGAGGGCGAGGACAAACCCGCCTGCGTCGCCGAGATGGTTTCCCGGCTCATCCTCTGAGCCCCCGCCCGCGCCCCGATGCGGCGTCCGGTGCGTCCCCGCACCCGACGCGGCATGGGCGCGCAAGCCCCGACCTCGCACGAACTGGAGTCCTTCCGATGACCGAAACCGACCCGCCCGGCCTCGATCTGGCGAGGCTGCGCGCCCATCTCGACCGCGAGCGGCCCGGGCTCGTCTCCGGAGCCCTCACCGCGGAAGTGGTGCAGGGCGGGCGGTCCAATCTCACCTATCTCGTCTCCGACGGCACGCAGCGCTGGGTCGTGCGGCGTCCGCCGCTCGGCCACGTGCTGCCGACCGCGCACGACATGCGCCGCGAGTTCCGCGTGATGAGCGGTCTCGCCGGGACTCCGGTGCCGGTGCCGGAAACCGTTCTGCTGTGCGAGGACGCGGACGTGCTCGGCGCGCAGTTCTACGTGATGCAGTTCGTCGAGGGCACGCCGTACCGCACCGCGGAGGAGCTGGAGCAGCTCGGCCCGGAGCGGACGAGGGCGATCGCCGATTCGCTGGTGGACACGCTCGTCGACCTGCACGCGGTCGATCCGGAAGCGGTCGGGCTCGGCGATTTCGGCCGTCCGGAAGGCTTTCTGGAACGCCAGCTGCGCCGGTGGAAGAAGCAGCTCGACGGTTCGCGCAGCCGTGACCTGCCGGGCGCGGATCGGCTGCACGACCTGCTCGCCGCGGCGATCCCGGCGTCCGGCCCGCCCGCGATCGTGCACGGCGACTACCGGCTGGACAACGTGCTCGTCGACGGTGACGACCGGATCACCGCGGTGCTGGACTGGGAGATGTCCACGCTCGGCGACCCGCTCACCGACCTCGGCCTGATGATCACCTACGCGCAGCGCGACCAGCTCTCGCTGCCGATGGTGTCCAACGCCAGCAGCGCGCCCGGTTATCCGGGCACCGACGAGACGATCGCCCGCTACGCGCAGCGGTCCGGCCGCGATCTGTCGGCGCTGGACTGGTACGTGAGCTTCGCGTTCTTCAAGCTCGCGGTGATCCTCGAGGGCATCTACTTCCGCTTCCAGCAAGGCAAAACCGTCGGCGAGGGCTTCGACCAGATCGGCGCCGCCGTCGCTCCCCTGATCGAGCAGGGCGCCAAGACGCTCAGCAAGGAGAACTGATGGACTTCGCGTTCGACGCCCGTACCGAGGAACTGCGCGGGCAACTGCTCGAATTCATGGACTCGCACGTCTACCCCGCCGAGGCTGTTTTCCACGAGCAGCTGGCCGCGCGCACCGACCCGTGGTCGCCGCCGCCGGTCGTCGACGAGCTGAAGGCCGAGGCGCGCAAACGCGGGCTGTGGAACTTCTTCCTGCCCGGCGACCACGGCGCGGGACTCACGAACCTGCAGTACGCGCCGCTGGCCGAGATCACCGGCCGCAGCCCGCACCTCGCGCCCGCCGCGGTCAACTGCGCCGCGCCGGACACCGGGAACATGGAAGTGCTGACCATGTTCGGCAGCGACCAGCAGAAGAAGCAGTGGCTGGAACCGTTGCTGGCCGGGGAAATCCGCTCCGCGTTCGCGATGACCGAACCCGACGTGGCGTCCTCGGACGCGCGCAACATCGCGACCAGCATCCGGCGCGAGGGCGACGAGTACGTCGTCAACGGGCGCAAGTGGTACATCACCGGCGCGATGAACCCGAACTGCAAGATCTTCATCGTGATGGGCAAGACCGATCCGGACGCGCCCGCGCACCAGCAGCAGAGCATGATCCTGGTCCCGCGCGACACGCCGGGGCTGACCGTCGTGCGCGGCATGCAGGTGTTCGGCTACACCGACGGCGACCACGGCGGGCACGCCGAGGTGCTGTTCGAGGACGTGCGGGTGCCCGCGGAGAACCTGATCGCCGACGAGGGTTCCGGGTTCGCCATCGCGCAGGCCCGCCTCGGGCCGGGCCGCATCCACCACTGCATGCGCGCGATCGGCATGGCGGAGCGCGCGCTGGAGGCGATGTGCCGCCGCACGCTGTCGCGCGAGACGTTCGGGCGCCCGATCGCCGATTCCGCCGTGGTGCAGGACTGGATCGCCGAGGCGCGCGTGCGGATCGAACAGCAGCGGCTGCTGGTGCTCAAGACCGCGTGGCTGATGGACACCGTCGGCAACCAGGGCGCGCACACCGAGATCCAGGCGATCAAGATCTCCACCCCGCTGACCGTCGAATGGATCCTGGACAAGGCGATCCAGGCGCACGGCGCGGGCGGCGTCTCGCAGGACTTCCCGCTGGCGGAGATCTGGGCCGGGGTGCGCACGCTGCGGCTCGCCGACGGTCCGGACGAGGTGCACAAGCGTTCGCTGGCGCGGCGCGAGCTGAAGAAGTACCGGACGGAGGCGGGCAAGTGACCGCCGAGGAGCTGCGGGCGCAGGTCGACGCGTTCCTCGCCGCGCACGATCCGGCTTCCTTGTCCACTGTGGACTTCCTGCGGGCCCGGTTCGACGCCGGGCTCGCCTGGGTGCACTTCCCCGAGGGACTCGGCGGCCAGGGTGCTCCGCGTGCACTGCAGGGTGAGGTCGAAGCAGCTTTCGCCGCGGCTGGCGCGCCGGACAACAACCCGCGCCGGATCCTCATCGGGCTCGGCATGGCCGCGCCGACCATCCTCGCGTTCGGCACCGAGGAGCAGAAGAAGCGCTACCTCCGTCCACTGTGGACCGGCGAGGAGGCGTGGTGCCAGCTGTTCAGCGAACCGGGCGCCGGCTCCGACCTCGCCGCACTGGCGACGCGAGCGGTCCGCGACGGCGACGACTGGGTCGTGACCGGGCAGAAGGTGTGGACGTCCAGTGCGCATCTCGCGCAGTGGGCCATCCTCGTCACCCGCACCGACCCGGACGTGCCGAAACACCAGGGCATGACGTACTTCCTGTGCGATATGACGGCACCGGGCGTCGAAGTCCGGCCGCTGCGGCAGATCACCGGCGAGGCGGAGTTCAACGAGGTCTTCCTCACTGAGGTGCGGATCCCGGACGCGCAGCGGATCGGCGCGGTCGGCGAGGGCTGGAAGGTCGCGCAGACCACGCTGATGAACGAACGCGTCGCGATCGGCGGCACCGCGATGCCGCGCGAGGGCGGCATGATCGGGCTGGTCGCGAAGACGTGGCGGGACCGTCCGGAGCTGCGCACGCCGGAACTGCGCGACCGGCTCGTGCAGCACTGGGTCGAGGCGGAATCGCTGCGGCTGGCCGGAATGCGGCAGCGGCAGCAGCTCGCGGTGGGCGCGCCGGGTCCGGAAGGTTCGGCGATGAAGGTGGCGTTCGCCGAGCTGAACCAGCAGCTGTCCGGTTTGGAGCTGGAACTGCTCGGCGAAGAGGGCCTGCGCTACGAGGACTGGACGATGCGCCGCCCGGAACAGGTCGACTTCTTCGGCCGCGACGCCGGGTACCGGTACCTGCGCGCCAAGGGAAACTCGATCGAGGGCGGTACCTCGGAGGTGCTGCGGAACATCATCTCCGAACGCGTGCTGGGGCTGCCGTCCGAGCCGCGGGTGGACAAGGACGTCGCCTGGAAGGACCTGCCGCGATGAGCACGCCGGACCTGCTGTACTCGGATGTGGAAGAGGACCTGCGGTCGTCGGTGCGCGCGCTGCTGACCGACCGAGCCGGGCCGGCTGCGCTGCTGGCGCGGGTCGAAACGGACACGCCGTACGACCTCGCGCTGTGGAAGACACTGGCCGCCGAGCTCGGTGCGGCCGGGCTGATGGTGCCGGAATCCCTTGGCGGACATGGCGCTTCGACGCGCGAGGTCGCGGTCGTGATGGAGGAACTGGGCCGGAGTGTCGCGCCGGTGCCGTACCTGGGCAGTGCAGTGCTCGCGACGGCTGCCTTGCTGGCCGCGGGTTCGGACCTGCTCCCCCAGCTCGCTTCCGGCTCGGTGATCGGCGCTCTGGCGGTTCCTTTGTCGACCGCTCCGGGTGCTGCTTTCCCCTCTGCTGTTTCGTTTCTCGACGGAACCTTGTCCGGCCAAGTATCCACAGTGGCCGATGCTTCGGTCGCCGATCTGCTGATCGTTCCGGCTGTCGGCCCTGACGGCCCTGGCCTTTACTCCGTGGACGCTTCCGCGGCGACCGTGACCGAGGCAGTGTCGTTGGACCTGACGCGCCGGGTCGCCGATGTGACTCTCAATTCCGTTGCCGCACAGACGATTTGCACCGGTTCCGCTGCTGCCGAGGCTTTGGACAGCGCCCTGACCACTGCGGCTGGGCTGCTGGCTTCGGAGCAGACCGGGATCACCGAGTGGGCGTTGACGGAGACTGTCACGTACCTGAAGGGGCGGTACCAATTCGGCCGTCCGGTCGGGGGTTTTCAGTCGCTGAAGCACCGGTTGGCGAATCTGTACACGGAACTGGTCAACGCGCGGGCCGCCGCTCGGTACGCGGCGGATGCGCTGGCGACGGGGAACGACGTGCCGATCGCGGTGTCGGTCGCGCAGGCCAGGGTGTCGCCGATCGCGGTGCACGCGGCGGAGGAAGCGATCCAGCTGCACGGCGGGATCGGGATGACGTGGGAACATCCGGCGCATCTGTATCTGAAGCGGGCCAAGAGCGACCAGATCGCTTTCGGCACCCCCGGACGGCATCGGGCCCGGCTGGCTGATCTGGTGGATCTTCCCGCCTGACGGTTTTTGTCGGTGGCCGGGGTTACCGTGATCGGCATGGACGAAACCCCGGCCTCCCTTGCGGCCCGGCATGGATGACCCGTCCCATGCTCCGGCCTGGGCCTACGAACGGCCCGAAATCCGTCCCCCGGATCCGACGTGGGCTTCACGGGGCACCGCGCTGTGCGCTGAGGTCGCGCGGCTGCTCGCGCCTTGGCTCGCTCCCGGGCAGGTGGAGCACGTCGGCTCGACAGCGGTGCCCGGCTTGGCAGCCAAACCGGTGCTCGACGTGATGGCCCCGATGCGGGACCTGTCCGCGGAGACGGTCTCGGCGGTAGTGCCGGTGCTTTCCGCTGAGGGCTGGTGTTTCGTGCCGCCGGAACTGGACGTCGCGGCACCGTGGCGACGGTTCTTCGTGCTGCCCGATGCGGAGGGACGGCGTCGGGTGGCGCACCTGCACCTGCTGCCGGAGGGACATCCGCGGTGGCAGGCACAACTCCGATTCCGGGACGCGCTGCGGGCGGATCCCGGGTTGGCCCAGGAGTACGCCGAGGTGAAGCGACGGCTGGCCGGGGAGGTGGCTGACCGGGAGGTTTATACGGCGGGGAAGACGGAGTTCGTCCTGCGGGTTTTGGGCGGTTGAGGGCTGTGTGCTGCGGCTAGCGCCGAGTCTCGCTGTTCGAGCCCGGTACGGTCGCGCCCCCACCGCGCGACCGTGCCGACCTCTGCGCCGAGCTCCTCTGCGCCGAGCCTTCTGCGGTCGAGGGTGCTCCGGCGATCATCCCGCCGGGCCCTGCGCGCCCTCAGCGGCTCCTGCGAATCGCAGCCGCCGCTCCACGCCACCGCGATCACCCTGCTCTAGCGCCACCTGCCCGACATCGCGACCGCCATGTCGGGCGATAACCACCGCGCTCGCCCCGCCCGCCACTGCGCCCTCCGCAGCCCTTGGGAATCGCAGCCGCCACTCCACATCACCGTGATCACCCCCGCCCCAGCGGCACCTGTGCGAAATCGCGGCCGCCACATCGCGCGCTCACCACTGCGCTCGACCCTGCGCCCTCGCAGCCCCTGGGAATCGCAGCCGCCAGACGACACGGCTCCAGCAACCCCGGCGACCACCCCAAACCCTGTGCCCTCGGCAACCCCACCAATCGCAGTCACCAGACGACACTCCAGCAACCGCGGCAATCACCCCGGCCCGCGCCAACGTCTCCGGGCTGCCGCGGCCCATCTGTCCAGACCGGCCTCTTCGCACCGTCCCGAGCCCATCCGGACCCGCTGCACCCCCAACCTCGGCGCAACCCGACCGCTGTCCCCCTGCGCCAGAACTCAGCCCAGCCAGTCCGCCCAGTCAGAAGCGGCTCCCCGGCATCGACCGGCCGCTCCGAATCCCACCGAGCACCCCACCCGGTCGCGGAGCAGGTGGCGACGAGGCCGCACCCCTCGGAACGGCGGCCTCGTCACCGGCCTGGACCAGCTCAGCCGTGGTACCCGGCCACGATCTTCGTGAACGCGTACTTCGGCTGCGAGATTCCGCTGCACTCCCCGCCGCCCGAGCAGTCCCGGTTGGTCGCCCAGAAGGTGAACCGGCCGAGGTGGTGGCTGGAGGCGTAGTCGCGGATCGCGGTGAAGTCCGACACCGAGACGACCTCGCCGGGGTTGTCCGTCTTGCCGTTCATCGACGAGAGGCCCGCGTGCCGGTACGCCGTGGCGCTGTCCCAGCCGAACGTCGACTTCAGCTGCCCCACGAGACCGTCCACCGCGGACTTCGTCTTGCCCGCCATGTCGCCGCCGCTGGAGAAGTCGAACGGCATCACCGACCACACGTCCACCGGCGCGCCGATCGCCTTCGCCTGCTTGATCAGCCGCTTGCCCCAGTCGTTCGGGCCGGACGTTTCGGTGCCGATCGTGATCACGACGCGCACGCCGGGGTTCTTCTGCTTGGTGATCTTGACCGCGTTCAGGATCCGGTCCTGCACTGTCGCGTTCTCGAACTCGTCGGTGTTCTCGATGTCGAGGTCGATCGCCTTCAGGCCGTACGCGTCGATCACCTTCTGGTACGCCCCCGCCAACGCCGAGGCCGACGAGCACTTGGCGCCGAGTTTCGCGCCGGACCAGCCGCCGAAGGACGGGATCACGTCGCCGCCCGCGTCGCGGATGGACTTGATCAGGGTTTTGTCCGAACCGGTCAGCGAACGGTCGCCGTCCCACTTCGGGTTGCACGAGCCGTCCGACAGCATGAACGCGAGCGTGAACGTCTTGATCCCGGTCGCGGACATCGCCGCCGACGCGCTGGTCTGCCCCGCCCACTGGTACAGGTACGGCGAAGCGAGCACCGGGTCCGGAGCGGCCGCCACCTGCGGAGCGGACGCGGGCGCGGCCGTGGCCACCCCGGCCGCGGTCGCGAGAGCCGCCCCTGCCGCCGCCGCGAGCGCGGCCAGCCGACGCACTGATTTCATCGTGTTCCTCCCACGAGCACCACGGAACACCTCCGGTTTGAGGCGGCGGGATCAACCCGGGAGGAGTGCACCCGGAAGGGTGCCGTCACACACTGGACTAGACCAAATCGGCGTGTCAAGAGCCGCAGCCCGAACGGCGCACCGGGCCGGAAACACCGCGCCCGGCCGGATTTCCCCCGGCCGGGTGGGGCCGAAAGTCAGGGGCGGCCGGCGGCGGTCCCCTCGCCGAGCCCGTCGGAGAAGTCGTGGTCGCGGGTCTCCGGCAGGGCCAGCACGCACAGGAAGCTGAGCACCCCGAGCACGACCAGCACCAGGGCGACCGGCACCGTCGAGCCGGTCGACGCCCACAGATCGGTCGAGATCAGCGGCACGATCCCGCCGCCGATCACGCCCGCGACGCTGTACGCGATCGAAGCGCCGGAATACCGGTACCGCACCCGGAACAGCTCCGGCAGGAACGCACCCATCGGCCCGTACAGCATCGCGAAACACGCCAGGCCGCCGACGAATCCGAGCGTCAGCAGCACCGGGTTTCCCGTCTGCAGCAAGGCAAAGAGCGGAAATGCCCACACCACAACGGAAACCGCGGCCGCCGCGCTCAGCCGCCTGCGGCCCCATCGGTCGGACTTCATCGCGAACACCAGCGTCGCCACGCCCATCACGGTGGCGGCGATGAGCAGGCTGATCAGGACAGTGGTGCGCGGGATGCCGAGCGTGGTCGTCGCCATCGAAAGACAGAATGTGGTGACAGTGTAGAAAAGCGCGTGTGCGAGCACGAACGACAACGTCGACAGCACCAAAACCCGCGGCTGTTTCCGCAGCAGTTCGAAGAGCGGGACTTTCGCCTGTTCGGCTTTGTCCAATGCGGCCTGGAAAACCGGCGTCTCGGCGATCTTGATCCGGATGTAGAACCCGACCGCCAGCAGCACCGCGGAGAACAGGAACGGCAGCCGCCAGCCCCAGGACAGGAACTCGGCGGGCGGGAGCACCGCGTCCAGCAGCAGGAACAGCAGGTTCCCCAGCACGAATCCGATGGCAGGGCCGAGCTGCGGGAAAGCCGAGTACAGGCCGCGTTTGCCCGGCGGCGCGTACTCCGTTGACATCAGCACCGCGCCGCCCCATTCGCCGCCGAGGCCGATGCCCTGCACGAAGCGCAGCACCACCAACAGGATCGGCGACCAGATGCCGAGCGTGCCGTAGTCCGGCACCAGCCCGACAGCCACTGTGGACAGTCCCATCACCAGCAAGGACGTGACCAGCATGGACTTGCGGCCGATCCGGTCGCCCCAGTGTCCGAAAAGGATCGCGCCGACCGGGCGCGCGACGAATCCCACCGCGAAGGTGCCGAGCGAGGCGAGCACCCCGGCGGTCGAGGAAAACGTCGGGAAAAAGACCTTCCCGAACACCAGCGCCGCTGCGGTCCCGTAGATGTAGAAATCGTAGAACTCGATGGCGGTGCCGATGAAACTGGCGGTGGCGATGCGCGACATGTCGGTGCGCGCGGGTGCGGTCATTCCGGCTCCCTGTTCTCCCCTGCGGCCCGGTGCCGCCCCGGGAGAATATCGGGTCACGCTTCGCCGGGCAGCTCCTCCATTTTCCGCTGCAGCTTGTTCATCCCGCCGAGCCAGCGGTCGGTTTCGGTGGCGCGCAAGGCATAGAAATCCGCGACCTCGGCGTGCGGCAGCACCAGGAACCGGTTCTCGGCCATCGCGGCGAACAACGCGTCGGCCACCTGCGGCGGGTCGATCGCGCTGGCGCCCATCAGCAGTTTGCCGCGTTCGCCGGTCTCCTCGAGCATCGCGGTGCGCACGCCCTGCGGGCAGATCGCCTGCACGGTGATGCCGCGGTGCCGGTAGGTGGCCGACAGCCATTCCGCGAACGCCAGCGCGCCGTGCTTGGTCACCGAATACGGAGCCGAGCCAAGACTCGTGAGCACGCCCGCCGCGGACACCGTCGCGACAAACCGCCCCTCACCACGCTCCAGCCACGCCGGCAGCAGCAACCGGGCCGCGCGGACGTGCGCCATCACGTTCACGTCCCACGCCAGCGCCCACGCGTCTTCGTCCGCGTGGGCGTCACCGAACGGCGCGACCCCGGCGTTGGCACAGAAAACGTCGATCTCACCGAGCGTTTCGCGGGCGGTGTCGATCAGGTCGGCGACCCCGGATTCGCTGGCGACGTCACCGGCGAACGACGTGCCGCCCACCTCCGCCGCGACCTCGGCGGCGCGGTCCCCGTCGAGGTCCGCGACCACGATGCGAGCCCCGTCCGCCGCGAACCGCCTCGCCAGTGCCGCCCCGATCCCGCCGCCACCGCCGGTGATGACGACTCCGGCGCTCACAGACCGCCGCCGAGCGTCACGCCGCCGTCGAGCACGACCGTCTGCCCGGTCATCCAGCCCGCCTCGCCGGACAGCAGGAACGCCACCGCGCCCGCGATGTCCTCCGGCACCCCGAGCCGCTTCATCGGATACGCCGCGGCGACTTCTTCCTCGCGCCCCTCGTACAGCGCGGTCGCGAACTGCGTCTTGACCACCGCCGGAGCCACCGCGTTGACCCGGATCTTCGGACCGAGTTCCGCGCCGAGTTCCTGGGTGAGCCGGATCAGCGCGGCCTTGCTGACGCCGTACATGCCGATGCCCGGCGAGGTGCGGATGCCCGCGATCGAGGCGACATTGACCACCGCGCCGCCGTGCTCGCCCATCCACGCGTCCCGCGCGACGCGGATCCACGACAGCGGCGCCACGACGTTCACCGCGAAGATCTTGCTCGCGGCGGCCGGGTCGACGTCCAGCGTGGGCCCGTAGACCGGGTTGATGCCGGTGTTGTTGACCAGCATGTCGAGACTGCCGAACTTCTCGACCGCGGCGGCGACCGCCTCCTGCTGATGCGCGGCGTCGTCGGCCTTGCCGGGCACCGCGATCGCGACCTCGGGCCCGCCGAGCTTCTCGACGGCCTCCGCGAGCGGCTCCGGCTTGCGAGCGGTGATGCACACCTTCGCCCCGCGCTCGACCAGCCCCTGCGCGATAGCCAGCCCGATCCCCCGGCTGGCCCCGGTGACCAGGGCAACGCGATCCTTGAACGACTCCACCACACCGTCTCCTTGTCCGCCGCTGGACAGCCACCGCTAAGCGGTTGCTTAGTCGCAGGATAACGGCGAGGCTCGCTTACGCAACCCTGGGCCGTCGCCTCGGCCCTCACAACGCGGTGGGCCACTGCCGTCCGGACCCTGCGTATTCACCGACCAGTGGCGCTCGACAACACGCCCGCCTGCAGTTCTGGCGACATGCGAGGAACAGCGAGACACAGAAGTCGATGACTGCTGGCGCGCCGGCTGAGTGAAGCAGATCTGCCCCCGACGGACTCAGCGCTGGTCCCTCGCGCAACCTCGAACCGCATAGCGACCACAGACAGTGACCACCCTCGCGACCCTGTGCGTTCGCCTGGCCGGGAAGTCCGGGCGAAGGATTACTTGCCGAAACCCGCAGTGAGACCGGTGACGAGGTAGCGCCGGCCGAGGATGTACAGCGCGAGGACCGGCAGGGTGGAAAGGACGACCGCGGCGAGGACCGCGGGGATGTTGACCCGGAACTGGCCTTGGAAAGCCCACAGCGCCATGGGAAGCACGCGCTGGTCGGCGCTCTGGGTGAGGATGAGCGGGAAGAGGAATCCGTTCCACACGTTGAGGCCGTCGTACACCGCGACGGTGACCATCGCGGGTTTGACCATGGGCAGCACCAGGCTGACGAGCATCCGCCCGTGCCCGGCGCCGTCCACGCGCATCGATTCGAACAGCTCGTTCGGCACGTCGCGCAGGAAATTGGCCAGGACGACCACCGAGAGCGGAATCGCGAAGGCGACCGAGGGCAGCACGATCGCGAGCAGGGTGTCGTAGAGGTGCGCGCGCGTGATCAGGTAATAGATCGGGATGATCGTCGCCTGCAGCGGGATCGCCAGCCCCAGCAGGAAAATCTTGTACGTGGTCGCGGAGAACCGGGTCCGGCCGCGCACGATGTAATAGGCCGCCAGTAGCGATACCGCGACGGTGATAACCACAGTGCCTGCCGTGACGACCGCGCTGTTGATCAGGTAGCGCAGGAAGCCGTTGTCCAGGACCAGCCGGTAGTTCTCGAACGTGGGAGCGGCGGGCAGCGACAACGGGTTGGCCCCGAAGAACCCGCTCTGGCCGCGCAGGCTCGTCACGACGATGTAGTACACGGGCACGAGAACGACGAACAGCCAGGCGAATCCGGCGAGCCCGCCGAGCACGTTGGGCCTGCTCCTGGCCATCACACACCGTCCTGCTGGCTGCCGCGGGAGAAGCGGGCGAACCGGGAGAGGCCGAGCGACAGCGCCAGCCCGGCGACGACGAGCAGCACGGCCAGAGTGCTCGCGCGGCCCATGTCGTTGTTGGAGAAACCGTTGAGGTACATGTCCAGCGGCAGGAACCGGGTGGCGTTGCCCGGGCCGCCGCCGGTGAGCACGAAGACCAGGTCGAAATAGGTCAGCGAGCCGACCAGCATCAGCGTCGAGGAGGTGACGATCGTGTAGCGCAGCTGCGGCAGGGTGATGTGGAAGAACTGCCGGACCGGGCCCGCGCCGTCGATCTGCGCGGCTTCGTAAAGCTGGGCCGGGATCTGCCGCACTCCCGCTTGATAGAGCAGCGTGTGGAACGGCATGAACTGCCAGCCGATCACGAAGATCACCACGTACAGAGCCAGTGTCGGCTCGCCGAGCCAGTCCTGGGAGAGCCAGTCGGCCCCGAAAGCACGGCTCATCCCGAAGTTCGGGTCGAGCAGGGCCTTGAACGCGATCGCGATCGCGGCCGAGGACAGCAGCAGCGGAAGGAAATACAGCACGCCCAGCACCGCGCGGTACCGGCCGCGGCCCGCGGTCAGCACGCCCAGCAGAAGCGAGACCGGCGTCTGGAACAACCAGCTCGCCGCCATCACCTGCACGCTGAGCCAGAGCGCGTGATAAGTAGCCGGGTCGCTTAGCGTCGCCGTCCAGTTGCCCAGCCCGGTCCAGACGGGGTCGGCGATCCCGTCCCACTTCATCAGGCTGAGCACCGCCACCCCGCCGAGCGGGAGCAGCGCGAAGATCGAGAAGAACGCCAGCGCGGGAACGGCCGTCAGCGGATGCGGTCCGGCGCGGCCGGGCGTCGCGGCGGACCGCGGCCGCTTCCCGGACCGCTCCCGCACGAGGGCAGCGGACACCGTCACTTCCCGACCGTCGCGTTCATGTTCGCCGAGAACTGCTCGGGCGTGATCTGCTTGAGGAACAGCTGGTCCAGGTTGTTCAGCAGCGCGTCCGCTTGTCCGGGGGAAAGGGCCTGGTCCCAGGAGAGCTGGAAATTCGGCGCGTTCCGCGCCAGTCCGTACACATAGGACAGATACGCCGGGTCCGGCGCCTTGGCCAGTTTGGCCTCGATCCCGTTGACCGGCGGCACCGCGCCCCCGGCGAGCAGCGCGTCGACGTAGGCATCGTTCATCACGCCCTCGCGCAGGTATTTCACCGCCGCCTGTTTCTGCGCGTCGGAGGCGTGCGCGGACACCGACCAGAAGTTCGCCGGGTTCCCGACGATGTCCGCCGGATCGCCCTTCCCTCCCGGCACGACCGGGAAGCCGACGTAGCCGAGTTTGCCCGCGGCGAAACCGGGGTCGGCTTCCTTGATCGTGGGGAACGCCCACGAACCCATCAGGTACATCGCCGCCTTGCCGGTGTAGAGCAGGGCGAGGTCCGCGTTGCTGTCGGTGCTGATCGAATTGAACCCCTTGGCGAACCCGCCCGCGTCGACGAGCTGCTGGATCTTGCGGTTCGCGTCCAGGATCGCGGGATCGGACCAGGCGCCCGGCTTGTTCGCGGCGATCGCGGCGAAGACGCCCGGCCCGCCGATCCGGTCGACCAGGTACTCCTCCCACATCAGCTGCGGCCATTTGCTTTGCCCGCCGAGGGAGAACGGAGCGATCCCGGCGGCGGCGAACTTCGGGACCAGCGCCATCAGCTCGTCCCAGGTCTTCGGCGGCTGCGCGCCCACCCGGGCGAAGAGATCCTTGTTGTAGAACAGGAAAACCGGCTGCATGCTGTTGTTCGGCACGGCGTAGGTCTTTCCGTCCAGCACCCCGGTTTTCGCCACCGAGGGCAGGAACCGGCCGGTCAGCGCGGGGTCCTTCCGCACCTCCGGGGTCAGATCCATGATTTTCCCTGCCGCGACCCAGGATTTCAGCATCCCGCCGTTGCCCCAGCTGAACACCAGGGTGGGCGCCTGGTCGGCGCCGACGGCCGAGCGGATCTTCTGCTTGTACGCGTCGTTGCCGAAGAACTGGCCCTCGACGCCGCCGCTGGCGAACGAAGCGCGGAACACCTGCTCGTCGCCGCCGGTCAACGCCCATGCCGTCGCTTTCCCGCCGGCCGCGGCCGTGGGCCCGCTCGTGCCGCACGCCGCGGTCAACGCCAGCAGAGCCGCGAACCCGGTCGCCGCGAGCGTCGTCCGCGTCCCGCGGACCGTCCGGCGAGTACCCAGTTTCATGATGCACCTTCCGCTCCGAAGGTTCGAAAAGTTTCGAAAACTTCTCGTAGGCTGGCCGAAATCTAGGGTAGTGATTCGGGCCAGTCAAGTGCTAAATTCCCTTTTCATAGCCAACAATCATGGTTCGAAACATTTCGAAAAGAGGGAGCCTGATGCCGTCCCGCACTGGCGCGAGGCTCGCGGCGGTCGCCGAAGCCGCCGGCGTCTCGCTGCCGACCGTCTCGAAGGTGCTCAACGGGCGGTCCGACGTGGCCGCGCGCACCCGCGCCCGAGTGGAACAAGCGTTGCGGGAGGCCGGATACGTGCCGCGCAGCGGGAGCCGGAACGCCCCCGCGACCCGGATCGTCGACGTCGTGTTCGACGATCTCGTCAGCCCGTACGCGCTCGAAGTGCTGCGCGGGGTGACCGCCGCGGGCACCGAACTCGGCACCGACGTGGTGGTGAGCCGGATGCCCGAAGCGGTGCCCGGCGGCCCGCTCAGCCCCGAGGACCAGTGGACGCACCGGCTCAAGGGCAACGGCCGGGCCGGGCTGATCGTCGTGACCTCCGAACTCTCGCTCGCCCAGGTCGAAAGCTTCGAACGCGCCGGGCTGCCGCTGGTGGTCATCGACCCGATCAACCTGCCGAGGACCGAGGTCGCCAGCGTCGGGGCGACGAACTGGTCCGGCGGGATCGCCGCCGCGGAGCACCTGCTGAGCCTCGGGCACCGGCGCGTCGCGTTCGCCGGCGGGCCGGTCGGAGCCTCCTGCAGCCAGGCCCGGCTGCACGGGTACCGCGCCGCCCTCGACAACGCGGGCGTCGCCTTCGACCCGGAACTGGTGCGCCACGGCGACTTCGGCCACCCGGCCGGACTGGAGATCGGAAACCGCTTGCTGGCCATGGAAAATCCGCCGACCGCGGTGTTCGCCGCCAGCGACGCCACCGCGCTCGGCGTGCTGGAAGCCGCCCGGCGGCGGGGATTGCGGGTGCCGCAGGACCTGAGCGTCGTCGGCTTCGACGACACCATGCTCGCCGGCCTCGCCACCCCGCCGCTGACCGTGATCCGGCAGCCGCTGCACGACATGGGCCGGGTCGCGCTGCGCACCCTGCTCAAGCTGATTTCCGGGCAGACGCTCGATTCCCACCACGTCGAACTCGCGACCCATCTCGTCGTGCGCGAGTCGACCGCCCCCGCAGCCGACCGAGGAGCACGATGAGCCGCTGGCACGACCGGACCCTCTCCCCCGCCGAACGCGCGGACGCGCTGCTGGCCGGGATGACGCTCGAGGAGAAGGTCGCCCAGTTGGGCAGCGCGTGGCCCGGCAATCAGGAGATCAGCGGGAACGTCGCCCCCATGCAGGACGTTTTCGCCCGCGGCGAGGTCCCGTTCGAACAGGTGCGCGCGGACGGGATCGGGCACCTCACCCGCCCGTTCGGCACGGCGCCGGTGAGCGCGGCCGACGGCGTCGCCCGGATCACCGCGCTGCAGCGCGAAATCGTCTCCGAGACCCGGCTCGGCATCCCGGCGATCGTGCACGAAGAGTGCCTCACCGGCTTCACGACCCTCGGCGCCACGGTCTACCCCACCGCGCTCGCCTGGGCAGCGACCTTCGATCCCGGTCTCGTCGAGCGGATGGCCACGGCCATCGCGGAAGACATGCGCGCGGTCGGCGTGCATCAAGGGCTTTCGCCCGTGCTCGACGTCGTGCGCGACTACCGTTGGGGCCGCACCGAGGAAACCCTCGGCGAAGACCCGTACCTCGTCAGCATGCTGGGCACCGCTTACGTCCGCGGCCTGGAGAAGGCCGGGATCATCGCGACGCTGAAGCATTTCGCCGGCTACTCCGCGTCCCGGGCGGCGCGCAACCACGCGCCGGTTTCGATCGGGCCGCGCGAGCTGCGCGACGTCGTCCTGCCGCCGTTCGAGATGGCGGTGCGCGACGGCGGGGCCCGCTCGGTCATGAACTCCTACAGCGACCTCGACGGCGTACCCGCCGCGGCCAGCGAAGCGCTGCTCACCACGATTCTGCGCGAGGAATGGGGTTTCGACGGAGTCGTCGTCTCCGACTACTGGGCGATCGCGTTCCTCAAGAGCATGCACCGCGTGGCCGCCAGCGCGGGTGCGGCGGGCGCGCTCGCGCTGGCCGCCGGGATCGACGTCGAACTGCCGGACACCCTGTGCTACAGCAAGGAACTGACCGAGCTGGTCCGTTCCGGGGAGGTCCCCGAGGCGCTCGTCGACCGGGCCGCGAGACGGCTCCTGCGGCAGAAGGCCGAGCTGGGCCTGCTCGACGCGGACTGGGCGCCGCGGGCCGAGCCGGTCGATCTGGATTCACCGCGGAATCGAGCCCTCGCCCGGGAAATCGCCGAGAAGTCCGTCGTGCTGCTCGCCAACGACGGCACGCTTCCGCTGTCCGCCGGGAAAATCGCCCTCGTCGGGCCGTGCGCCGACGACCCGCTGGTCTTCCTCGGCTGCTACTCCTACCCCAACCACGTCCTGCCGCGCCACCCCGAATTCGGCCTCGGCGTAAGCGTTCCGTCCCTGGCCGATGCGCTGCGGCTCGAACTGCCCGCGGCCGAGATCGCGCTGCACCAAGGCTGCCCGATCCTCGACGAGGACCGCTCCGGCATCACCGCCGCGGCGAGCGCCGCGGAAGCCGCCGGTGTGTGCGTCGCCGTCGTGGGCGACCGGGCAGGCATGTTCGGCCTCGGCACCTCCGGCGAGGGCTGCGACGCCCCCGACCTGAGCCTCCCCGGCGTCCAGGACGAACTCCTCGACGCGCTCCTGGCGACCGGCACCCCGGTCGTGGTCGTGGTGGTGTCCGGCCGTCCGTACGCCCTCGGCCGCCACGCCGGCCGCGCCGCCGCTCTGGTCCAGGCGTTCCTGCCGGGCGAGGAGGGCGGCGGCGCCGTCGCCGGGATCCTGTCCGGCCGGACCGCCCCGTCCGGGAAACTGCCGGTGCAGGTCCCCCGCGTGCCCGGCGGCTCGCCCGGCACCTACCTGGCTCCGCCGCTGGGCCGCGACAGCGCGGGCATCAGCAACCTCGACCCGACCCCGCTGTTCCCGTTCGGCCATGGCCTGTCCTACACCACGTTCGCCTACTCGGACCTGCGGCTGAGCGCGTCCGAGATCCCCACCGACGGCGAACTGTCCATTTCGGTCACCGTCCGCAACACCGGCGAGCGCGCGGCGGACGAAATCGTGCAGCTGTACCTGAACGACGTGCACGCCCAGGTCACCCGCCCCGTCCGGCAGCTCGCCGGCTTCGCCCGGGTGCCGCTCGAGGCGGGCCGCGCCGCCAGGGTCACGTTCGCGCTGCACGCCGACCGCACCAGCTTCACCGGACTCGACCTGCGCCGGATCGTCGAACCCGGAACGATCGAGGTCCTGGCCGGCCCGTCCGCGGGCGACCTGCCCTGCACCGGCCGGTTCGAACTCACCGGCCCGGTCCGCGAAGCAGGCCACGACCGGGTCTTGGTCACGCCGGTGTCGATCACGCCGCTTCCCGGGTGACCGGAGCGCTCCGGGCAGCGCGGAAATCCGGGTCCCGCCCCGGGTCAGCTTCGGGAAAGGCTTCAGCACACAGCCCAAAGATCAGATGTAAACCCCGCCGTCGTCCACCTACCGCATTCGCCCGGCAACCTCGCCGATCAGGCCCGTACCCGTGCTGCAAAGCCAGTTACCCGCCTCCGGACACCACCCGGAGAGCTCCTTGACGACCGCTACACCCTCCTGCATAGTCTCCTAGACATCGGATGTCCTGGCGTACAGAACGTCCGATGCCTGGTCAAGGAGGACCTGAATGGCCAACCGCCGCCTTCTGAGCATCGTCCTGTCCGCCGTCGCCGGGTTTGGCGGAACGCTCGCCCTCGGCCCGCCAGCCGCCGCGAGCGGGCCGCCGCCGATGACCGTCTATGCCGCTCCCGGCGCCGACGCACCGCCCGGAAACCCTTGCACCCAGCCGCGCCCCTGTTCGCTTTCGCAGGCGCAGCAACGGGTCCGGCATCTTCTCGGCACCGGCGTCGGCAACCACCGCGACATCGTGGTCAAGCTCGCCGGCGGCTCCTACTACCTCTCCGCTCCGCTGGCCTTGGGTCCGCTGGACTCCGGGCGCAACGGCCACACCGTGACCTGGCAGCCAGCGACCGACGCCGTCGTGACGATCAGCGGCGGCCGGCCGTTGCGTCCGGCCTGGCAGTCCGCCGCACCCGGCAGCAAGATCATGGCCGTGGCCCTCCCGGCCGGACTGGACTTCGACGGCCTGTTCGTCGACGGCCAGCGTCAGATCCTGGCCCGCTACCCGAACTACGACGCCAGCGCGGCCCGGCTGCAGGGGTCGACCTCGCTGGCCGACCTCCAACGGGAATCGGCGAAGTGGGCGGACCCGTCGACCGCGCTGGTGCGCGCGATGCACTGCGGCGACTGGGGATCCGTCTCGTTCACCGTCAGCGGACGCACCGGCGACGGGCTCGCTCTGCACTACGTCGGCGACAACAACCGGCCGCAGGACTGCGGGCTGACGAAGGGCAACGGACCTGGCCGGGTCGGACCGGCGATGGCCGAGAACGTCAAAGAGGAGCTCGACGCGCCCGGCGAGTGGTTCTACGACCGGGCGAGCGGCCAACTGCTCTACTACCCGCCGGAGGGAACCGATCTTTCTGCCGCGACGGTCGAAACCGCCGAGCAGGATCAGCTGATCACCCTCGCCGGGACCTCGGCTGCCGACCCTGTCCACGACATCACGCTGCGCGGACTGCACTTCACCGCGACTCACCGCACGCTCTTCGACAGCCCCTTCGAGGCCGACGCCAAGGGCGACTGGGCGGTGGTCCGCAAGGGCGCGGTATCTCTGAAGAACGCCGCTGACATCTCAGTCACCGGGTCGTTCTTCGACCAGCTCGGCGGCAACGGCATCTTCCTCGACAGCTACAACAAGCACAACACGATCAGCGACAACAAGTTCGCCTCCGACGGCGCCACGGACGTCCAGATCGTCGGCTCGCCGAGCGCGGTGCGGGACTACTCCGGCAACTACTACGACAACGTCGCGGTCACCGACACCGCGCCGGGGCCGAAGACCGACGACTATCCCCGCGGCATCGTCGTGCGGAACAACCTCATGCAGAACATGGGCCGGTTCGAGAAGCAGTCCTCCGGCGTCAACATTTCCATGAGCGCGGACGTGACGGTCGACGGCAACACCGTCTCCGGCAGCCCGCGCGCGTGCCTCAACATCGAGGACGGCACGTGGGGCGGACACGCCATCAAGAACAACGATCTCTTCAACTGTGTCGAGGAAACCGGGGACAACGGGTCCGTCAACGTGTGGGGCCGCGGCCGGTTCTGGGCCAGCTCCGGCAACAACACCCTCGCGCCGGGCACGAGTTACGAAGGATCCACCGGCACCGCGCTGACCGACGCCCAGGCCCGGAGCCTGATGAAGCTGGACGTCGTCCGGCCGATCACCATCCAGCACAACCGGTTCTGGCACGCCGGGGACTGGGCGATCGACCTCGACGACGGATCGTCCAACTTCCGCCTGCTGGACAACCTCGTCCTCAAGGGCGGAATCAAACTGCGCGACGGCTACGAGCGCACCGTGCGGAACAACCTGCTCGTGGACGGTTCGATCTACGAACAGGTCAGCCACTCCGACTGCGGCGACGTCATCGAGCACAACATCACGCTCGGACCGCAGGCGTACAACAACGTGCTGAACAATCCGTCCACCGCCAAGTACGGCGTCGACCGCAACCTCTTCTGGAACGACAGCTACCCGGTCTACGTCAATCCCGACGGCAGCGGCAACGAAGCGCTCTCCGCGGACGGCGCCACGATCAACCCCCAGTCGGCCTGGGTCCGCGCCGGCATGGACCCGCATTCGCTCGTCGCCGACCCGAAGTTCGCCGCGGCCGACCCGCTCGGCAGCTACGATTTCACGGTCGCCGCCGATTCGCCCGCGCTCGGCCTCGGGTACGCCAACTTCCCGATGACCGGCTTCGGCGCCTCGGGCGGGCCGCTTCCGCCCAAGGCGGTCTTCGCTTACGGCCCCGGTTCCGGCGGGCCTAGCAACGGGATGATCGTCCAACCCGAAATGCTGATGGGCGCCACCGCCACCAACATCCCGTCGCTCGCGGTCCAGTCGTCGCTCGGCTTGACCAAACCGTACGGCCTCTACCTGTCCTCTGTGCCGCAGGGCAGCTACGCGGCGCAAAACGGGCTGCGGACCGGCGACGACATCACCGCCGTCAACGGCACCCCAGTGACCGACGATCGCAATACTTTTTGGCTCAGCTACAACAAACTCGCGCCGGGTGCGCCGATCACGCTGACCGTGCGGCGCGGGCAGGCCGATGTCACCGTTCGCTTGGCCAAGACGCGGGAATCGGAGCTGCTCAACAACACGTCCGGCGTCGTCTACACCAACACCGGCACCCCGTCGACGGGATGGCTCTGGCGCGGCAGTTCTGCGGGAGGCGCGAACTCGTATCTCGACGATATCTGGGCGACGCAGAACGTCGGCGATTCGTGGAGTTTGACATTCTACGGCACTGGGATCGACATCATCTCCGAAACCAACACCGACGAGGGCGACGTCGACCTGGCCTTGGACGGTGCGCCTTATCGGACGGTCAGTTTCGTGACGCCGACCCGGCAGTACCAGTCGACAGTCGCGAGTGTCTCCGGTCTGCCGCCGGGGGTGCATACCGTTACCGGCACGATGAAGAATGGCAGCTACCTGATCGTGGACGCTTTCCGGACTCATCCGTAGCTGACCTGCCGTGCGTGCGGTGCCCCATTGGCATCGCGCGCACGGCACTTCCGATCGAGAGTCCACAACGGACCAGGACTCACCGCACCCGCAACCGCCGCCGCGCGAAAACCAGAGCGCCCAGGCTCAGCACCGCCAGCGCCATCACGTAGTAACTCGGCGCCAGATTGCTTCCCGTCACCTGGATCAGCCAAATCACCACCAGCGGCGTGAACCCGCCGAACAACGAAGCCGTGATGTTGTAGCTGACCGACAGTCCGGTCGCGCGGGTCCGGGTCGGGAAGACATCGGCCATCATCGTGCCCAGCGGGCCGACATACCAGACCTTGACCAGGCCGATCGCGGCCATCACCGCCGTCATCATCGCGAACGTCGGCTGGCTGTTCAGCGCGAGGAACAGCGGGAAGATCGCGAGCAGCATCACCGAGCAAGCGGCCGCCATCAGCGGGATCCGGCCGGTCCGGTCCGACAAGCGCCCGGCGACCGGGGCGAGGACGGTCAGCACGATCTGAGTGACGATGGTCGTGGTGAAGGCCAGCGATTTGGGCAGTCCTAGGTTGCGGATGGCGAAGGTCGGCATGTAGATGATGAGGTAGCTGATCGCGGTGGACACCGCCATCGCGCCCATCGCGACCAGGATCCGGGTCTTCTGCGAGCGCAGGACTTCCCGCAGCGGCGCCTCGGCGGCGTCCTCCTCGAACGCCGGGGATTCCTCGACGTGCCGCCGGATGTAGTAGCCGATCGGGGCGATCAGCAGGCCGAAGGCGAACGGGATCCGCCAGCCCCACGACCCGAGCTGCTGTTCGGTGAGCACCGCGCTCAGCACCGCGGCGAACACGATGCCCAGCAACGTGCTCAAGCCCTGGCTCGCCGCGCCCCAGCTGCCCATGAATCCGCGGCGTTTCCGGTTGCTCTCCACCAGATACGCGGTCGCGCTGCCGAATTCGCCGCCCGCGGAGAAGCCCTGCAGCAGGTTGGCGAACACCAGCCCGATCGGGGCTGCGATGCCGATCGTCGCGTAGTTCGGCATGATCGCGATCAGCAACGAGGCGACGGCCATGATGCGGATCGACCACACCAGCGCGGCTTTGCGGCCCGCGCGGTCGGCGTAGGAGCCGAGGATCATCCCGCCGAACGGGCGGATCAAATACGCGACCGCGACACTGGCGAAAGCCAGCATCAGCGAGACCGCCGGATCCGTCGCGGGAAAGAATTGTTTTGCCAGGACGTCGGCGAACAGGGTGTAGGCCCCGAGGCTGAACCATTCCAGGGTATTGCCGATCGTGGCCGCGAGCACGATCCGGGACGAGCGCGGCGAGGGGGTGTTTTCGGTTCTGACGGCAGGGGAATCGGGAGCAGGGATCGACATGGTCGCCTCCGGGGCGGTGCGTTCGGCGTCATTGGTGAAGCGCGGTTCCGGGCACACCGGCCCGGACCAACCATGTGCGCGGGGAATTCAGCGAAGCTTGCCCAATTCGAGCAGGACATTCGCGGCGGCGGTGATTCCGGCGTGGAACCGGGCGAGTTCGAAATTCTCGTTGGGGCCGTGATTGTGCTCGTCGACGTTGGCGAGCGGGATTCCGTAACAGGGCAGGCCGAGGCCGTCGGACAGCGCGGCGATCGGCAGGCTCCCGCCCATCGCGGGCACCAGCACCGCCGGACGGCCGGCGGCCGCGCTGACCGCGTCGGCGATCACCGCGGTGTAAGGCGATTCCGGCAGCGTCCGGGACGCTTCCATCCGCCCGCCCGGTACGTGCAGTTCCGCGTGCGGAAGGTGTTCGGCGAGGTGCGCGCGCAACGCCTCGATGACCGTCGAGGCACGCTGGCCGCCGATCGTCCGGATGTCGCAGCGGGCGACCGCGACGGCCGGAATGACCGTGCGGTGGTCACCTTCGTCCAAACAGGACAGTGAGTTGATGCTGAAGGTGGGCAAAGCCAAGCGGTCGTTGAACCCGACGCCGTCGGGCACGTCCATCCGGTCCAGCCCGACTTCGGCGAGCGCGGCGGGAACGTCGACCGGGAGCGCGTCCAGCGCGTCCCGTTCCGACGGGCTCAGCGGAACCATGCCGTCGGCGATTCCCTTGACCAGCACCTCGCCTTCGGGCGAGCGCATCGTCGACAGCAGCCACACCAGCTCCCACGCCGGATTCGGCGCGACCCCGCCCCAGTTTCCCGAATGCAGCGCCGCCGGGGCGCCGTGCACCCGGATCTCGAACCGGACGGCACCACGCACGCCGAGACTGACCGTCGGCTCGCCGCTGTCGTGCACCGGACCGTCGCTCCACAGCACCAGGTCCGCGTCCCACTCGTCGCGCAGACCGGCGAGCGCGGACTCCAGGTTCGGGCTGCCGATTTCTTCCTCGCCGTCGAGCAGAACGGTCACGCTGCACGGCAGTCCGCCGGTCTCGGCGAGCGCGCGCAAGGCAAGCAGCTGCGCGAGGTGCTGCCCCTTGTTGTCCCCCGTGCCGCGCCCGTACATCCGGCCGTCCCGGACGCTCGCCTCGAACGGCGGACTGTCCCAGGCCGCGAGCGGTCCGGCGGGCTGGACGTCGTAATGGCCGTAGATCACCACGTGCAGCGATCCGGGCGGCCCGTCGGCGCGGCCCACCACCAACGGCCAGCCGCCGGTCTCGACCCGCCGCGCTTCGAGCCCGCTGCGCCGCAGCAACTCGCACGCGAACTCCGCCGCCTCCGCCATGCCCTCGCCGGTGGCGCTCACGCTCGGGACGGCGATCCACTCGGCCAGCTCCGCCTCGTGCCGCTCCCGGTACTGCTCGACGTACGACTCGATGCGGCGCACCCGACCTCCAGTGATTTCACTTTCTGATATCGATGCCATCGAAGCAAATCGGCTAAGCTGCTGTCAATGGACGACCGTCTCCCGCGCCAAGCGACCGCCGACGACCTCCGCGCGCTCGCACACCCGCTGAGCTGGCGGATTCTGCGGCTGTGCCTGGATTCCGCGTGGACGAACCAGCAACTGGCGAAGCGGCTGCAGGAGTCGCCGGCGACCGTCCTGCGCCGGGTCCACGCACTCGCCGAAGCCGGTTTCCTGGTCGCCGAACCGGCCCGCCGGAGCGACCTCGGTGCCTGGGAACGCCCCTACCGGACGACGCGGCGGACCTGGCACCTCGACCTCGACCAAGCAGGCGATCCGGCACTGACCGCACGCGTCGAACTGGCGACCCTGGACGCCCACCGAGCCGAAATGCTCGAAGCCGACCCCACGTCGATCCAGCAAACCCGCCGCGGCGTGGTCCGGCTGAGCGACGAGGCCGCGGCCGAACTGCAGTCGCGATTGGACGCACTGCTGGACGAGTTCGTCGCGCGCGAGGAACCGGCCGGGCGGAGGCATTCGTTCCTGTGGAGCGTGGTCGAACGCCCCGGAGAGCCGGATATCGCCGAAGACTGAGGCGCACGTCACATCCCTTTTGTCTGATTACCGGGCTCCCCCGCGCAGCCATGCTTCAGCTCCGAAACGCACTCGACCGTGAGGAGCTGGCATGACCGGCAGCGAAACCTTCCCGATGGCGCGGGCGGCTGGATGCCCCTTCGCCCCCGCCCCTGGATTGACGGCGCGGCCACCGGTGTCGCGGGTGCGGCTGTGGGACGGCAGCGAGCCCTGGCTGATCACCCGGTATGCCGATGTCCGTGCCGTGCTTGCGGATCCGCGCGTCAGCGTCGATGTCGCGCAGCCTGGTTTTCCGCACACCAACGCGGTCAGCAAGGCCCGGGACGCGCGGATGAAGACTCTGATGCAGATGGACCCGCCGGAGCACACCGTTCAGCGGCGGATGCTCGCCTCGGAATTCACCGTCCGGAAAATGGCGGCGTTGCGGCCGCGTATTCAAGAGTTGGTGGACGACCTTCTTGACGGAATGCTCGCGGGGCCGAATCCGGCCGATTTGGTCGAGGCGTTCGCGATGCCGCTGCCCTCGTTGGTGATCTGCGAACTGCTCGGCGTCCCTTACGCGGATCGCGACTTCTTTCAGGGAGTGGCCCGCACACTCGTCATGGACGACCCGGACCCGGCGCGTGCCGTGGCTGCCAGCGAAGAGCTGAATGCGTATCTGGAAGACCTCGTCGCCACGAAATCCGCCGGGCCGGGCTTGCTCGGCAAACTGGCTCCCGCGATGGCTCCGCGCGAGATCGCGGTGCTGGGGCAGCTTCTGCTGGTGGCGGGCCACGACACCACCGCGGCCATGATCGCGTTAGGCACGGCCGTGTTGTTGACGCATCCGGAGCAGTTCCACGATGCGGCGGATCCGGTGGAGGAATTGTTGCGCTACTTGTCGATCACGCACACCGAAGCGCGTCGCGTCGCCTTGGCGGATCTTGAAATCGGCGGGCAGGTGATCCGCGCGGGCGAGGGCATCATCGCGGTGAAGAGCACCGCGAATCGGGATCCGCTGGCCTTTCCGGATCCCGATTCCTTCGACCTCCACCGGTCCGCCCGGCACCACGTCGCGTTCGGCTACGGGCGGCACCTCTGTCTGGGTGCGCCGCTGGCGCGGGTGGAGTTGCAGGTCGCGTACTCGACGTTGCGGCGACGGGTGCCGACGCTGGCGCTGGCGGTGCCGCTGGATCGCTTGGAGTTCAAGGAGAACGCGATCTTCTACTCGGTGCGCGAACTGCCCGTCACGTGGGCGAGCACGTTGACCACATTGCCGCCTGGATCCTCGACGAAAAACCGTCGCACGCCCCACGATTCGTCGGTCAACGGATAAACCACCCGCAGCCCGCGCCGGACCGACTCGGCGTGGGCTGCGTCGACTGCCTCGGGGGTGCCGAGATCGATGCCCCAGCGAGGGACGGGGTCGGTGCTTCCGGGCGGGAGGACGAGCACCTGCGCGGCCGGGTTGTCGCTGCTGCGGAGGCCGAGCGCGGGATGGTCCATGGCGACGTCGAGTCCGAGGACGTGGACGTAGAAGTCGCGGGTCGCGGCGTCGTCGATGCCTTCGGAGTAGGCGATGATGCGGTTGATCACCCGGTGAGCGTCGCAGATCCGCCGGGCGCGGGTCTTGGAGAAAGGGGAGCTAGCTGCCGGCGGAGTAGGCGATGCGGCGGTGCCGTCCGGGGCGTTGGACTCGCCAGTGCCGTCCGCGCGACGAGGACCGGCCGGAGTCGCGAGCTTCCAGTGCCACGTGACGCTCCGCGAACTGTTCGGCGGTGATGCTCATCAGAACGGGGTACTTGACCTCCCCGCGGAGCAACTCGGCGTCGCGGAGCCGGCCCTCTTCCCGGAAGCCCAGCTCGCCGTGCAGCGCCAGCGAGGCGAAGTTGCTGCCGTTGACGCTCACCTCGCACGCCCGGTACCGGCACCGTTCGAACATGAACGCCAGCAGCAGCGCGACCGCGTCGGCGGCGTAACCGCAGCGACGGTGCTGCGGGCCGATGCCGACGCCGTAGCTGAACCGGCCGGAGAACGGGTCCGTTTCGACCCACACGGAGCCGACCAGCGTCCGGTTGTGCAGGGTCTCGATCGCGAAGTGGAAGCCGTCCGGGGAGGAGTGCCCGCGGTGCGTCGCCCAGTGCCGGTAGCCGCCGACCTGCGGATCGCGCGCCCGGACCGAGTCCCGGTCGAATCCGGCGAGGGTGCGCTGGTCGCCGGGGCGGACCTCGCGCAGCCGCACCTTCCGTCCGACCTCGTCGACCCGCCACGGGGCGACGGCGCCGGACCGGGGCCGCCGAGACGCATTCGTGATCATCGGGAGTGATGGTACCGGGCCGCGCCCTGGCGCGTTCCAGAGAATCCCCCGTTCGGTTCCCGGCCTGGTTACTCGCCGCAGTTTCCCTTGGTGGGCAACGGTTTGTCCGGGTCGAACTGGCCTGGTGCCCGGCTCATCGAGGGACCTCCGTAGTCCGGGTCGCTGAACGCGGGCGCGAGGTCCTCGGGGTTGCCCGTGCGGCACGCGATGCTGGTGTAAAACCCGCCGCCGTCGCCGGTCCACAGCCCGCGGCTGCCCGGCGCCCACCGCGGGCCGCTGCGCAGGATGTAGTCGCGGTCGACCCGGACGAACGGTTCCAGATCGGCGGGGCCGTAGACGACGCGGCTGCCCGGGTCGAAGGCGTAGGCCACCACGTAGGAGACGTGCACCGTCAGCTCGCCGGATGCGCCGGGGCGGACGGTCATCCTCCCCGTCATCCGCGGCGGCACGGGAAGCAGGTGGTAGCCCTCGGCGAAGTAGGTCACGTAGCCCTGGACGTGGGCTTCCAGGTCCTTGCGCGCGTCCGGGGCAAAGAGACCGACGTACCCGGACGGATGCCGCCCGACCTGGGTGTCCGGGTCGAACTGCGCGACCTCGACCGCGTGCTTGACCTGTTCCTGTGCCTCGCCCACCTGCTTCGCTGAGAATGAGCCGACCTTCGCCGGGGCCGGGATCTTCAGTCCGGCGATGCCTTCGGGCCAGTTCTGCGCCGGGGTGTCGAGGAACGGCCGGGTCAGGTCGACGTGCCCGGAGTCCGGGAGATCGGTCGGCGCGGGCGCGGTGGTGGTGGTCAGCGCGGGTGTGGCGGGAGTGCTCCCGGCGACTTCCTCCGCGCGCGTCCCCTGCTTCCACAGGTAGAACCCCGCCGCCGCCACGACGATCACCACCGCGCCCCAGATGGCGGCCAGCCTGCGCCGACGCGCGCGGCGGCGGCCGCGGCGCAGGCCGGTCCAGGCTTCCTTCTCGGCGTGCCGCTGCCAATCCGGGTCCATCAGGTCCGGATGGCTCTCGATGTCGTGCTCGTCCACGTGCCCCCGCCTGTCTCGTCGATCTCGCATCGAAAGATCGACAACCGCGAGCAGGCGTTACGAGCGGCCGGGCTTCGCAATCATTTCGGAATCCAAGCGGGGTTCAAATCAATTTGCACGGAATGTCGGCATTCTCGTCGAGATGATACGAAGCGCACACGCGGTGGTAACCGTCCGCGATCACCAGGTCGTCGGCCGTCTCGAACCCGGGGTGGCCGTGCCCGCGGACGAGCAGGACCGGCGAGAGCGCTTTGCCGTCCTTGACCTTCTCGAGGTCCTTCGCGACGTGCGCGTTGTCCTCCGGGAGAAGCTTCAGCTTGCTGGCCCGGAGGATGTCTTTCGCTTTGCGGTGCGTCAGTTTCGCGTCTTTCAGCTGATCGACCAGACGGGTCGCGATGTCCTCGGGCGCGACCAGGGTGAGATAGTCGGATGCCGCAGGATAATCGTGCTCGTCCGGTTCGTCTTTCCAGTGTTCCTTCACGACGCCTCCCTCGATTCGACGGGAGCCATTGTCGTCCGGTCGCAGGCGGGCGGGCCAGGTCCGAAGCGGTACGCGTCAGCGGCGGATCAGCCCCTGCGCCTTCCCCGCCGCCACCGCAGCGGTCCGGGAATCCACTCCCAGCTTCGTGTAAATGTGCACTAGATGCGATTTCACCGTCGCCTGGCTCAAAAACAGCCGTTTGCTGATCTCCAGGTTCGACAATCCGTCCGCGACCAGACCCAGCACCTCGATTTCCCGCGGCGACAACGCGGCAGCCGGGGTGCGCATGCGGTTCATCAGCCGGTGCGCGACCGCGGGGGCCAACACGGTCTGTCCGGTGGCGGCGTTGCGCACCGCGGCGGCGAGGTCTTCCGGCGGGGCGTCCTTCAACAGGTATCCGGTCGCGCCCGCTTCGATCGCGGCCAGGATGTCGCCGTCGGTGTCGTACGTCGTCAGGACCAGCACTTTCGGCGCGTCGGCCGCCGCGGTAATCGCCGCGGTTGCTTCGGAGCCGTGCATTCCGGAGCCGAATTGGAGGTCCATCAGCACGACGTCCACGCCTGCCGCCAGCCGCACGGCCTCTTCGGCGGAGGACGCTTCGGCGACGACTTCCAGGTCCGGTTCGGTTTCCAGGACGGCGCGCAATCCGGCGCGGACGACGGGGTGGTCGTCGGCCAGCAGGAGGCGGATCATCGCGGGTCCACGGGGAAGCTCACGGCCAGCGCGGTGCCGTTGCCGGGCGACGATTCCACCGTCCACGAGCCGCCGAGGGAGCGGGCGCGGGCGCGCATCGCGGGCAGGCCGAAGCCGCTGCCGCCGCGCACTTCCTGCGGGTCGAAGCCGATGCCGTCGTCCACGGCGTCCAGGGTGATGCTCGTGTCCATGTAACTCAAGGTCAGCTCGGCGCGGCCGGCCGCCGCGTGCCGGACGGTGTTGGCCAGCGCCGACTGGGCGATCCGCAGCAAGGCGACCTCGTACGCGGTCGGCACGTCGAACGGGGTGCCGCTGAGGTGAAAGTGGACAGTCAGGCCGGAACGCTGTTGCGTGGTCGCGCACAGGCGTTCCAGGGCTGCGGGCAAGGACGCGCCTTCCAGTTCCACCGGGGCCAGTGCGTAGACGAGGCGGCGGGCTTCGGTGAGGTTGTCCTGGGCGGCTTGCCGGGCTTGCGTGACGTGCGGGACCGCGGCGTCGGGACGGTCCGGCAGCGCACGCTCGGCGGCGCGGAGCAGCAGGTGGATGCTCGAAAGACCCTGCGCGAGGGTGTCGTGGATTTCCCGCGCGAGGCGTTCCCGTTCGGCCAGCACGCCCGCGGAGTGTTCCATCGCGGCGAGGTCGTTGCGGGTCTCGCGCAGCTCCTCGATGAGCTGCCGCCGTTGCTCGCTCTCGCGGTAGAGCACCTGATAGCCGAGCACGGTGGCGATCGCGACCGCCGCCCCGAGCGCCGGGCCGATGATCACGCCGACGCTGAATCCGCCTTGGTGGCGCGTGAAACCGGCGATCGCCAGGACCGTGGTCAGCGCGACGACAGCCGGGCCCCAGCGCGTCGGCAGCAGGTGCATTTGCAGGAAGTACAGCGGGAAAGCCAGCCACACCCCGTCGGGCGTGAGCCACAGCAGCACGAGCCACGCGACGCCCAATACGGCCAGCCACCCGGCCGTCGCGCCCGGCAACCGGCCGACGCGAGGCAGCAGCGGGCCCGCGGTGTAGACGCCGCCCATCACCAACGCGCCCGCCAGCACCGCGGGCGCGTGCGGCACCCCGTCGGCGAACGCGCGCGCGACGGCGAGCACCAGCAGCCCGGCGAGCAGGAGGTGCAGGCAGACGCGCAGCACGCGCAACGGCCGGTCGAGGGTGTGCGGGTTCACGAAAGCGGCTACCTCCCCCGCCGATTGTCCGGGTCCCGGCCGGAATCCGCATCAATCGAAAGGTTGAGCGGCGAGTGCACCCATCGATTCCCGGGAGACCGTCCGCGGCGCGATGTCCCCGCGCCCCGGCCGGACGACGCTGGGAAGCACACCGAGAAGGAAGGGACGCACATGTTCGTCGCGTGGCGGGATCTGCGCTTCGCCAAGGGGCGGTTCGCGTTGATGGGAACCGTCGTCGTGCTGATGACGTTGCTGGTCGGGCTGTTGTCCGGGCTGACCGCGGGGCTGGCCGCGCAGAGCACGTCCGCGATCACCGGGTTGAAGGCCGACCACCTGGTCTTCGCCGAACCCGGCAGCGGATCGCTCTCGTTCGGACAGTCCACAGTGACCCGTGCGCAAGCCGCGCAGTACGCCCGGGTCCCGGGAGTGACCAGCGCGGAGCCGATCGCGATCAGCACGGCCAGCGCGGCGGTCGGCGAGCGCACCGCGACCTTGGCGGCGTTCGGAGTCCAAACCCAGAGCCCGGGCACCGCGGTGCTGTCCACCGATGCGGCTGACGCGTTGAAGGCCCGCGAAGGCGATCAGCTCACCTTGCAAGGCCAGAAGGTCACCGTGTCCGCCATCTCCGGGGACGCGTCCTACAGCCATCTCCCAGTGGTGTGGACGCACCTCGCCGGTCCAAACGCGACAGTGCTCGCGGTGACCACCGGCCCGTCCGTCGATCTCGCCGCCGCGGACGCCCGCCTCGGCACCCGGACCGTCACGAAGGACGACGCGTTGTCCGCGATCGGTTCGTATTCCGCGGAAAACGGCTCGCTCCAGCTCATGCGCGGCTTCCTGTTCGTGATCTCCGCGCTGGTGATCGGCGCGTTCTTCACCGTGTGGACGATCCAGCGCGGCCGCGACATCGCGGTGCTGAAAGCGCTCGGCGCGACGACGAAGTACCTGTTGCGGGACGCGCTCGGCCAGGTCGTCGTGCTGCTGGTCGGCGGGACCGCGCTCGGGACCGGGCTCGCCGCCGCGCTCGGAGCGGTCGCGTCCGGGACGGTGCCGTTCGTGCTCAACGCGGGCACCTTGCTCGGCCCGGCGGCGGTGCTGGTGGCCCTCGGGGTGCTCGGCGCCGCGCTCGCGGTCCGCCGCATCACGTCCGTCGACCCGCTGACCGCCCTCACCTCCGGAGCGCACTGATGAGCCTGCACCTGTCCGGCATCACCCTCACCTACCCCGACGGCGATTCCCGTCTCACCGCTCTCGACCAGGTCGACCTCCACGTGCCCGCCGGGAGCGTCGCCGCGGTGGTCGGACCGTCCGGGTCCGGCAAATCGAGCCTGCTGGCCGTCGCCGCGACGCTCATCCGGCCCGATCGCGGTCGCGTGGTCGTCGGCGGCGTCGACACCACTGAGCTGGACCGCGCCGCGCTGGCGGAACTGCGGCGCACCAAGATCGGGATCGTGTTCCAGCAACCGAATCTGCTCGCGTCGCTCACCGCGGCGGAACAGCTGGAAGTCATGGCGCACCTGAGCGGAACGCCGCGCCGCGAGGCGGCGAAACGGGCGGCGGAGTTGCTCGACGCCGTCGGGCTGGCCGATCGCGCGACGCACCGGCCGGGCCGTCTTTCCGGCGGACAGCAGCAACGGGTCAACATCGCGCGCGCCTTGATGAACGAGCCCGCCGTGCTGCTGGTCGACGAACCGACGAGCGCGCTGGACCAGGACCGCGGCGCGGCGGTGATCGATCTGCTCACTACGATCACGCATCAACAGGCGACGGCAACCGTGCTGGTCACCCACGACCGCTCCCACCTCGAAGGGGTCGACTCGGTGCACGAGGTCGTCGACGGACGGATCCACCAGCCGGCCCGGGCCGGCGCCGAGGAGAACCGATGACGAAGAAAATCTACTGGGCCGCCGCGATCTACACGATCCTCGGCCTGCTCGGCGGGCTGTACTACCGCGAACTGACCAAGGCGGAGCACTTCACCGGCGAAACCCAGCTGTCCATTGTGCACACTCACCTGCTCGCGCTCGGGACGCTCGTGTTCCTGATCGTCCTGGTGCTGGACAAGGTGTTCACGCTCTCGGCGACGAGGTCGTTCGCGCCGTTCTTCTGGATTTACCACGCCGGGATGCTCGTCACGGTCGGCGGAATGGTCGTGCACGGCACGCTCACCGTGCTGGGCAAGGAATCCGGCGCGGCGATCGCCGGGATCGCCGGGCTGGGGCACATCCTGCTGACGGTCGCGTTCGTCCTGTTGTTCGTCGGTCTCCACGGCCGCATCTGGAAGCCCGCCGAGTCGAAGGCGTGACGTGAAGGACTCCTTGAGGGAATCTCATTCCCTCAAGGAGCCCTTCACGGACTTACTGGCGGCGGAAGGTGAGAGCCGCGAGGATGGCGCCAACCAGCGCGATCACCGCTGATCCGACGAACGCGACCGAGTAGCCGTTCGTCAACGCCGCCGGGTCGCCGAGCGCGCCCGCGCCGGAAGCAGCAGCCAGTGCGGTCATCACGGCCAGCCCCAGCGCCGACCCCACCTGGTAGCCGGTGTTCACGATCCCCGACGCGAGGCCCCCTTCTTCCGGCCGGGCCGCGGAAATCGCCGTGCCGAGCGACGGGATGAACGCCAGCGACATCCCCAGCGCCGCGACCAGCGACGCGGGCAGGACGTCCACCCAGAAGCTGCCGTCCGCGCGCACCAGCGCGAGCCAGCCCAGCCCGGCCGCCAGCAGCAGCAACCCGGCGACGATGGGCGGCTTCGGGCCGAACTTGCCGATCACCCGCGGGGCGAGGGCGATCATCCCCAGCATGATCAGCGCGGTCATCGGCAGCAGCGCCGCACCGGCCGGGAAGGCGCGGAAGCCGAGCACCTGCTGCAGGTAGAGGTTCAGGAAGAACCACATCGGAATCCACGCCGCGCCAAGGAAAACCTGCGCCAGGTTCGCCGCGCCGAGCCGCGGGGCGCGGAAGATCGACAGCCGCATCAGCGGAGTGCGGGCTTTCGCCTGCCGGACAACGAAAACCGCGAGCAGCGCGATACCGGCACCGAGCGCGATCCACGTCGCTGCCCAGCCCGCTTCCGGAGCGCGGACGATTCCGTACACCAGGGTCCCCAGGCCGAGCGTGACGGTCAGTGCGCCAAAAACGTCCACGGTGCCACGGGTTCCGGCCGCCCCGCCGGGGAGTACGGCGCGGATGGCGAACAGCGCGAGCACCGCGATGGGCACGTTGAGGTAGAAGACCCACGGCCACGAGAGGTACTCGGTGATCACTCCGCCGAGGAACACCCCAGCGGTACCGCCGGCCGGAGCCGCCGCGCCGTACAGCGCGAGGGCTTTCGTGAGTTCCTTCGGGTTGCTGCCGAAGAGCATCATCAGCAACGTCAGCGCGGACGGGGCGATGAGCGCGGCTCCCGCGCCCTGCACGATCCGGCCGGCGAGTTCGACCGGCACGTTCCCGGCGGCCCCGGCGAGCACCGAACCGGCCAGGAGAATCGCCCACCCGGCGGCGAAAAGCCTTCTGGCGCCGAACAAATCCGACAGTCGTCCGCCGAGCAGCAGCAGGCCGCCGAAGGCGATCACGTAAGCGTTGAAAACCCAGGACAGCGTGCTGGGCGTGAAGCCGAGGGCGTCGCGCATGCGCGGCAGGGCGACGCCGATGATCGAGGTGTCCATGATCACCATGAACTGGGCAAGGGCGATCAGTCCGAGCGCCCACCAGCGGAGGGTGTTCGGCCGGGTGTCCGGGGCAGCAGTCATCGTCTTTCGCTTTCTCTTCAAGGGGAACGGCAGCACGGCATGCGGCTGCTCAGGCGGCGTCGAGGACGAAGGCGGCGGTGCGCACGACGCCCTCGGCCTGGAAGTCGAGGTACAGCAGGTAGCGACCGGTCGTCGGGGCCTCGGCGTGGAACCGGATGTCCGGGCCGGGTTTCCCGTCGTCGAGCGCGTGGATGTGCAGGTAGGCGAGGTCGCCCTGACGCAGCGCGACCAGGTGCCCGAACGCCCCCAGGTACGGCTCCAGATCGGTGACCGGCTGTCCGTCGCGGGTCACCCGCGCGGTCAGCATCGTTCCGCTGCCAGCTGCTAGCGCGCCTTCGAGAGTCACCTCGTAGCCGTCGACCTCGCTCACCGCGATCGGTTCCGCCGCCAGCGGCTGGTAGTCACCGGCGACCTCGACCGTCCGCGACAGCGTCACGCTCTCGCCGCCCGCCGGGGTCAGGTCGGTGAAGACGCGGTAGGTGCCTGCCGCGTCCCACGTCCACGGGATCGTCCAGACTCCGGTTTCCGGGTCGAGCACCGGATGACGGTGCCGGAAATGCGCGCCGTCGCTGCGGACCACGATCAGGTGCAACTGCTTGCCGTGCGCCTCCTCGTACTTGGTTACCGGTTTTCCGCCGGCAGTGGCGACGGTGAACGAAAGCTCGCCGTCCTCCCCCGCTCGAACCGGGGCGCGCACTGCGCCGAGCTGGACCTCGCCTGCCGAAAGTGCGGTGCCGTTGACATTCATCGGACTCTCCTTCGCTCGTTCTCGACGGCACGAACTTTATACCCCATGGGGGTATTTGGAAGTGTGTGCTGGGTCTCCTTCCGGGCGACCCCGGCCCTTGTCTCGGGCTGAGACCGGCGTTACGCTTCGTCGACGGCGGTGCGCCCGCACCGTCCGTTCCGTTCGCTCTCGAGGAGGTGCGCGTGCTTCTGACTTCCGGACAGCTCGCCGACCTCCGTCAGCGCACGCGCCAGTCCGCTTGGAACAAGGGGCGCGTCGCGCACGGCTGGCCAACGCGGCGCTGAGCGGTCTCCGCTCGGTCACGCTCCGCGCACGGGATCGCTTTCCCGTTGCCGCTCCTCCCACGGTCCCCTGACCTGCGCCGACCCGGCGCGTCGGCGGCCGTGGCCCCAGCCGAGAAAAGACGAGAGGAACTCCGATGGTCGACCCCGAGGTGACCGTCAACGGGAAACGCACCGCGATCGGCGCCGTTCCCGTGCACACCACGGCACTGGACTGGCTCCGCGGACAGGGCCTGACCAGTTGCAAGGAGGGCTGCGCCGAAGGCGAATGCGGCGCGTGCGCGATCCTGGTCGCGCGGCCCGGCGTCGAATCCCCGACGGACCTGGTCGCGATCAACGCGTGCCTCGCCCCGGTCGGATCGCTGGACGGGCAGGAAGTGTGGACGGCCGAGGGTCTCGGGTCCACTGAGGACTTGCACCCGGTGCAGCACGAAATGGCCGTGCGCGGCGGATCCCAGTGCGGTTACTGCACTCCCGGGTTCGTCTGCAGCATGGCCGCTGAGTACTACCGCGGCGACCGCGCCGCGACCGGCGACGAGCACGCGCCGAACGGCTTCGACATCCACGCGCTGAGCGGAAACCTCTGCCGCTGCACCGGATACCGGCCGATCCGCGACGCCGCGCACGCGCTCGGCGCTCCCCCGGCCGAGGATCCGCTGGCACAGCGCCGCACCTGCCGCGCGCCGGAACCCGTTGCGACGCGACTGCACGACGACGGACGGGATTACCTCCGCCCGGCCAGCTGGAGCGAAGCGCTGCAACTGCGCCACGACCGTCCTAACGCGACTTTCGTGGCCGGGTCGACGGACTGGGGCGTCGAGGTGAACATCCGCGGCGTCCGGGCGGACTTCGTCGTCGCCATCGACCGCGTGCCGGAACTGCAGGTGCTGAACATCGGCGCGGACACCATCGAAATCGGGGCCGGGCTGAGCCTCACCGAAATGGACCGCCGCCTCGACGGCCGGGTGCCGTTGCTGAGCCAGCTGATTCCGCAGTTCGCGTCGCGGCTGATCCGGAACACCGCGACACTCGGCGGAAACCTCGGCACCGGTTCGCCCATCGGCGACTCCGCACCGGTGTTGCTCGCCCTGGGCGCAAGCGTCGTGTTGTCCTCTGTGGACGGAGAGCGCGAAGTGCCGCTCGACGAGTATTTCACCGGATACCGGCAAAGTGTGCGACGGCAAGACGAACTGATCCGATCCGTGCGGATTCCCTTGCCACTGGCCGGGACCACCGCGTTCCACAAGGTCGCCAAGCGGCGGTTCGACGACATCTCCAGCGTCGCCGTCGCGTTCGCGCTCGACATCGAGGACGGTCTCGTGCGCACCGCCCAGATCGGCCTTGGCGGGGTCGCCGCGACGCCGATTCGCGCCAAAGACACCGAAGCGGCACTCGTCGGACAGTCCTGGAACGAGGAAACCGTCCGCGCCGCAGCGGAAATCCTGCGCGGCGAGGGCACGCCGATGGACGACCATCGCGCGAGTGCCGCCTACCGCGCCGCGACGCTGGGCCGCAGCCTGCTGAAACTTCACGCCGACTCTCTTGAGGGAGCACGAGCATGAGCGCACTTTCTGAACGCCCGGAAAGCCCGTCCATCGGGATCGCCCGTCCGCACGAAGCCGCCGCCGCGCACGTCCGGGGCACCGCGCTGTACACCGACGACCTCGTCGCCCGCACGAAAGACGTCCTGCACGCATACCCCGTACAGGTACCTGAGGCGCACGCGAAGGTGCTCGCGATCCGCACCGGGGCAGCGGAAGCCGTACCCGGCGTGGTCCGCGTCCTCACCGCGGCGGATGTCCCTGGCGTCAACGATTCCGGCGTGCACCACGACGAACCGCTGTTCCCGTCCGAGGTCATGTTCTACGGCCACGCGGTGGCCTGGGTGCTCGGCGAGACGCTGGAAGCGGCGCGGCTGGGCGCGGCGGCCGTCGAGGTGGACACCGAAGCGCTGCCGTCGCTGGTGACCGTCGCCGACGCGATCGCCGCGGGCAGTTTCCAGGGCGAGCCGCGAGTGGTGGCGCGTGGCGACGTCGACCCGGCGATGGCCAGTTCAGCGGACGTTTTCCGCGGCGAATTCGACTTCGCCGGACAGGAGCACTTCTACCTGGAAACCCAGTGCGCGCTGGCGCACCTCGACGAATCCGACCAGGTTTTCGTGCAGAGCAGCACGCAGCATCCGTCGGAAACGCAGGACATCGTGGCGCACGTGCTGGGCAAGCACAGCCACGAGGTCACCGTGCAAAGCCTGCGGATGGGCGGCGGGTTCGGCGGCAAGGAATGGCAGCCGCACGGGTACGCCGCCGTCGCCGCGCTCGGCGCGACGCTCACCGGACGTCCGGTGCGGCTGCGGCTCACCCGCACCCAGGACATGACGATGACCGGCAAACGGCACGGTTTCCGCGCCGAATGGAGCGTCGGCTTCGACTCCGACGGCAAACTGCAGGCGCTGGACGTCGTGCTGACCGCGGACGGCGGCTGGAGCCTCGACCTGTCCGAGCCAGTGCTCGCCCGCGCGCTGTGCCACGTCGACAACGCGTACTGGATCCCGCACGTCCGCGCGCTGGGGCGGATCGCGAAAACGAACAAGACGTCGCAGACCGCGTTCCGCGGATTCGGCGGGCCGCAGGGCATGTTGGTGATCGAGGACATCCTCGGCCGCTGCGCACCGCTGCTCGGCATCGACCCGGCTGAATTGCGGCGGCGCAACTTCTACTCCGAAGGCCAGGAGACGCCGTACGGCATGCCGGTGCGGCACCCGGAACGCATCCACCGGATCTGGCAGCAGCTGCTGGACTCGGGCGACGCCGAAAAGCGGCAGGCCGAGATCGCGGCGTACAACGCGAAGCACGCGCATTCCAAGCGCGGCCTCGCGATCACGCCGGTGAAGTTCGGGATTTCGTTCAACCTCACCGCGTTCAACCAGGCCGGCGCGCTGGTGCACGTCTACAAGGACGGCTCGGTGCTGATCAACCACGGCGGCACCGAAATGGGCCAGGGCCTGCACACGAAGATGCTGCAGGTGGCCGCGACCGCGCTGGGCGTGCCGCCGGAGAAGGTGCGCCTCGCCCCGACCCGGACGGACAAGGTGCCGAACACCTCGGCCACCGCGGCGAGTTCGGGCGCGGACCTCAACGGCGGCGCGGTCAAGAACGCCTGCGAGCAGATCCGCGACCGGCTGCTCACCGTCGCGGCGGGCAAGCTCGGCGTGCCCGAAAGCGACGTCCGGATCGTCCGCGGCGCCGCGCGCACCCCTTCCGGCGAGGAGATCGGCTGGGACGAACTCGTCCACGCGGCCTACTTCGACCGGGTGCACCTGTCGGCGGCCGGGTACTACCGGACCGAGGGCCTGAGCTGGGATTCCGCGACGATGAGCGGCACCCCGTTCAAGTACTTCGCCTACGGCGCGGCGCTGGCCGAGGTCGAGGTGGACGACTTCACCGGCGCGTACCGGACGCGGCGGGTCGACATCGTGCACGACGTCGGCGACAGCCTGTCCCCGCTGATCGACATCGGCCAGATCGAGGGCGGGTTCGTGCAGGGCATGGGCTGGCTGACTTTGGAAGACCTGCGCTGGGACGAGTCCGACCGGCCCTCTCGCGGACGGCTCGCGACCCAGGCGGCGAGCACGTACAAGCTGCCGAGTTTTTCGGAGATGCCGGAGGTCTTCAACGTCACGCTGCTGACCGACGCCGCCGAAGAAGGCGCGGTCTACGGCTCGAAGGCGGTCGGCGAACCGCCGTTGATGCTGGCCTTCGCGGTGCGGGAAGCGTTGCGGCAGGCGGTCTCCGCGTTCGGCGAGCCCGGGCACAGCGTCGATCTCGCTTCGCCGGCGACACCGGAGGCCGTGTTCTGGGCGATCGACCGTGCCGTCACCGCTGCTCCGGTGGTCGAGGAGCAGGTACCGGATCTGGTGGGCCAGCCGTGAACTGGCTCAGCGCGGTCCAGCACCTGCGGGACGCGGGGCTGGCGGGCGTGCTCGTCACCGTGACGTCCTCGCGCGGGCACACCCCGCGCGAGGGCGGCGCGAAAATGGTGGTCGGCTCGTCGGAAACGCACGGCACGATCGGCGGCGGCAACGCCGAGGCGGTCGCGATCGAGCGGGCCCGGGAGCTGCTGCGGGACAACGCGACCGCGCCGGTGCTGCAAACGCTTTCGTTGTCCGACAAGGCTCCTTACCAGCACGGCGTGCAATGCTGCGGAGGGACGATGACGCTGTTGTTCGAGCCGCTTCCGGTGCGTCCGGCGGTGGCGGTCTTCGGGGTAGGGCACGTCGGTCTCGAACTGGCGCGGGTGCTCGCCCGGCACGAGGTTTCGCTGCACCTGATCGACAGCCGACCCGCGCAGCTCACTGCGGAACGGCTGGCGGTGCTCGACGACGCCGTGGCCAGCGTGCACGTCCACCAGGTCCCGCTGCTGCCGGAAACGGTGCTGTCGGAGCTGCCCGCGGGCACGCACGTGCTGATCATGACGCACGACCACGCCGAGGACATCGCGCTGTGCGACGCGGCTCTGCGCAGCGGCACCTGCGGGTCGATCGGGCTGATCGGATCCGCCGGGAAGTGGTCGCGGTTCCGGAAACGGCTGACCGACCTCGGGCACGACGAGGCGGCGCTGTCCCGGATCACGACGCCGATCGGGCTTCCGGACCTGACCGGGAAGGAACCGGCGGTGATCGCGGTGAGCGTCGCGGCTTCATTGCTGCAGAAATTCCAGGCGCGCGTCCAGCCGGGAGCCCTTAAGGCGTAATTCGCTTGCCTGCCCCCGGGAGCACGACTGGGATACGGGGAGACACCGTCAGCTCCTGGGGGCCTCCTGCGATGGAAATCCGGCGCAACAACGACTACGACCTCTTCTTCAGCACCGTCCAGGCCGCGTTCGGCCGGTACTGGCCCGACTCGGCGGGCAGCGGGATCCTGGGCGCTTTCGAGAGCGAACGGAGCTTGATCGCGCACGCGCCGGACGGGAAACCGGTCGGCACCACCGGCGCGTACTCGTTCGACCTCACGCTTCCGGGCGACGTGCTCGCCTCCGCCGCCGGCGTGACCGCCGTCGGTGTGCTGCCGACGCACCGGCGGCAGGGCGTGCTCCGCGCGATGATGCAGGAACATCTCGCCGACGTCCGCGCCCGCGGGGAGTTCCTGTCGGTCCTGCTCTGCTCCGAAGCGGTGATCTACCGGCGATTCGGCTACGGACCGGCGACCTACACGGAACAGATGACCGTCGAACGGCACCGCTCCGGTTTCGGCACCCCACGCGGCGGTACGGCGGTCGCGACCGGCTCCGTCGAGCTGCTCCGGCGCGTCGACTGCGGTGAGCTGCTGGAAGAGATCTACGACCGCTACCGCCGCACCCAGCCCGGCGCGTTGTCGCGACCGCCTCGCTGGTGGGCGCTGGGCGCGGGACACCCGCCGACCGGCCCGGAGCCGCGGTACCTCGCCGTGCACCGCGATGCGGACGGCACTGCCGACGGGTACGCGAGCTACCTGGTCAACGACGCCGTCCTGACCGTCGACGAGGTCATCGCCGTCGATGACGCGGCTTTCACCTCGCTCACGCAGTACCTGCTGGGGCACGATCTGGTGAAGAAGATCGACTTCCGGCACCTCCCGCCGGGAAACCCGCTGCGCTGGCAGCTGGCGGACCTGCGCGCGGGCGAGCCCACCACGACGGACTGGCTCTGGGTGCGTTTGCTGGACGTCCCGCGCGCCCTGACCAGCCGTGGTTGGTTCACGGACGGGTCGCTGGTCCTCGACGTGACTGATCCGTTCCTGGCGGAGAGCGGCCGGTACCGGCTCACGGTGCGCGACGGGAAGGCGGAGTGCGTGCGGACGGAGCTCGCGCCGGACTTGTCGCTGGATGTGAGCGATCTCGGGTCGATTTATCTCGGCGGGACCTTGCCTAGTGTGCTCATCCGGGCCGGGCATGTTCAGGCGCACCACGGAGAAGCGGCCAGGGCGGCGGACGCGCTGTTCCGGTCAGATCGCGCACCCCACTGCGTGCACTGGTTCTAAACCAGCACCTCCGCCGCCAACCGGCGCGCGTACGCCGCGTCGAGGCCGTCCGGACGACCCCCGCGCCGGACCTGTCGCTGGGCGAGAGCGATCTGCCCCGGCGGGACCTTGCCTAGTGTGCTGGTGCGGGCTGGGCATGTTCAGGCGCACCACGGAGACGCGGCCGGGGCGGCGGACGCGCTGTTCCGATCCGACCGCGCACCCCACTGCGTGCACTGGTTCTAAGCCAGCACCTCAGCCGCCAACCGGCGCGCGTACGCCGCGTCGAGGCCGTCCGGGCGGAACAGGATTCGGTAGATGATCGGGGCGACCACCCGGTCCATCACCGTCTCCGCCGCCGGTGCGGCCTCGCCCCGGGCCACCGCCCTGGCCAGGACCACTTCCACCTGGTCGACGGCGTACGCCGAGCACTGTCCGGCGTTGCTGCCGTCCGGATCGCCGAGCAGCGCGTCGCGGATGTAGGCGCGGCCCGCCGGCGAGGACATTTCGTCCAGGAACAGTTCGGTCCACGCCGTCAGGTCCTCCGCCAGCGAACCGTGGTCCTCCGGCGGGGCTTCCGGGCGCAGCCGCTCGACCGCGACGTCCGACAGGAGTTCCTGCAGGTCGCCCCAGCGCCGGTAGATCGTCGACGGCGTGACGCCCGCGCGGGCGGCGACCTGCGGCACGGTCAGCGCGTCCCGGCCCGATTCGGCGATCAGGTCGCGGACGGCGGCGTGCACCGATTCCTGGACTCGCGCACTGCGCCCGCCCGGGCGCACCATCCGCTTCTGGCTCACCGTGCCACTGTAAGCCGCGCCCGTTCCAGTGCGTGTCCGGTCCGCAGCAGCACGGACTCGCCGCGCGGCCGGGCAAGGAGTTGCAGCCCGATCGGCATCCCGTCGGGATCGTCGCCGATCGGGAGCGTCAAGGCGGGCACGCCGGTGATGTTCGCCGGGGCCGAGAGCCGGATGTACGCGTCCGAGATTGTTTCGACACTCCCGTCCGACCAGGTGACGGTCTCTTGTCCGGCGGGAACGGCGGTGGTCGGGACGGTCGGCGCGGCGAGAACGTCGATCTTGTCGAACAGCCGCGCCCATTCCTGGCGCATGAGGGTGCGGGCGCGTTGGGCACGCAGGTAGTCCCCCGCACTCATGAGCTCGCCGGCTTCGAGCAGCACGCGGACGTCCGCGGTGTACTGGTCGGGCACGCTGCGGATGCTTCGTTCGTGATACGCCGTGGCCTCGGGAACCATCAAGCCCCAGTGCGTCGCCTGGAGGTAGCGAGTCATCGGGATTTCGACGTCGACCAGCTTCGCGCCCAGTTCGGCGAGGTGGTCGATCGCCTCGCGGACGGCGGTTTCCACGGCCGGGTCGAGGTGGTCGAAGTAGTAGTTGCCCGGCACCCCGACGCGGAGCCCGGTCAGATCTTCGTCAAGGGAGAATGACTGTCCAATGAGGACGGACAGGACCAGCGCGGCGTCCTCGACGGTACGGGTGATCGGGCCGACATGGTCCAGCGACCAGGACACCGACGTCACGCCGTTCCGCGGGATGAGCCCGTAAGTCGGTTTGAGGCCGACGACTCCGTTCAGCGCGGCGGGGACCCGGATCGAACCGCCGGTGTCGGTGCCGAGGGCGAAGGTCGCGGCACCTGCGGCGACCGCTACTGCCGAACCGCCGCTGGATCCTCCGGCGACGCGGGACGGGTTGCGCGCGTTGTGCGTCTGCGGAGTCGTGAGGCCGTAAGCGAATTCGTGCGTGTGGGTTTTGCCGAGGAGGACCGTTCCGGCGGCCTTGAGCTGGGCCGCGACAGTGCTGTCGCGCTCGGCGCGATGCCCGGCGCGGACTTGGGAACTGGCGGTGGTCGCGGTTCCGGCGACGTCGATCAGGTCCTTCAACCCCATGGGGATGCCGTGGAGCGGGCCGCGGAGGTCGCCGAGTTCCGTAGCTTCCGCACGAGCCCGATCGGCGTCCACCGAGACGTACGCGTGCAGGCGGGGTTCTACCTCGTCGATGCGCGCCAGGACATCTTCGACCAGCTCCGTCGGCGACACCCGCCGGTCCCGGATCGCGGCGGAGGTTTCGGCGAGGGTGAGGTCAGCGAGCGACATGGCTCTCCTCCGCGCGATAGAGGGAAGCCGGCGGGGTGTCGCCGAAATCCAGGTCGCGCAGGACAGTCACCACGGAGTGGATGTGGTTGGCGACGGCGGCGACGTCGGAATGCCGGGCGGCAGCCAGCGGCAACCCGGCTCGGGCGGCCAGGCTCGCCGCCTCCTCGGGGGTCAGGTCGGACACAAGGACTCCTAAAAGCTAAACGTTTGCGTTAAGCGACAGTAGCGACTACCGTGGCTTAACGCAAACATGTTGCGTTAAGGAGGCGTTGCCCATGTCCTGGACCGTCGGCGAGATCGCTGTCCACCGGATCGACGAGATCGAATTCCCCGCCGCGACCGGCCCCTGGCTGCTCCCCGGCGCGACCGCGGAAGTCGTCTCGGGCGAGGACTGGCTGCGGCCGGACTTCGCCGACGGCGGCTCGATCCGCTTGCACAGCCACAGTTTCGCGTTCGAGAAGGAGGGGATGAAAATCCTCGTGGACACCGGGATCGGCAACGGGAAGACCCGCGCCAACCCTGCGTGGCACGGTCTCGACACCGGATACCTGGACGCGCTGGCAGCCGCCGGGTTCGCGCCGGACGAGGTGGACCTGGTGCTGCTCACCCACCTGCACGCCGACCACGTCGGCTGGAACACCCGCGAGCAGGACGGCGAGTGGGTGCCGACGTTCCCCTCCGCCCGGCACGTCACCGCCCGCGCCGAGCGGGAGTTCTGGGCGGGCTACGCGATGTACGAACCGCGGCGGCAGATGTTCGAGGATTCCGTGCTGCCGGTGGAACGCGCGGGTCTGCTGGACCTGGTCGACGTCCCGGCGGACGGGGTGGAAATCGTGTCCGGCGTGCGGTTGCTGCCGACGCCCGGCCACACGCCGGGGCACGTCTCGATCGAACTGCGCAGTGCCGGCGAGACCGCGCTCATCACCGGGGACGCGGTACACCATCCGGTGCAGTTCGCGCACCCGGAGATCGGCGCGTCGGTGGACATCGACCCGGCGGAATCCGAGAAAACCCGCCGCCGCCTGCTCGCCGAACTGGTCGATTCGCGCGCGCTCGTACTGGGCACACACTTCACCCCGCCCACCGGCGGCCACCTGGTGCGGCACGGGGCCAGCTACCGGCTCGTGGAAAAGCCGTAAAGGACTCCTTGGGGGAATCTGATTCCCGCAAGGAGTCCTTCACGGACCTCAAAACCGCCCGGAGTGCTCAGTCAACGGATGCACGGACTTCCTCCTCCGTCTTCCCGGCCACCGAACCAAGATCGACCGACTTCGTCTCCTTCGCCAGCAACGAGGCCACCAACGAAATCAAGCCCATCACCGCCAGATAGACCCCGATCGCATATCCGGTGCCGAACTTCGCATACAACCCGATCGCGATGATCGGCGCGAGCGAACCAGCCAGCACCGACGCCAGGTTGTACGCCAGCGAAACCCCGGAATACCGCACCTCCGTCGGGAACAATTCCGCGAAGAACGCGCCGATCACCGAGCTGTACGCGGCGAAGATCAGCAACCCGCCTGCCACCGCGATCGTGATCAGTCCGGGACTGCGCGTATCGACCAGTGCGAAGAACACGAACGCCCACACGATCGTCGCCACCGAGGCGACCACGTAGATCGGCCGTCGTCCGATCCGGTCGGCCAGCAGGGCGAACAGCGGAATCGTCACCACCGCACAAGCCTGCCCGACGAGCACCGCCGTCAATCCGAGCGAACTGTCCATTTTGAGCACAGTCGTGACATAAGTGATCACGAACAACGAGAACAGATAGAACCCGGCATTCTCCCCGAAACGCGTTGCCGCGGCGAGCAGAACACTGCGCCAATGCTTGCGGACCACCACACCGGCGGGCAGCCCCTTCGGCTTCGGCGCTTCCTTGAACAACGGAGTTTCCGCGACATAAAGCCGCAGCCACAACCCGATCAAGACCAGCACCGCGGACAAGCCGAACGCGATCCGCCAGCCCCAAGAAAGGAACTGCGCCGAAGGCATCACCGCTCCGAGCACCGCCAGCACACCGGCGGCGAGCAGATTCCCCAGCGGCGGCCCGACATTCGGCCACGAAGACCAGAACGCGCGACGCGCACTATCGCCGTGTTCGGACACCAGCAGCACGGCCCCGCCCCATTCGCCGCCGAGCGCGAATCCTTGCACCAGGCGACAGACCACGAGCAGTAACGGTGCCAGCACACCGACTGCTTCGTACGTGGGCAGCAGGGCGATCAAGAATGTCGAAGCACCCATCAAAAGCAAACTGGCGATGAGCGTCGAACGTCGTCCCTTGCGGTCGCCGAGGTGGCCGAGCACGACCGCGCCCAGCGGACGGGCCAGGAATCCGACGGCATAGGTGGCGAAAGCCAGCACCGTGCCGACCAACGGGTCGTGCGAAGGGAAATACAGTTTGTTGAAGACCAAAGTGGACGCGGTGCCGTACAGAAAGAAGTCGTACCATTCGACGGCGGTGCCGGCGAGACTCGACGCCGCCACCACCCCCAGCCGCGTGTGCGGGCGTTTTCTGTTACGTTCGCGAGAGGTATCGGCCATTTCGGCTCCTGTGGTCGGAGGGTCCGTGACGCGGATGAAGTGCTGATGCCGGAAGCCTCGGTGGCTGTTGGCGCAGCCACCGAGGCGTGCTCCCCCCCTGGGAACTGCCTCAGAAGAACCAGTGCACGGGCTCGTTGGCCCGGTCGGCGACGTCGGCGAACCGGCCCCCGTGGAACGCCAGCGGGTCGCCGTCGCGCTCGCACACGCTGCGCACGTGCCCGAACACGACCACGTGGTCGCCGGCGACCAGATGCCGTTCGACGTCGCATTCGAGGTGCGCGAAGGCGTCCGGGATCACCGGCACGCGGTGGCGGCCCTCGGTCACCTCCAGCCCGGCGAAGTGGTCCTCGCCGCGGCGGGCGAAGCGGAGCGCGAGCTGTTCCTGCCGCGCGGACAGGATGTTGACCGCGAACCGGCCCGCCTCGACGACCGCGTCGGTGCTGCGCGCGCCGGTCGTCAGGCACACCAGCAGCAGCGGCGGGTCGAGCGAAACCGACGTCAGCGAGTTGACGGTCATCCCGTGCGGCACCCCCGCCGCCCGGGTGGTGACCACCGCGACGCCGGTCGCGAAACGCCCCATCGTGCGGCGCATCGTCATCGGGTCGACCTCGGCCGAGGAAGTGATCATGGCGTTCTCCTTGCGAAGGGAGCGGCAGTCCGGTGACCGCCGCCCCCGAGCGGGCTCAGGCGGGGTAGCGGACCTCGAACGTGACGACCCCCTCGTCGGTCCGCCACGGGCCGTGCGGCATGCCCGGCGGACGGCAGGCGTACATCCCCGCGGTGAACGTCCGGCCGAGCGTGAGGTCGGTGAACGAGCCCTCGAGAATGTAGACCTCCTCCCAGAAATCGTGTTTCTGCACGCCCATCGGCGTCGAATCGGCACCCGGTTCGTACCGCAGGATCCGCGTCGCCACACCGGTTTCCGGGTCCTTCGCGAGAATCCGCTCGGTGATCTTCGGGTCGTCGCCCGGGCACACCGTGAAGGCGACGTCGGTCACCGGGAAGAATTCGTGTTCCGGTTTGCTCATCGGGTGATCGCTCCGTCGAGGTCGTAGCTGGACAGGAAGGCGTCGATGTCGCCGAGCGCGCCGTCGAAGCCGTAATTGCGGAAGGCGTAGCCCTTCACCACGAACGGCGCGCCCGCGTAGAACATCTCGTACTGGTGGTGGCGGCCGGCGAATTCGCTGCCGACGACGTCCCAGGCGAGCTTGAACAGCTTCACCCGCTCCTCGGCGGGCGCGGACGGGCTGTAAATGTATTTGTCGATATCGGCGCGGGTCTCCGGGTTCGTCAGGTCCGCGACGCTGGAGGGCACCTGCAGCACGCCGCCGCCGACCAGGTCGCGCAGGATCGCCAGCAGCCGCGGGTACAACTCGGCCTGCAGCCCCATCGCGCCGTACACCGCGCGAGAACCGGGGCGCCACATGCCGTTCTCGTCCGGCTCCGCGGTGTACTCCGCTGCCAGCACCGCCGATTCCACAATGGACGCGAGGCTAGCCAGCTCCCCAAGCTTCTCGACCACGCCGGGGAATTTGTCGACCCCGTTGACCGCTGCGACCTTGCGCGCGAGCCCGGCGATGAACTGCGTCTTCACCATGAACCGGATCTGCGCCTGCCAGTTCCCGAACACGTGCGCGCCGGTGTCGAAGAACTGCCGCCGCAATCCCGCGACATCGCGGTAGACGAACACTCGGTCCCACGGAATGAAGACGTCGTCGAAGACGACCAGCGCGTCGGTTTCGTCGTAACGCGAGGTGAGCGGATAGTCGTATTCACTCGTGGCGGCCGGCGCGTACGGACGGCGGCAGTAGAGCTTAAGTCCTTCTGCGTCAACGGGAACCGCGAATCCGAGCGCGAAGTCAGCGTCCTCCGGTCCGAGCGGTTTGATGCAAGACACGAAGATCTCGTCGGCCACCGCGCCGCCGGTCGCGAGCATCTGCGCACCGCGGATCACGATGCCGTCCTCGCGCTCCTCCGCGACTCCCGCCTGGATCAGGTCGCCTTCCCAGGCGTGCGCGGTCGTCGCCCGCGAAACCTGCGGCGGAATGATCGCATACGAAACGTACAGATTCTCTTCCAGCACGCGCTTGTGGTACGCGGCGATGTTGGCCGAAAAGTCGTGCTCCCCTTGCGAAAACGCTTCCGGATGCGCGGAAAACGCCGCGACGAACGCGCCCACGTGGTCCGGGCTGCGGCCGACCCAGCCGTGCGTGTGCCGCGCCCAGGTGGTCGCCGCTTCGCGGTACGCCTTGAGGTCTTCCCGGCTGCGTGGCGGCGTGAACAGACGGTTCACTGTGGACCCGGACGCCGGGTCGGTGACCGAGATGCCGGATTCCGGGTCGGCCGCGAGGTCGAAGAGTTCCGCGATGGTCTTCGCGATCGGCGCGAACGCCGGGTGGTGGGCGACGTCCTCGACCGGCGCGCCGTCGAGGTAGATCCGCCGGGGGCCTTTCAGTGCGGCCAGATAGTCGGCTCCGCTGCGCATCACTCGCTCCTCTGTTTCGTTTCGTACGCGTGGGTCAGGGTCGGGCCGCCGGGCAGTTCCAAGTGGACGCGCCAGTACGCGCCGTAGGTGAATTCGCCGCCGAGCAACGGCAAAGTGCCGCAGTACAGCGCGAAATCGCCCTCGACCGGACCGAGCCGGTCCAGCAGATCCGCCGGATGCCGCAGCGCGGCCAGTTCCCCCTTCTGGTACGGACATCCGTCCACACTGGAGTCCGCGACGACGTGGTCCCAGTCCGGAATGGACACTTCGGTCCCGAGCTCGGCGACCACCTCCCCGAGCGGCTTCGGACAGGCCGCTTTGGACAGTGCCACCCCGTCCCGCTCGAGGTCGCGGTCGGTGTGATCGGACCCGACCCCGAGGAAATACCGCCCCTGGTGCCGGAGCAGCACCGGTTCGACCTCGCCGGACGTCCCCGGCGCGCTCACCCCGACCACCGGCTCCGTCGTCAGCAATCCCGTGTCCAGGTGGTAGAACGCAGGCACCGATTCCGGCCGCGGCACCCCGATCGCCGCCAATTCCGCGATGTGCTCCTCGACCGCGGCCTCGTCGCTCCCGGTGTACCCGGCCACCACCAGCCGCGCCGGGGCGAACGCCAGTTCCTCCCCGGTTCCCGCGACGTGCAGGGCAATCGTGCTCATACTCCCGCTCCCGTAAAGTCTGCTGTGGACACCGGCCACCGCCGATCGGCCAGCACCGGGAACTCCGCCCGGACCGTGTCCACAATGGATTGGTCTATTTCGCAGCGCAGCACTTCCTCGCCGGTGCCCGCCTCGGCCAGCACAGTCCCCCACGGATCGACGATCCGGCTGGTACCCGCCAGCTCGACGCCGCCGTACTGGGTGCCGGCCGCGTTGACCGCGATCACCAGGACCTGCTCCTCCACCGCCCGGCACGACGTGAACATCCGCCAGTGCTCGCGCCGCGCCGCCGGCCACGCAGCCGGGACCACGACCGTCTTCGCGCCGCGATCCACGAGCCCGCGCCACAATTCGGGAAACCTCAGGTCGTAACAGGTCGTCGCCCCGATCGGCCCGAGTCCCGTTTCCGCGACGCTGAGCGTTTCGCCCGGCGTAAGCAATTCCGCCTCACGCGAGGCATATCCGAAGACGTGCACCTTGCGATAGGTATGCGCGATCGTGCCGTCCGGCGCGAGCAACACCGCGGTATTGAACAACCGCCCGGCCGCATCCCGCTCAACCAAACTGCCCACATGCACATACGCACCAATGCTTCGCGCCCACTCGCGCCCCGCCGCGACCGTCGGCCCGTCAAGCGATTCCGCCTCGTCCGGATACGCGTCAAACGAGAAATACCCGGCCGCCCACAACTCCGGCAACACCACGAGATCAGCCCCGCGCGCGGACTCCACCAACTGGCCAGCCCGCACCCGGCGATCCGCCGCCGTCTCGTCCGGCGGACTGACGAGCTGCACCAACGCGACCTTCACAGCCGCTCCCCGACTCGCAGTGCCGTCATCGTGCTGGAGAGATGCTTCGCCAGCGCCTCCCCAGCCACCTCCTGCTCGCCACCGCGCAACGCTTCGACGATCGCCGCGTGCTCAGCCAGCACCGTGCCCGCCCGGGTCTCGCTGCCCGCGACCGCGCGCAACCCCATCCGGACCTGCCGCTCCCGCAACGATTCGTAGAACTCGGCGAGCACCGGATTCCCGGCCCGCCGCACGATCGCCCGGTGAAACGCGCGGTCGAACTCAATGAACCGCACCGGCTCGTCCACCACCTCGCGCTGCTTCGCGAGAATGTCGTCCAGCTCGCCGAGAAAGGTCTCGTCGACGCGCTCGGCGAGCTTGCGAACGCACCAGTCCTCGACCAGCTCGCGCGCCTCCATCACCGCCCGCACCTCCGCGTCGGAGATCGGCGGCACGAACGCACCCTTCTTCGGCACGATCTCGAGGAACCCCTCGGCCTCGAGCCGCAGCAGAGCCTCCCGCACCGGCGTCCGAGACGTCCCCGCCGCCTCGGCAACCTCCGATTCAGTGAGGAACGTCCCGCCGTCGCGAGGCAGCTCGGCGATGCGCTGCTTGAGGAACCGATAGGTGACGTCCTGCGCGGACCCGGCCCGCCCAGCCTGTCGTACACTGCTCATGGACAAGATGTATACATCACGCATGGCAGGCGGGCAAGGGGTGTTTGCCGAGGTTGAGCGGGTGTGCCGAGTGTGGCGGCCTCGTGTTCGCCTGCGGAGGAGGGTCGCGTTGCCCGGGGCGGATGGCTCGGGCTCGCTCGCGGAGAAGGGTGTGTGTTGTCGGGGAGGCGACTTGGGGGCGGTGGTCCCGATGGGCCCGCGCGGGACCTCGTGTTGGCGCCGTGATGGGTCGCGCTGAACGTCGGGGCGACGCCCTGACTTGTCGCCTGGAACGTCCTGTCACTGCGGTAGCCCTCGTGCCTCCGCCGGAACGTCCTGTAACCGCAGTTGCCCTGGCACCTCGCCCGGGACTTCCCCGACGCGGTTGCCCTGATGTGTCACCCCTGGCCGGGCGAATCCGCGACGACGGCACCCGGTTCGAGCCGCTGCCTAAGCACCGATAATGGCGTGTCGACCGAGGGGATCCCGCCTCGCCCTGCGCGACTGCACGGGATCCGCTGACCACAAGGCCCGGCCCCTTCAGCCGCCAGGTAAGCCGGTCACCTCGCCCTCACCACCTACCCGAAAAGTGCCTTCTTGGCACCTTGATCACCCGCCGCTTACGGTTCCGGAGCCACCTTCGCACCATCCGCTGGGAGCCTCCGTGAACCACTTCGTCATCACTGGCGCACATGTCTTCGACGGCGAGAACTCGCTCGGAGCCGTCGATGTCGAGGTCGCTGACGGAAGAATCGCGAGCGTCGGCGGGGCCCGCCCCGAGGGTGTCGACCTCATTGACGGAGCAGGCGCCACGCTGCTGCCCGGCTTCATCGACGCACACACGCACACCGACGAGCAGTCGCTGCGCCAAGCATTGACCTTCGGAGTCACCACCGAATTCGACATGCTCTCAATGCCGCAACAGATGATTCCGTTGCGCCGCAAGGCCGCCGCCTCGAATGACTTAGCTGACGTGCGGTCTCCGTCCATCGGTCTCACCCCGGCGGGCGGACATCCGCAGCAGCTCAGAAAGGGCGACCCGCCATGGCCGACTGCCACGCGTCCGCACGAGGTGGCGGCGTTTGTCGAGGCCCGGCTCGCGGAGGGTGCCGACTACCTCAAGGTCCTGGTGGAGGACGGCCAGCTTTTCGGTAGCGGCAACCTGCCCAGGCTCACTCCCGAATTGGTCGAAGCGACAGTTCGCGAAGGCCACAGTCGCGGGAAAATGGTGCTGGCGCACGCGATGACCGTCGAGACTGCCGGACAGGTCGTCGACGCCGGAGTGGACGGACTCAGCCATCTGTTCTTCGACCGTCCGCACACCGCGGAGTTGATCGAAAAGATCGCGACCGCTGGTGCGTTCGTCATTCCGACGTTGACGGTAATCGCGTCGATCACCGGCGAACCCGCTGGCCGCCGACTCGCTGAGGATGCGCGGGTCTTCCCCAAGCTGACTACGGAATGGCTCGAGAACCTGTCCGGCGCGATCGCCACGAGCCCGCGCGAACACTTCGGCTACGCAGTGAAAACGTTGGCAGCACTGAAGAAGGCCGGAGTCGACATCCTGGCGGGCACGGACGCAGCACACCTCGGCGCGCCAGGGACGGCCCACGGGGCGAGCCTGCACGACGAACTGCGCCTTCTGACAACGGCGGGCTTCACTCCGACCGAAGCCTTGCGGGCAGCGACCTCGGTCCCCGCTCGACGCTTCGGTCTGCCCGACCGCGGCCACATCAAGCCCGGACTGCGCGCAGACCTCGTACTGGTCGACGGCGACCCTACGGTCGCTGTTGGCGACACTCTTTCCGTTCGCCGCGTCTGGCGAAACGGGTCCTGATGCACCGCCGCGGTCCAGGTGGCGCGGCGACTCAGGATCGGGGCGACGTCACGCCTGGCGGGATCCTGGCGAGCATGCAGGATCCCGGTTTCGACAAGACGTCCGACCACCGCACAGATTCCCTGCGGTCAGTGCGGCATCGAAACCACCGCACAGCGTCCCAAGCTATCGCGCAGCAACCCGGCCGCCATGCAACATTCCGAACGACCGCGCGGAGTCCCGGCAACCACGCGACATCCAGCCGCCGCATAACATCTCCACGACCCCCGCGACGTCCCGGTCACCACGCACCACACGGCATCCTACGATCCGTGCGGCGTTCGGGCAGCGACATAACATTCAGACGTCACATGGCATCCCACGAGCGTCCGGCAACCTGACCGCCACTCAACATCCCGGCGTCACGCAACATCCCTACGAACGTCCGGTGTCCTCACTACCACGCAAGGTCCAGATGTCACGCAAAAGCCCGACGATCGCGCGGCACCAGCCGTCCCGACGGATTCCCGCCACCGCGCGGCATCTCGGCCAGCGCGGTCCTACTGCGCGGCGGCGGCGATCAACGCCTCCAGTCCCGAAGCCTGTGTCCGCCAGTCCACCGCGTTCTGGGTGCCGCCAGTCCACCGTTGGCCGATTCGGTTCAGGGAGTCCCGGTCTCGCAGCCAGATCGAATCCGCTTGCTGCTGCACGAAATCTCGGTACTTCTGTTCGCCGGTAGCCGTCGCGAGGTCGCCGAAGTAGCGCAGGAAGATGCCCTTGAATTGCTTCTGATTGTCATCGCACGAGCCGCTCTCACACGATTCTACCAGCACCCCACCCGAAGTCAGACCGGTTATCGCCGAATCAGCCAATCGGTGGGCGGCGTCCAAATAGGACTGGTCGCCGGTTGCTCGCCAGAGTTCGGTGAAGCCGCCGATGGCTAAGCCCTGGTTGTAGGTCCAGACGGTTTGGCCGTTGTTCGTGCAGCTTGCGGTCAGGCCGTCGTTGACCAGGCCGGCTGAGTTGATCAGGCCGCTCCGCAGGTACCAATCGCCGGCGGTGCGGGCGCGGGCCAGCCATTCGGTGTCGTCGGGCAGGCGGCGGTGCAGGGCGGCGGCTAGGCGGAGGTAGAGGCCACTGGTGACGGCGTTCTTGTACGTCCGTTCGCGATCCCACCACACTCCCCCGCCGCATGTGCCGGGGTCCCAGAAACCGTGCACGTAATCGGCGATTTTCGTGGCTTCGGCGAGATATCGGGAGTCGTGTGTACGGTCGTATGCCGCGAGCCAGGCCAGGGCCCACCAGGCGGAGTCGTCGATGGCGCGGCTGATGAAGTCGCCGTCGATCGGGTCGGAGCTGCGGGCTCCGGCGGGGAAGGCGGCGCGGTTCACGTCGAAAACCCTTGCCAGTACTGGATCTAGGTTGGACACTCCGGAATCCGCCAGTGCGGTCACCGCTACCGCAGAATTCCACCAGCTCGACGGCCACCAGGCGCGGTAAATGTCGTGGGACCACAGCAAAGCGTCGACGGCGGCCGAGACCCGGGATTGCGCGGGGCGTGCCCAGGCGGTGCAGGCGCCTTCGTTGTGAGAAGCTTCCCGGCCGCATGCTCGAACGGCGCCGCCATTCAGCCGTCCGCGTGGATCTTGGGTGGCGAACGTTGCGGTCTGTGTCGCGGTCGCGGCGGCGGGGACACTCGTGCGGCCGAGTGACGAGCCGTCGGGCCAGGTCGTGCCTTCGTCCCACGAACGGTCCAGCCAGGTTTCGTCGCCGGGGCCGCCGGAATCGATGCTGGACCAGGCCATACCGCGGTCGTCGAAGTGGAGCCGGACGGTGCGGCCGAAGATCGTCGCGGGCGGGACCGGCTGGGTGTCGCCGGGGCCGGGAGCGGAACCGTCGCAGGCGGCGGCGCAGACGGTCGGGTAAAGCCAGGCTGTGCAGGCGACCGCTTGTGCGTCCCCGCAGGCCCGGAGCAGGCCGCGGCGGTGGCCGACGGGGTCGGTGAGGTTGTACATGAGCGTGCGGGTGCCGGTCCACGTGTCCGGGATGCTCGCTTTGCCGAGCAGGCCATCCCAGGTGCGGCCGCCGTCCCAGGAGCGGTCGAGCCACACCGCGTCGCCGACGCGGCCGTTGTCGATGCTGGCCCAGGCCATCCCGTCCTGGTCGGAGACGTGCAGGCGCAGCACCCGGCCGTTGATGTCCTTGTCCGGCAAGGGAAAACTCTCCTGCGCGGCCCGCGACGGGTCAAGGGTGTCGCACGAGAGCGCGCAGACGGCGGCGGCCGCGCGCGGGACGGTCAACGAGGCGAACACGAGCAGCACTACGAGCACGGTCCGCATGGACTCGTCCCCTCGCCTGGGTGAATTTTCCACCCAGAATAGAAACCCGCGCGGGTGACGGTGAAGACCCGCGCGAGGTTCTGTCCCGTTCCGGACAGGCGGGTTAACCCGATCAGCCGCCGCTGCCCTGGCGCCGTCCGACCGAACGGCCGATGAAGTACCCGAGAATGAGCCCGACGATCAGGCCGATGGCGATGAAGAAAATGACGGTGGCAGCGGCGATTTTGCCGACCGTGCCGAGGAATCCCTTGGCCTCGAGGTCGGTCGCGATCGCCACGGACTGGGTCAGCGCGTAGTGGGTCATGCCTCCCAGGATGGCATCGGCGGCGGGCGGGCGCTCGGGGACGCACCGAGCGCGCTCGAGGGACGGATGTGATGTTCGGTTCTTGACCGGCTTGGGTGCGAGCGCTTCGACGGGACACGAGCAGGCGGGTGTCGCGCGCGGTGTTCGGGCCTTGACCGGATTGGGGCGAGCCCGTCGTCAACCGAGGCCGGTTCAGGACCGCGGACGGATTCTCGGAGACACACCCGGGCAGGTGAATGCCGTGCGCGGTATCCGTTCTTGACCGGCTTAGGCACGATCTCGTCGTCAGCTGAGGCGCAAGGCTGCTGGTTCAGGACTGCGGGCACATGCCTGGGCATGCGAGTGCTCCTGACTCGCCTGCGAAGAAACCTCGGGCGGGCAGCCTGGCATCCTTCGCCGTCTCGGTTATCGACCAGGGCCGCGAGACCGCGGCCGAGTGAGGACCGTGGGCAGGTGCCCCGAGAGGTGCGCCCGCTTATTCCTTGACCGGCTTGAGTACGAACCCTCCGTCGTCCGATTCCTCGGCCGGGGCCCGGCGTCGCGCGGGCGGTGCCGGTGGCGGTGCCGGGTCAGGTTGGCGGGTGGCGGCTGGATCGGGCGTTGGTTCCGGAACCTCGTCCAGTGCCAGCTCGTCTTCGACTGCCGCCGCGACCGCGGGGACGCATCCTGCGCGGATGGCACGCAAGCCCTGGTGCAGCGCCTGTGTGCCTGCTTCAGTGCTGAGTCGCGAGATTTCCGCGGCCAGGGCGTCCGGGCCCAGTTCGAGGGCGGGTTCTCCGATGTCCAGGTGAACGAGCATGCCGTGCATGTTCACCGTGACGCTCAGTCCCTCTCGGCTGGCCGTCGCGCGGAGGGCGGCTAGGCCTTCGGACAGGCCCAGCTGGTCCGGGATTTCTTCGGCGATCTCGATGAGTTCGTCGATCCCTCGTTCGTCCCCGGCGGGGTCGGCGGGGTCGGCGGGGTCGACGAACTCCCCCGGAGACTCGCCGGGCCCGAATTGCGCAGCCGGATTCGCGTCCGCGCGCGAATCCTCGTTCTCCTGGTACGCCTCCGCCATCACACCCTCCACGTGTCCGGTGTGGTGTCTTCGGCGCGGTCCGCCAGGTCCTGCTCCGAACCGAGGCCCAGGCTGCGCAGGTCGGTGCCGCCGAGGTCGCCCAGTTCGGCTTCCAGCGCGCGGCGGGCGCGTTCGTTCGCCTCGGCGGCCGCCTCGCGGACTGCGTGCAGGATCGTGTCTGCCAGGCGGGGGCCGCCGGCTCGGAGGGCGTCTGCGGTGAGTTCCAGGGTGCGCAAAGCGCCGCCGGGGGCGACTTCGACGATCACCCCGGCGTGCCGCGCCGTGCCGGTGATGCTCACTTCGGGTGCACTCCGCCGTAGAACTTGTGCAGGTCGCGCGGCAGCGTGTACGTGAGGCGCTCGACCTGGTCGTTCGCGTTGCCCTCGATCGTGGTGATCTTGTTGCCCTCGACCTTTTCGATGATCCCGATGTGGTGACTCTGCCCCCAGGACGGACCGTCGCCGAAGAGGATCGTGTCGCCCGGACGCGCGTTGTGCGCGAGCGCGCCGCGGTCGTAGGCGAGGTGGTGGCGCTGGCCCCACTTGTAGACGTCGCCGGTGAAGCCGTACTTCGGGATGTCCACCCCGGCCGAACGCCACATCGACGTCGCGAAGTACGCGCACCACGGCTGTCCGGTCGGGCCCCACTTGTTCCGGTTGTTCGGGCCCTCGTGGTAGCCGAGGTTGTGCCGCGCGTGGTCGAGGATCTTGTCGACCTTCTTGCTGTGGCTCGCGTGCGTCTTGCCGTGGTGTTGCTCGTGCTTTTTGTGCGCTTCGTGCTTTTTGTGCTGCTCGTGCTTGCGGTGGTCGCCCGGCTTGGCGCGGTGCGTTCCGCCCGGGTCGGCGACGCCGTCGTGGTTCAGGTCCTTCTGCAGCGCACGCAGTTTGCGCGCCGCCTCCTCCATCTCCGCGCGGGCGTTCTTCAGGTGCCCGCCGGACTCCTTGAGGTACTTGCCCGCCAGGTCGGCCACGTCGCCGATCGCCATCAGCAGGGCGGCCGGGCTTCCGTTGCGCGCCAGGACGTATCCGGCGTCGATGATCTTGCGCGCCTTCGCGACGAACTCGTCGATCAGCTTGCCGGTGGCCTGGTGCCGCCCGGCGAGCGCGTCGGTGACCTCGCTGACCACTTTGGCCCCGTGCGTGCTCGCCTGCGCGGTGACCTTGAGATCGCGGCCGAACTTGCCGGTGTCGTGCTCGAACGCCGGATTCGCCTTGCTGTGCCAGGTGTTCAGCAGCGCGTGCGCGGCTTTGCGCTGCGCCTCGTACTGTTCGGTGATCTCGCGCGCGGCCTGCTGCAGCGCGTGCTGCGCGGCCTGCGAGTCCGCGGCCTTGCCGCGAAGCTTGCCGTGGTGCGTTTTCATCTCGTCCGCGAACAGCGTCGCGACCCCTGCGGTGTCCAGCACGGATTCCCCCTCAGCCCAGGATGCCCTTGATGTCGTGTGCGCTGATCGCCGCGCTCGCGTCGGAATCCGCGCCCGCGTATGCCTGCCGGGCCCGGAAAACCGAGGCGCTCAGCGTGCGCGCGTGCGCTCCGGTGGCCCGCACCTGCGATTCCAGCGAACGGCTGAAATCCCCCAGCGCGTCGGAGAATCCGGTTTCCTCGCCGACTTTCCCGAAGCTGTCCTTGGCGATCCCGGTGACCCGGTGCACCGTCTTCCGGCCGACCGACACCAGTTCGTTCGCGACGTGCTCGGTGGTGCGCTCGTAGGCGAGGAACTGTTCGAGATCGGCCTTGAACCCGCCGTCCTTGCCGCCCTTGCCGTGGTGCGGTTTGTGCGGGTGGTGCTCGGTTTTGTGCGGATGGTGCGCGCCCTTGCCGTGGTGGCGCGTGACGTCCTCCGCGGCCTTGCGCGCGGCGGCGAGATGGCTCTTGTACGCGCCGTTGGTGTAGGTGGACCACGGCTGGAAGCTCTTGCCGTGCCCCGAAATCGCCCAGGCCGCCTTGGCGTTCTCGTCCGCGTTGAACAGTTCGTCGTTGGAGTGCAGATGGAACTCGTGGCGGCGGGCGGGCCCGAGCGAGCCGAGCATGTTGACCTGCCACAGCCCGTACGAATTGTCCGGCGGGGTCCCGTTGTGCGCACGGGTGTTCCCGCCCGATTCCGCCAGCGCCACCGCGACCGCGGTGGTGAGCGCGTGCCCGCGGAACCCGGCCCGGTACGCGTGCTGGGCGATCTCCTCGGCCGACAACTTGCTCATTTCCTGCCCCCTTCAGCAGGGCGCTTCGCCGCTGCCCTAAGTGAGACGGAAGCCTTCGTCCTCAGGTTCCCTAGTCCCCCGAACGGACGAAACCCCGCGCCCCAGTTCCTGCATCCGGTCGGCGAGCCAGGCGTGGTCCGCGGGCGCGAGGGTGACCCACTTCGTGCCCGCGGACTCGTGCACGACCGCGCCGTACCGCCCGGCTTCCGTGTCGTACCAGGCGACCACCGGCGAACGTCCGCCCGGGCCGTTCACCGCGAACTGTCCGTACGCGACGCGCGGCGTGGTGACGAGCGTCGAAATCGCCCGTAGGTCCCGGCCGGCCAGACCGGCCCGGCCGAGCACCCGCTCGAACGCGGCGTGCCCGCTGTCCGCAAACGCTTGCATCGCCTCGGAAAACACCGAGCGCGGCAATCGGACCACGTTGCCCGGACCGGGTTCGGCGGGGCCGACGACGCTCGCGGCGAGCTGCGGGACGTCGTCGGGCAGGCACGGCCGCAGCGCGAGTTCGCCCGCGTCGAGCACGGCCAGCACGCCCAGTTTGCGCCCGGCCGCGGCCAGCGCGCGCAGCGGCGGATCCCGGAAGACCAGCAGGTCGACCGAAAACACCGGCTCGGCCAGCACCGCGAACACCTGGCCCAGCCGCGGGTGCGGTTCGTCGTCCTCGTCGAGCAGCCCGGCCGCCGCGAGGCTCTCCGCGACCTGGACGCCGAGCTGGTCGCGTTCGTCCATCGTGGAACCGTGCGAGGGCACGTCGAACGGATACGGCATGGGGCCGAGGTCGAAATCCGACCACAGCAGGTCGAATTCCAGGTGCGAAAGCGCTACCCCGTCGACCTCCGGGAGATGTCTGGCCATCCCCGCCTCACTCGCCCAGCACGGGCGGGTACGCGTCCGGCAGGTCCTCGAGGAAGTCGAAGGAGCTGCCCTTGGTGTAGCGGTTCTGATGGTCGTCGGAGCCGTCGCCGCGCTGGCCCGCCATCGGCGGGAAGAACCCGCCGGACATCGGACTGCCGCCGCGCGCGCCCGCCGCGGCGCCGGCCGCACCGGCCGCCCCGGCCGCCGCGCCGCCTGCTCCGACCGAGCCGCCCAGCAGTCCGCCCGGCAACGCGCCCCCGCTTCCGGCGCCCGCGCCCGCGCCGAGCGCACCGCCCGGCCCGGCGCCCAGCGAACCCGGCATTCCGGCCGTTCCGCCCGGACCGCTCATCCCCGGCAGCAGCCCGGCGCCTCCCGCCGGAGCGGACGAAGCCGTGGTGACGGCCGCGTCCGAGTAATCGGACGAATCCCGGGAGCCGCGCGAATCGCTGCGCGACCGGCCGTCCGGATCGACGTTCGTGACCGCGGGCGCCTCGGTGAAATGCGGCAGCTTGTCGTGCACGCCCTTGCTGGACGTCTCGTAGCCTTCCATCACGCGGACCGCCTCGGCCTTGGCGTGCGACGCCGCGCGTTTGGCGGGCAGGTGGTCGTCGAGGAGCTGATCGACCATCACCGCGCCGCTGGGACCGCTGGCCGCGTTGAGGTCGTAGCCGTCGCGGAACTGGTTCTCCGCCGTGTAGAACACCGGTTCCGGCATCTTGTGCTTCGCCGTTTCGACCGCGCTCGTGTAGTGGTCGAGCTTGTCGCCGACCGTGCGCATCGTCTCGCTCGCGCCCGCGCCCCAGGACGTCAGCTTCGACGCCGACTGCGCCGCGTTCCCGGCCGCGCCGCCGCGCCAGGACAGCAGCAGCTTCTGCACCGTCTTGTGCACCGCGGAGGTCGCCGAATCGACGTCGTACGCCAGCTTCCCCCATTGGTGCGCGGACGCGCCCATGGCGACCGGGTCCGCGGTCATGATCATGTCGTAGAGCGTGGTGTGCGCCCAGGCGTTCCAGTTGATCTTGCCGAAGGACGTGTCCTTCATGTTGGCCCGCTGGGCGAGCTTCGTGCGCCGCAGGACGCGGCGCTGCGCGGCGGTGGGCGGGTGGTCCTCGCTCCACAGCCGGTGCTTGCGGTGCTTCTCGTACGGCAGCCGTTCGTAGCCCGGTGTCCGGCTCATGCCGGCGTCCCTCCCCCGTCGTCCGCCCGGCGGCCCAGCGCGTCGAGCGAGTCCTTCGCGTCGCTTTCCTGCTGGACGTGCCCCGCGCTCGCCCGGCGGATGGCCTCGCGCAAGGACGACAGCTCCTCGAGGTACTGCTGCAGGATCGCCTGCGCGCCGCCGTCGGCGGACCCGCGCAGGCCGAACGCCTTCCGCAGGTGCGCGGCCACCGGGCTGGTGCCGTCCTTGAGCGGATGCACGAGCGCCTTGGCCTGTTCGAGGCACGCGGTCAGCTCCTGCTGGCGCTTCTCCAGCTCCGCGTCGGCCGCGGCGATCTCGGCCGGGTCGAGCTCGATGATCCCGGTGTCGGCGACGATCTCGGCGTTGCCCGCCCCCGACGGGTCCCGCACGGAATCCGACGTCTCCGGCCGCCCGGACCGGTGCGTCTCCTTGGCCTGTTTCTTGTGCAGGGCACGGACGTCTGCCCAGTCGGAAACCCGGTGCGAACTCACCCCAGTCCACCTCCCAGCGGGCGTCCTCCTCGGACGCGCGCACCAGTATGTCAGCCAGCCGGACCGCAGGCATCCGGTCCGGGAAAGTCGGCGATGAGACGAGCCCGCCGCGGCCGCGGTTCCGCGGGTCACCCGGACGGCGGGTGCGCACCCCGGACGAGCAGTCCGGCGACCGAGCGCGCGGCCGCCGCCGCGTCGTCGCCGAGGTCCGCGGGCAGCGCCCGCTGCAGCCACAACGTCGCGAACCCGTGCACGAGCGACCGGGCCGCCGCGCCCGCGACCACCGGGTCGACGCTGCCGTCCCGGAACCCGGCGACGGCCCAGTCCAGCGCCTGGCTGCTGCGCTCCTGCGCGGCCCGCAGGTCCGGGTCGTCGCCGCGGAGCAGGTCCGCGCGGAACATCACCTCGAAATGCGCCCGGTGCCCGACCGCGAACGAGACGTAGGCGACCCCGGCCTCGAGCAGGTCCGGCGCGGGCGGCATCTCCTCGAGCGTGTCGGCGAGCAGGTCGAACCCCTGCGCGGCGACGGCGGTCAGCAGGCCGGTGCGGTCGCCGAAGTGGTGCGCCGGAGCGGCGTGCGAGACCCCGACCCGGCGAGCGAGGTCGCGCAGGTTGACCGCGGCCGGGCCGGATTCGCCGAGCACCTCGACGGCCGCGGTCAGCACCGCCTGCCGCAGATCGCCGTGGTGGTAACGACGGGCCATGGCGTCGAGTATGCACCGGCTTGTCAGTGCCTAGATGAGGCTGGCGGGGTTGCTCGGCTGCCGTCGAGGTGCCCCTGCGGATCCGTTCAGCGGACGAACTCGAAGATCTGCTTCTGGATCCCGTTCGAGTAGCTTTCGCTTTCGATCAGCTTCAGCGGCTGCTTGTCCTTGTCGGTCTCGCTGAACAGCCGCTTCCCCGCGCCCAGCAGGACCGGGAAGACCAGCAGGTGCAGCCGGTCGACCAGGCCCGCGTCGGTGAGGGCGCGGACCAGTGTCGCGCTGCCGTTGACGATGATCGGGCCGCCCTCGGTTTCCTTCAGCGCGGCGACGTCGTCGATGGAGCGGAGAATGGTCGTTTCGCCCCAATTTGTCACCAGGTCCTCGTCGCGCAGGGTGGTGGACACGACGTATTTCGGCATCACCTTGTAGTGCGGGAACTCCTCGGTCATGTCCGGCCACACCGGCGAGAACGCCTCGTAGCTGACGCGGCCGAGCAGCAGCGCGGTCGCTTCCTCCTGCTCGGCGCCCTTGAGCGCGTAGGCGGCGGGGTCGAATTCGATGTCCTTGAAGGTCCAGCCGGAGTTCCGGTAGCCGGCTTCGCCGCCGGGGGCTTCGACGACGCCGTCGAGGGAAACGAACGCGGTGGCGATGATGGTGCGCATGGGATCAGCTCCTGGTTCGGGACGGTGCCTGCTCACCTACGCGTCGAACGGCACCGTCCCGGCCAGACACGCCACCCGCGACCCGAACTATGACCTGGGTCACACCGAAGTATGCCAAGCGTCGTACCCGTAGATCGCGTCCGCCGCGGCCGAGCTGTTTCCGCTCGCCTTGAGCCAGCTGTTGCCCCGCGAGGCCAGTTGCACTTCGCGGGTCCGGTCCAGCCGGGCCGCTTGGTAGGCCTTCAGCGCTACCTCGGTGTTCGGGTACGCCGCCAGCGCCCGTGACAGCACCACACTGTCCTCGATGGCCATTCCCGCGCCCTGGGCCATGAACGGCATCATCGGGTGGCACGCGTCGCCCAGCAGCGTCACCGGGCCGGATGACCAGTTCGGCAGCGGATCGCGGACGTACAGCGCCGATTGCAGCACCGAATCGCACGCCGCCAGCAACGCGCGGGCCTCGGGGTGGAAGCCGCGGTACGCCTCGCGCAGTTCGTCGACATCCCCTGGCGTGGTCCAGGATTCGTGCCGCCACTGGCTTTGCCGCGTGGTGGCGAAGACGAACACGTCCTCGCCGCGGTTGAGCGGGAAAGTCACCAGCTGCGTGTCCGGATCCGGGCCCCACCATTTGGTGAAGCAGTCCAGGTTCGGCACGTCCACCGAACCCGCTGGCAGCACCGCGCGGTAGGCGACCACGCCGGTGAACTCCGGGTGTTCCGCGCCGAACAACGCGGTGCGGACGGCCGAGTGGATGCCGTCGGCGCCGATCACGACGTCCGCGGAAGCAGTCGAAGATCCGAAGTCCAGCGACACCGAGTCCGTTGTGGACAGTCCGGTCAGCTTGTGTCCCAAGTGGACTACGCCGTCGGGCAGCGCGCGTTCCAAGGCGGCCAGCAGGTCCGCGCGGTGCATCGTGAGCTGCGGCGAGCCGTAGCGGCGTTCGGCCTCGTCGCCCATCGGCAGTCGCGACGTTTCCTCGCCGGTGTCCCAGGTGCGGCTGATCCGGTACTTCGGCCGCGCGGCGGTTTCGCGCAGTTCGTCGCCGATGCCGAGGCCGTCGAGGGCGCGGACGGCGTTGGGGGTCAGGTTGATGTCCGCGCCGACGCGGCCGAATCCGGCCGCCTGTTCGTGCACGACCGGCGAGAATCCGGCCTTCCGCAGGGCGACAGCGGCGGCGAGGCCGCCGATCCCGCCGCCGACGATCGCGATTTCCGGCACAGCGAAAGCTCCTTTTAGACAGTGAGGTCGAGCAGGTCGTGGCCCACGACGACCGGGCCGGAGTAGTGCGGGCGGACCCGGCCGAGCCAGCCTTCGTCGTCGAGGCGGGCGGGATCGGACGGACCGAGGTGCGACAGCGCGACCCGCCGGGCCCCGGCCGCCGCGGCGACCCGGCCGACGTCCGCCGGCGAGGTGTGCGAGGCGGCGAGGAAGTCCAGCAGCTTCGGCGAATAGCCGATGCTGCGGTAGAAATCGGGCTCCATCGCTTCGTGCACCAGCAAGTCGGCGCCCGCGGCCAGCTCGCCGACCGCGTCGCTTCGGGCGGTGTCGCCGGAGAAGGCGACGACACCGTGTTCCGTCTCGAACCGGTAGCCCAGCGCCAGGTGCAGCGGCGGATGCGGGACGGCCCGAGCCGTCACGCGCACCCGGTCGTCTTCGTGCACCACGATTTCCGCACCCGTCGCCGAAAGATCAGTGGCGTGGACGAGCCCGGCCAGCCGCGGCCGGTCGCTGGTCCGCTGGCGCACCGCGACGTCCTGTCCGAACGCCGCGAGATTGCCCGCCACCAGCCCCTCCGTGCCCGCGGCGGGCGGACCGGGGTCGGTCGGGTCCGGGCCGGGGCCGTAGACCCGCACCGGATCGACGACGCCCTGGTTCGCCGGGCCCCAGCCGAGCAGGAAGAGCGTGAACAGCTCGGCGACGTGGTCGGAATGCAGGTGCGTCACGAACACCCCGCCCAGATCGCGCAGGGACAGCCCGGCGGAGACGTACTTGCCGAGCGTCCCGTAGCCCGCGTCGACCAGGTAGACACGCCCGCCGACCACCACCGCGTTCGCGCAGCCCTGCCTGCCCGGCGCCGGGTACGGCCCGGCCGCCGTGCCGAGCAGGACCACGCGCAGCGCGTCCGTCACGGCGAAACCTCTTCCAGCGTGCGGCCCTTGGTCTCCTCGGCGAAGAACCCGGCGACGAGTGCGCCGACGAAGCAGATCCCGCCGAGCACCAGGAACACCGACGCGAGCCCGCTGCCGCCCGCGTACAGCGCGCCGACCAGGATCGGGCCGAGGATCAGGCCGAACCGGTTCATCACGCCGCCGAGGCTGACGCCCAGCGCGCGGCTGCGGGTCGGGTACAGCTCCGGCGTGTACAGGTACAGGCAGACGTTCACCGCGAAGTTGAACATCGCCGCGAGCGACGACCACACCAGCAGCTGCAACGGAGTCCCGGCGCCGAGTGCGCCCAGCACGACCAGCATCGCCGTCGTCCCGCCCAGGCCCGCGGCGAGCACGACCCGGCGGCCGAGCTTGTCCACGACCAGCGCGGCGATCAGGCAGCCGACGAGACCGGCGACGGACGTGGCGGTGCTGTACCAGAGCGCCTGGCCGATGGAGAGGTGGAACGAACCCTTGTACAGCGTCGGCAGCCACGAGGTGATGCCGTAGTTGGCGAGGTAGCCGACGAACCAGATCGTCCACACCATCAGCGTGCGCCGCCGGTAGCGACCGGCGAACAGGTCGCGGAACGAACTGCGCTTCGAAGGAACCGCTGCCGGTGCCGCGACGGCTTCGGCGGGCGGAGGAAGCGGACGGCCAAGAGATTCCTCGACCCGGCGCTCGATCAGCGCCATCGTCGCCTCGGCCTTCTCGATGTGCCCGTGCGAGGCGAGCCAGCGCGGCGATTCCGGGATCCGCAACTGCAGCAGCACCGCGGCGAGGCCCGGAACGGCGGCCAGCGCGAACAGCGGACGCCACCCCCAGTGCGGGATGACCCAGGCCGCGACCAGTGCGCCGACCGCGAGCCCGGCCGGGAAGACGATCTCGTACATCAGCACGAAGCGGCCGCGGCGGCGGGCCCGGCTGATCTCCGCGATGTACGCGGCCGCGGTCGGCACTTCACCGCCGATCGCGAGGCCTTGGACGAATCGCAGGATCAGGAACGGCAGCAACGCGGTGCACAGCGTCATCGCCAAGCTGCACAACGCCGTGACGGCGACGCACAGGGTGATCACCTTGACGCGGCCGATCCGGTCGGCGGCCCAGCCGGACGCGAGCGCGCCGAGCAGCATGCCGATCGAGCCGATGGTCAGCGTCGCGGTGCTGGACGCGGTCGTCATGTGCCATTCGCGGCCGATGACCGGCAGCGTGTAGGCGATCAGCAGCTGGTCGAACGCCTCGAAGAACGTGACGATGCCGATGATCAGGCGAATCGACACCTGCCAGCGCGACATCGGGAGCCGTTCCAGCCGGGCGGCGATGTCCCGCTGGGTCACCTCGGGGGTGGCGGCGATACTCATGGGCCCTCCTCGGAGCCGGAGCGTGCAATCGATCGTAGGGGGTTTCAGCGGGCCGGAGGAGAGTCCGGCAGCTCGGCGTCCAGGAACCGGACCAGGTCGTCCGCGGCGGACGGTCCGGCGGGCAGCACGAGCCGGTCGGGTGCGTGCGGGTCGAATCCGGGCGTACCGGGCCACGGTGGCGGCGCGGGTCCGAGAGCGGCGGCGAGGTCCACGCCCGCCAGTTCGGCGAGGTGGGCGGCGGAGCCGAAACCGGCGGCGGCCACGCGGTGGCGCGGCATGCCCAGCCGGGTCCCGAGGTAATCGAGCGCGCCGGCGAGGTCGGCTTCAAGGTCGGGAAGCGCGAGCGCGGCGAAGGCGGCATCCGCTTTGTCCGGACCGAAGGTGTGGCCGCCAGTCTCGTAGTAGAACAGCGGCGCGACAGTGACGTATCCGCAGCTCGCGAGCGTGCGGCAGCAGTTCTCGACGGGTTCGTCGAGGCCGGCGGCGCCGTGCAGCACCAGCACCGCGCCGCGCACGCGGCCGGGCGGATGCCGCACCAGCAGCGGCGCGGACGTCCGCACCACCCGGCGGCGGCGGTTCGCGGGTCCGTGCCCGTGATGGTGGACTTCGGCAGCTTCGATGGTGCCTCCCACGTCTGGTCTCCCTCAGCTCTCCGGAACCGGCACCGGCGGCACGAACGGCCGCGGCGTGGCGGGCAAAGCGGTCACGTCGACCTCGATCACCGACGGACCGTGCTGGGCCACCGCTTTCGCCAGCGCGTCGGCGAACTGGCCCGGCTTCGACACCAGCGTGTGCGGCAGGTCCAGCGACTGCGCCAGGCGCGCGAAATCGGGGGTGAACAGGTCGACTCCGGCACGCTGTCCGCGGTGGTGGTCCTGCATGTTGCGCAGCACGCCGTATCCGCCGTCGTTGAACACGACCAGCGCGAGCCACGGCCGTTCCTGCGCCAGCGTGCACAGTTCGCCGAGGTGCACCGCGAGACCGCCGTCGCCGACCATCACCACGGTCGGCGCGTCCGGCGTCGCGAGCGCGGCCCCGATGCCGGTGGCGAGGCCCTGTCCGATGCCGCCGCCGACCGGGAACACGTTGGTGCGCGGGTCGTGGATGTCCAGCAGCCGGTTGCCCCACTGGCTGGACGGGATGGTGACGTCGCGGGCGATCACGGACTCGGCGGGGAGGCCGTCGCGCAGGGCGGCGCAGATCTCCGCGTACGGGCCGATCGCCTCGTTCAGCTTGTCCCGCACCGCTTTCCGGGTCTCGACGACGCGGTCGCGCCAGCCCGGTTCGGTGTTGGCTTCCACAGTGGACAGACCGGCGAGCACCGTCGCGGCATCGCCTTGCACTCCGACAGTGGCCGGGTAGACGCGGCCCAGCGCGTCGGCGTCGACGTCGATCTGCAGGTGCCGTTCGGGCAATGCGAGGTGGTAGTGCTTGGTTTCGTTCGAGCGGAAGTGCGTGCCGATCGAGACGAGCAGGTCGGCGTCGGCGAGGAGTTGCGCCGCCGACTCGTGCGCGGCGAAGTTCCCGACGACCAGTTCGTGGTTCTCCGGCACCGTGCCGCGGCCGGAGTTGCTGGTGAACACGGCCGCGCCGAGCCGTTCCGCGAGCGCGCGCACCTCGTCGCGCGCGCCGTTCGCTCCCCCGCCGAGCCAGAACACCGGACGGCGGGCAGCAGCGAGCAGTTCGGCGGCTTCCGCGAGCGCAGCGGCGTCGGGCGGCGGGATCGGGGTCGGTTCGAGCGAGCCAGTACGGAACTCGTGCCGCGAATACTGCAGGTCGATCGGCCATTCGACGCTCGCCGGACCGCTCGGCACCGACAGCGCGTGCCGGATCGCCGCACGCAGCGTCTCCTCGGCGGTCTCGACCGACGTGACCGTGGCCGCGTGCTTGGAAATCGCGGTCAGCATGCCGATCTGGTCGCGCGTCTCGTGGATGACCCCGCGTCCGCTGCCGAGGAATTCGGAGTCGATCTGACCGGTCACGTGCAGCACGCGGCTGCCCGCCGTGAGGGCCTCGACCAGCGCGCCCGCCGCGTTGCCCGCGCCGGTGCCGGTGCTGGTGATCGCGACGCCGAGGCCGCCGCTGGCCCGGGAGTACCCGTCGGCGGCGTTCACCGCGGCGGCTTCGTGCCGCACGGGCACGAACCGCAACTGCTGCGCGACCGCTTCCACCAGCGGCAGGTTGTGCACACTCACCACGCCGAAGGCGGTGTCCACTCCGGCTTCGGACAGCAGGCGAACGAGAAGCTCGCCTCCGTGACCGTGATTCATGGGTCCGTCCCTTCTAGACGTAACGGGCAATGCCGCCGCCGACGTCGATCGTCGCGCCGGTCACGTAGGAGGCACGCGGCGAAAGCAGCGTGACGATGGGGAAAGCGACCTCTTCCGCGGTGCCGAGGCGGCCGAGCGGAATGCCGCGGTCGGCAGCCAGCTCCGCCGACCAGTCCACAAAGGACAGCGCGCTGCCGGAGGCCTCGTACCGGCGCCGCCACTGTCCGGTGTCGACCAGGCCGAGGCAGACCGAGTTGACTCGTACGCCGTCTTCGGCCAATTCGGTCGCCAACGTCGTGGAGAGATTGAGCAACGCCGCCCTCGCCGCCGAAGTGGCTGCCAACCGAGGTTCGGGCTGGCGCGCGAGGATCGCGTTCACGTTCACCACAGCCGGATTCGCCGCGGCCCGCAGCCACGGCAACGCGGCCCGGACGACGTGCAGGACCGAGAAGATCTTGAGGTGCAGCTCGTCCCGCCACTGGTCGTCGGTGGTCTCGGCGAGCCGCGCCATCAGCGACCGGCCCGCGTTGTTCACGACCCCGGCCAGGCCGCCCAGCTCGCGGGCGGCGTCGGCGACGAAGGTTTCCACCTGCGCCTGGTCGAGCACGTCGCAGGACGCGGTGTACAGCCGGGCTCCGTCGGCGCGGGGCAGGTCGGCGAGGGCCTTCTCCAGCCGGACGCCGTCGCGGGCGCAGGCGGCGACGTGCGCGCCCTCGGCCAGCAGCGCGGCCGCGGTCGCGAGCCCGACGCCGGAGCTGGCCCCGGTCACGAGCACCGCCGCGCCCTTCAATCCCAAATCCACGGGTTTTCCCTTCAGCTGCAGACGAATCCGCCGTCGACCACGAGGGTCTGGCCGGTGATGTAGGAGGCCGCGTCGGACAGCAGGAACGCCACCGAACCGACGACGTCCTCCGGCTGTTGCGGCCGGGTCAGCGCGCGGTTCATCGCGTACAGGTCGTGCCGCTCCCGCGGAATGCCCGCGGTGGCTTCGACCTCGGTCAGCCCGGGCGCGACCGCGTTGACGGTCACGCCGTCCGGACCGCCGTCCCGCGCCATCGCACGGGTCATCGCGATCACCGCGCCCTTCGAGGCCACGTACTGGACCAGCCGCGGCGAGCCGTACAGCGCGGCGTCGGACGCGAGGTTCACGATGCGTCCGCCGGTCTGCGCGAGCTGCGGATACAGCGCGCGAGAGACGAGCCACGGGCCGCGCGCGTTGACGGTCATCAACGTGTCCCACGCTTCGACGTCCAGTTCCGCGAAGTGCTTGCCGCCCACGCCATCGGCCATCGCCGCGTTGTTCACCAAGCCGTGCAACGGGCCGAGCTTCGCGACCGCGTCCGCCAAAGCCGCGACCGACTCCGGATCCGCGACATCCGTATCGATCCGGTGCGCCTCAACGCCTTCCGCCCGCAACCGGGCGACCCCGTCCGCGGCCCGATCCGGAGAACGTTCGGCAATCACGACGCGACCGCCTTGACGCCCGATCTCGCGGGCGATCGCCCAGCCGAGCCCGCGGCCCGCGCCGGTGACCACATACAGCCGGTCCTTCATCGCGCCACCACCGAGTCCACTTGGGACAGGAAGTCCAGCACCTCGGCGGAAAACCGGCGCGGCGATTCCTGATTCGCCGCGTGCCCGCCGGGCAGCACTTCCAGCCGAGCACCCGGGATCGACGCGGCGAGCCGTCGCGACTCGGACACGCCGGTCACCTGGTCGTGCTCGCCGACAAGCACCAGCGTCGGCACCGAGATCCGCGCCAGCCGCGGGCCGTGATCCGTCTCCGCCATCGACTCGGCGGCGGACGTGTACCCGGGCAGCCGGATGCCCGCCATGATGTCCTCGACCCGTTGCGCCACCGCAGGATCCGCGCCGGGCGCGAGCAGCCGAGGCGCGCGCTGACGGGCGAATTCCGCCGCGCCCACCCGGTTCAGTTCGCTCGGCCGGGCCCGCATCACCGCTGCGCGCTCGGAGTCGACGCCGGAGCCCCGGGTCGAATCGGCCAGCACCAGCGACCGCACGACCTCCGGGTAGTCCAGCGCGACGCGGGTCGCGATCACGCCGCCCCACGAGACGCCCACGATATGTGCGGGCGCCGCGTCCAGCGAGGTCAGCAGACGGCCGACGAGCGCCGCGTATCCGGCCATGCCCAGCGGCTTCTCCGGATCGGCCGAACCGCCGTAGCCCGGCGCGTCCCAAGCCAGCACCCGGTGTTTCGGCGCCAGACCAGCAAGCTGCGCGTCGAACGACGCGCTCGATCCGCCGATGCCGTGCAGCAACAGCACTGGACTGCCGTCCCCGGCGATCCGCACCCGCACACCGTCCACTGTGGAAGTCACCGGAACACCGCCCTCGGCGTCGCCAGCGCTTCCAGCGCGGACAGCACCGCGTACGGCACGACCTGGCTCGACGTCGGCGTCTGCGGCGACGGCCGGTTGCGGATCTCGAACCGGTACTCCCCCGCCGGACCGGCCGCGGTGATCACGTGCGAGGTCAACGGCGCGGCCGGATCGGCGATCACCGCCGCCTCCACGACGTCCCAATCCCGCACCGCCAGCGCCACCGACGCAGCCACGTTCGCCGACTTCGGGAATGCCGCGGTGATCTCCCGCGCGGGCCCGCGCCGCAACTCGACCGGCGCGGTCGCCCGCCGCAACTCCTCCGCCTCCGCCTCGGACATCCACGGCTGGACCAGCGAAGACGCCTTCTTCGTCGTCTCGATGACCACCCGCTCGAACTGCCCGAGCAGCGCCGCCGAACGCAGCAGGTCGAGCCCGCCGATGGCACCGGTCGACAAATGGACCGCACCCGGACCGGCCGCGAGCAGCTTCTCCAGCAGCCCGTCCGCCGCCAGCGCGCCGACCGAAACCACCAGCAGGTCGCACCCCGCCGACAGCACCTGCGGCCCCGCGTCCGTCAGCGCCCGCTGTCCCGCCGCCTCGACCACCAAGTCCGAAGTGGACAGCAGCTCCGGCAGCGCGCACATCGGCAGTCCCGCCGGAGACAGCGCCGGATCGACGACCCCGGCCAGCTCCGCGCCCGGCACCAGCCCGTCGCGCAACGCTTCCGCGACGACCGAGCCGATCGATCCCGCGCCCAGCACTCCTACCTTCACGACTGCCACCACGCCGAGTAGCCGGGGTCCGGCACGCCGCGCATGTGCGCGCGGACGTCCTTCGACGGCGGACCCGCGGTGCCCCACAGGTCGGACAGCTCCGGCGTGCGCCGCCACACCCGGCACAGCCACGCGTCTTCCTCCACCTGCGCGACCTCGGAGGTGTACTCGCAGACGAGCCCGGCCGGGTCGGCGAAGTAGCCGAAGGTGTTGCTGCCCGGACCGTGCCGGCCGGGGCCCCACAGCGGCGTGACGCCGTTGTGCTTGAGCCGCCCGATGCCGCGCATGAAGTGGTCGATCGAGTTCATCTCGTACGCGATGTGGTTCACCGACGCGAATTCCGCCTGGTTGAACGCGATCACGTGGTGGTCGGCGTTGCAGCGCAGGAACGCCATCTGGTGCTCGGACCAGTCCGAGATCCGCATGCCCAGCACCCGCGTGTAGAACTCGCAGGCCGCGTCGATGTCGACCGTGTTGAGCACGACGTGCGCCAGTTTCCGCGGCACCGCGGCGCGGCCGTAAGGGTCGCCCGGGACGACCGCGTCGACTTCGGCGGACAGCTCCACCAGCCGGCCTTCCGGGTCGGCGAAACGCAGGCCGTACCCGCCGCCGACCTGGTCGAGCTTGCCGGGTTCGGTGACCAGCGGGACGCCGTGCGCGGCCAGTCGCGCGGCGGCCGCGTCGACCTCGCGCGGAGTGGCGACCGCGAACGCGATCTTGCCCAGCGCGTTCTGGTCGGCCTGTTCGAGCTGGAGCACGTGGTGCTCGTCGCCGGAACCGCGCAGCCACACGGTGCCGCGGTCGGCTTCGACCTGCTGCAGCCCCCAGACTTCGCGGTAGAACTCGCCGGAATCGGCGCACTGCGTCGAACGCAGCGTCACCGCGCGCAGGGCGCGGAGCCGCGCGATGGGTTCGGCGGACATGGGGCCTCCTGAAACGTCAGCGGGTCGGGGCGGGCACGGGCGCGGCGGGGGCCGGTGCGGCGGCGGGAGCGGCGAGCGCGGCGGCCTGGCGGCGGGCTTCCGACCGCAGCAGCCGGCGCATCCGGACGAGCGCGATGTCGTGCTGGTACAGGTTTTCCCGGTCCCACGCGTCGAGCGGCATCGCCTCGGCCATCTCGCGGTCCTGCTCCAGCACCGCCCAGTGGCGGGCTTCGAGCCGGTTGCGGTAAAGCACGCGCCAGCTGTCGCGTTCCCAGCCGGAAACCTTGCGGCAGCGCCAGAAGAAGGCCGCGTGCTGGGTCTCGTTGATCGCGCACAGCGCGGCGACGATGGTGAACGCGCCGCCCGGACCGGCGGTGTCCGGGTACGGGATGTCGAGCGTGACCCACTGCGCGCCCGCGTCGGTGAGCTGCACCCAGTCGAAGTTCACGCCGCGCTGGTCGGTTTTCTCGAAGACGAACCCGTCGTCGATCGCGCGGATCTGGAAGACGGCCTCGCGCTTGCCGCCGAACATGGTGTGGCTGTTGCGGTGCAGGAACGCGCCGTGCATCGGGTCGAGCAGATTGTCCAGGGAGTAACCGTACGGCGCGTCCCATTCGACGTAGCAGAGGAAGTTGTCCCACTCGCCGCCCGCGATCGGGTCCGGCAGCTGCAACGGCGTCGGCTCGGCTGATTCGTCCAGGCCGAACCAGGCGAAAACGGCACCGGCGTGTTCCTCCGCGGGGAACGTCCGCAGCGCGCGCCGGCCCTCCAGAGCACAACCCGGGCTGCCGGGGACCGACACGACGACACCGTCGCCGTCCACCTGCACGCCGTGGTAGTTGCAGGCGACCCGGTCGCCCATGTGCACGCCGAGCGAAAGCCGCGCGCCGCGGTGCGGACAGCGGTCTTCCTGAACGTGCACGACCCCGGCGGAGTCGCGCCAGAGCAGCAGTTGCTCCCCGGCCCGTTCGATGCGGGTCAGCTCGCCGCGTTTGACGGTGCCGGACGGGCACAGCGGGTACCAGCGGTCGCGCAGGCCCAGTGCCAGCAGCTCTTCGGCGGTTTTGGTCGCCATCACGCCTCCCCTGCCAGCCGCGCGAGTTCGGCGGCGAACGTCTCTTCGGTCCAGTCGGAGCCGTCCGCCGGGCGCAGGCCGCCCGCGTTGAGCGCGGAGACCACGCCGGGCAGGTCGTGCACGCCCCGGCCGTAGACGGCTTCCAGCTCGTCGGCCAGCGCGTTCTCGTAGCTCGTTGGCGGGGCGGTGCGGCTCTGCACCGGCCGCAGCTGCAGCGGCATCGGGCGTTCCCTTCGGTTCGTGGTGGGTCGGGCGTCGTGCGTGGCGATGCCGGTTCTCACCGGCGGCGCCGCGCACGAGCCGTCAGGCGGCGGACGGGGCGAGCACGGCCTGCCCGGCGGCGGTGAGCACCGCGGGCACCCGGAGCCCCGGTCCGCGCGGCGCGGCCGGTTCGGGGGCGAGCAGGCCGGCCAGCTGGTGCCCGAGGGTCGGGTCGCAGCAGGCGAGGCCGTCGACGTAGAGGTGCGGTTCGCGGCTGCACGTCATCTCCACGTGCCCCGCGGCGGCGGCGCGCAGCACGGCGAGCTGCCGGTGGGTGTGTCCGGCCATGGCCGGCTCCTCAGGATCGGTTCTTCTACAGATCGAGCACGAGTTCGGCGGACCGGCACCGCGACACGCACAGCATCATGGTCCCGGAGGTCGCCTTCTCGTCGTCGTCGAGCACGAAATCGCGGTGGTCCGGTTCGCCGGAGAGCACCTTCGTTTCACAAGTCCCGCACACGCCCTCGCGGCACGAGGTCGGCACGGAAATCCCGGTGCGGCCGAGGGCGTCCACAATGGACTCGTCGGCCGCGACCGCGACCCGGGTCCCGGAACCGGCGCACACGACGTCGAATCCCGTTCCCGGCGCGGCGGCCGGAGCCTCGGGGGCCCGGAAGCGTTCGACCCGCAAGGTCGCCGTTTCCGGCAAAGCCGCCTCGACCGCTTGGAGCAGCGGTTCCGGGCCGCAGCAGTGCACGACCGTGCCCGGGGCGAGCCCGGCCAGCCTCGCGGCCAGATCGGGCGGACCGCCGTGCTCGTCGTCGGCGTGCACTTCCAGCCGGTCCCCGGCGAGCCCGGAAAGCTCGTCCAGGAAAGCCATTCCGCCGCGCGACCGTCCACAGTAGAGCATGGACCACGGCGCGGAGCCCGCCGCGAGCTGCCGGGCCATCGCGAGGATCGGGGTGACGCCGATGCCGCCGGCGATGAGCAGGTGCTCCGGGGCGTCGTGCAGTTCGAAGGTGTTGCGCGGGCCCTCGACGGGGATGACGCTCCCCGCGGTGAGCCGCTCGTGCACCCACGCGCTGCCGCCGCGCGAGGATTCCTCCCGCAGCACCGCGACCGTCCAGCTGTGCCGATCGGCCGGGTCGCCGCAGAGGGAGTACTCGCGCACCAGCCCGTTCGGCAGGTGCAGGGAAAGGTGCGCTCCCGGCTCCCAGCCGGGCAGCGGCTTTCCTTCCGGATCGCGCAGTTCCACCTGCGTGACCCGGTCGGCCAGCCACGTCGTCCGGTGCACCCGCAGCATCGTCGGCATCGCGGTCTCTTCTCAGCGAGTGACGCCGTGCATCGGCGAGGTGGGCGGGTAAGTCGGCAGCTGCGGCTTCTGCGCGCCGATGATGACGCAGAACAGCGCGTCGGTGTCGCCGGCGTTGCGCAGGCTGCGCGGCACCCCGGCGGGCACGCGGATCAGGTCGCGGTAGCCGAGCACGCGGGTCGCGGTCTTGGTGCCGTCCTCGACGTCGTGCACGGTCACCTCCAGCGTGCCCTCGAGGACGAAGAACGCCTCTTCCACGTCGTGGTGGGTGTGCTCCGGGCCGATCGCGCCGACCGGCAGCCGCATGTTGGAGAAGGTGAAGTGCTCCGAGGGCAGCTGGCGCGCGTCGCCCTCGTGGTTGCCGGTCGCGCCGGAGCCGATGTAGCGGATCTGCGCGCGGCGGAACTCGTCGCCCTTCGCGGCGGCCTGGAAGCCGAGGGTGTCCCAGTCCTCGTACCGCGTCTCGCGAGCGGCGATGCACGAGTCGATGAGCTCCTCGAGTTCCTGGTGCTTGTTTTCGGTGGTGGTCATCGCGGGGCAACTCCTCCGGTGGTCCTCGGCGGGCTCGCCGCCGAATGCCTTAGGTCTAAGAGACTTACTGATAAGGGTTGTACCCCGAGGGCTGTGATCCGCACAACCCCTTAGACCTAAAATTCTTTCCGGCGGTCTCCCGGCGGCTCGCGCGCGGCGTCAGGCCTTGACGAAATCTTAGGTCTAAGGTTTCCTCGGTCGCACCCCTCGTCATCCGCGCCGAAAGGACGTCGCCATGCAGCCCTTCCCCGTCCCGCCCGACGAAATCCCGGTCGGCGGCGACTGGCAGCGCGGCGGCGGTCCCGCGTCCGCGTGCGTGGACCCCGCCGACGGGTCGACGGTCGCCTCGATCCACGCCGCCGACTCCGCCCAGGTCGACGCCGCTGCCCGGGCCGGCACCGCGGCCGCCGCGGACCCGGCGTGGCGAGACCTGCTGCCGCACCAGCGCGCCCGCCTGCTGACCCGCGTCGCCGACGCGATCGAGGACCACGCCGAGCAGCTCGCCCTGCTGCAAACCCGCAATACCGGCAAAGCACTCGGCGAAACGCGTGCGCTGGTCGCGAGCGCGGCTGGCACCTTCCGCTACTACGCGGCCGCGCTCGAAACCCTCGAAGGCGAACTCCCGCCCAGCCGCGGCGCACACCTGACGATGAGCGTGCACGAACCGATCGGCGTCGTCGCCGCGATCACGCCCTGGAACTCGCCGATCGCCAGCGACGCCCAGAAAATCGCCCCGGCGCTGGCCGCCGGGAACGCCGTCCTGCTCAAACCGGCCGAAGCCACTCCCCTGGTTTCGCTGGCGCTGGCCCGCCTCGTCCACGACGCCGGCGTACCGCCCGCACTGCTGTCCGTCCTGCCCGGCCCCGGCTCGGTCGTCGGCGACGCGATCTCCCGCCACCCGCTGGTCGGCAAGCTCGCCTTCACCGGCGGCACCACCACCGGACGCGTGCTGGGCAGGATCGCCGCGGACCGGATCATCCCGGTCACCATGGAGCTCGGCGGCAAGTCCCCGACGATCGTCTGCGAGGACGCCGACGTCGAGGAGACTGTCGCCGGAATCCTGTATGGAATCTTCTCGTCGACCGGGCAGAGCTGCATCGCCGGATCGCGGATCTTCCTGCCGCGCAAGCAGTACGGCGAATGGGCTTCCCGCCTGATCGAGGCGGCCACCGCCCTGCGCCTGGGCCCCGGCACCGACCCGGCCACCCAGGTCGGTCCGCTGGCGACGTTCGCCCACCGCGACAAGGTGGCCGCGATGGTGGACCGCGCCCGCGAAGAAGGCGCGGTGGTCCGCTGCGGCGGGCAAATCCCTTCCGACGAACGCTTGTCGCGCGGCGCGTACTACCTGCCGACCCTGTTGGACGGCCTCGCGCCCGACGCGAAGACGTGCCAGGAGGAAATCTTCGGCCCGGTCGGCGTCCTGCTGCCGTACGACGACGAGGAAGACCTGGTCGCCCAGGCGAATTCGACCGTCTACGGCCTGGCGTGCGGCATCTGGACCGCCGACTACCGCCGCGCGCTCCGCCTGGCCCGCCGCGTCGAGGCCGGGACGGTGTGGATCAACACGTACAAGCAGTTCAGCATCTCGACCCCGTTCAGCGGCACGAAGGAAAGCGGCCTCGGAACGGACAAGGGCCGCACCGCGATCCGGAGTTATCAGCGGCAGAAGAGCTTGTATCTGAGCCTGGCGGACGAACCGATTCCGTGGGCTCGGGGCTGAATCAGCAAGATCGGGCTTGGCCGTCCAGTGCCGCGCCGTCGACTCCCTGCCGACCTCAGCCGGGAATCGGCGGTGCCGCACGAACGGCAGCGATCAATGCGGCGTCGCGTCTATTTGAGACTGGCGGACGAACCGATCCCGTGGGCTCGGGGCTGAATCAGCACGTCCGGGCTTGGCCGTCCAGTACCGCACGCACGGCGGCGATCATTACGGCGACGCGCTCGGCCCCAGCCGGACGGATTCAGTCCCCGAACTCGGCCTGGTCCAGCGACTGCTCCAGCTTCCCCAGCAATTTCGCCAGCTGCGCCCGTTCCGTCGCGGTCAACCCGGCCAGCATGCGATTCTCGTTGGGGAAATGCTCGTGCACCACTTTGTCCGTGGCCGCGAGCCCCTCCTCGGTGAGGCCGATGAACACGACCCGGCGGTCGTCCTCGTCGCGTTCGCGACGGACGAGTCCGGCCTGCACCAGCTTGTCGACCCGCTGGGTGATGCCGCCGGTGGTGAGCAGGTTCGTGTCGGCGAGGTCCCCGGCTGTGCGGCGGTAAGGCGCGCCGCCCCGCCGGAGTGCGGCGAGGATCCCGAAGTCCGCCACCGTGATCCCGTGCCGGGCGAACACGCGCGTCAGCTGCCGCTGGTACCGGTCGAACGAACGGTGCAACCGCCCGAACACCGCGAGCGGCGACGTGTCTACCTCCGGCACCTCGTCCCGCCACTGCGCGAGCATCTCGTCGACCTCGTCCGGCTCGGTCCGCTTCGGCATCCGGCACCCCCTGAATAGCTTTGGGCTAAGAATAGCACCACTAAGGCTTTTCGGAGCAGGCTACGGTGACCGCATGACGGTCAAGCGGATGGACAACGTCCTCATCGTCGTCGAGGACCTCGACGCGGTCATCGCGTTCTTCGTCGAACTGGGGCTGGAACTGGAAAACAAGGGCCCGCTGGACTGGCGCGGCGCGGAACGGGTGGTCGGCCTGAAGGACATCCGGCAGGACGTCGCCATGCTGCGCGTCCCCGACGGACCCGGGCGGGTCGAACTGGCGAAATTCCACCAGCCGAAGGCGATCGCTCCGGAGCCGTGGCAGGCCCCGGCGAACACGCTCGGCATCCGCCGGATGATGTTCGCGGTCGACGACCTCGAGGACACCCTCGCCCGCCTGCGCGCCCACGGAGCCGAACTGGTCAACGAGGTGGTGCAGTACGAGGACATCTATCTGCTGTGTTACGTCCGGGGGCCGGAGAACATCGTCGTCGGGCTCGCTCAGGAACTCGGCTGAGCGCGCGGCGGATTTACCGAACCCGAACACGCTCCGAACCGAACTCGCGGATCGCGGTTCTAGCGTGCGGGGCATGCCGCAACGCGCTCGTTCGCTCCTGATCTCGCTGCTGGCCTTGACAGTGGCTTCGACGGCCGTCGCCTGCGTGCCGGGCCAGCCCGCCGCGGCCGGCGGCAAACCGAACATCGTCCTCGTGCTCACCGACGACCTGTCGATGAACCTGCTGCCGTATCTGCCGCACGTCCAGGAAATGGCCCGCAACGGCACCTCGTTCGCCAACTACACCGTCACCGACTCCCTCTGCTGCCCGTCGCGCTCGTCGCTGTTCACCGGGATGGTCCCGCACGACACCGGCGTGTTCACCAACGGCGGCGAGGACGGCGGCTACCGCGTCTTCCACGGCCGCGGCGACGACAAGTCGACCTACGCGACGTCGTTGCAGCAGGCCGGGTACCGGACCGCGATGATGGGCAAGTATCTCAACGGCTACCAGCCGAAATCCGACGGGATCCCGCCGGGCTGGAACGAATGGGATGTCGCGGGGAACGGCTACCGCGAATTCGACTACGACCTCAACGAGAACGGCACCGTCAAGCATTACGGCAAGAAGCCTGCGGACTACCTCGTCGACGTCATGGCGGACAAGGCCGCGCGGTTCGTGGCCAGTTCGGCGGCCGACCACACCCCGTTCGCGATGGAACTCGCCACGTTCGCCCCGCACGGCCCCTACACCCCCGCGCCCCGCGACGCCGGCGCGTTCCCCGGGCTCACCGCACCGCGCGGCCCCGCGTACGACACGCTCCCGTCGTCGCCGCCGTCGTGGCTCGCCTCCCGCACCCCGTTGACCGACCGGGAAAAACAGACCATCGACAAGGACTTCCGCAAACGAGCGCAGGCCGTGCAGTCGGTCGACAAGATGATCGGCACCGTGCAAGCGGCATTGGACAAAGCCGGAGTACGCGGCAACACCGACCTCGTCTTCACCTCGGACAACGGCTACCACATGGGCGAGTACCGGCTCACCCCCGGAAAGCAGACGGCGTTCGACACGGACGTCCACGTCCCGCTGGTAGTCACCGGCCCCGGCGTCAAGGCGGGCGCGACGGTGGACCAGCCCGCCGAGAACATCGACCTGCGGCCGACTTTCGAAGCGCTGGCCGGGGCACCAACCCCCGCACCAGTGGACGGCGAAAGCCTGGTGCCGCTGCTGAACGGCACCGCACCGCCGGCGTGGCGCACCGTCGGGCTGGTGGAGCACCACGGCCCCGACTTCGACAAGAACGACCCCGACAAGCCCGCGAAGAACAGCGGCAATCCGACCACCTATGAGGCGATTCGGAGCACCGCCTACACCTACGTCGAGTACGCCGACGGCGCCAAGGAGTACTACGACCGGACCACAGATCCGCAGGAACTGCACAACACCGCCGCTCAGTTGCCGCCGGACAAGGCCCAGCAACTGCACGACACGCTGCGGGCGATGGCCTCCTGCCACGGGGCGGCCGCCTGCCGGCACTGACCCCGTTCACCGGAAGCACGCGGAGGCGATCAATCCCGCTCACTCCAGCAGCGCGAAGCCCGACTCGTACCGCGTCTTGCCGAGCGCCGCCACCACGATCTGGAGGAACCCCATCGCCTCGAGTTCCCTTGCGCGGGTCAGCGGGCCGACGTCGACCGCGCGCATTCCCGCCGCCTCGATGAACTCCGCGACGGCCATCTTCGCCTCGGCGTAGTCACCGGCGAACAGGACGGTCGTGCGCGTCGTGCCGTTCGTGCCGCTGACGAGCGTGTCTCCGAGATTGACGTTGAACGCCTTGACGACGGCCGTGCCCGCGGGCAGCAGCTTCACGAGTTCGGCCGCGGTGGACGAATCAGCGGGTGATTTCAGCCGGTCGTAGGTGGAGAAATCGATGGGGTTGCTGATGTCGATGACGACCTTTTCGCGGAACTGCTCCCGATAGTGCTCGACGATGCCCGGATACGCTCCGTAGGGAACGGCGAGCACGACCAGGTCTCCGGTGAGCTTGTCGCCCATGACGCCGTAGCCGGGACCAGGACGCGCCGCGGACCTGCTTTCCGCACTGCGCTTGATGATCTGGACGCTTGCGCCTGCCCGGGCCGCGACCTCCGCGATCGCCCCGCTCATCTTGCCGCTGCCGATGATGCTGATCGAGGTCATGCGACCGGTACCCCCTGAAATCGGTTGAGCGCCTGTTCGGCCACCTTCTGTGCGTCGTAGTCGAATACCGCGCTCCGCCGGAAATCGCGCCCGACCCGGAGATCGGCGTCGCGCTTCTCGAGGTCCGCGAATTCGTACTGCGCGTCGAACATGGCACCGGCCCGGCGAGAGCCGTTCTGCAGGATTGCCGTGCGTTGCATGCGGACCGAGGTGTAGCGCCTGAACGCCTCGGGAATGTCGGCGACGCTGTCGGCCGCCGCGAGGAACGTCGCGAGCGCCATGCTGTCCTCGATCGCCTGGTTCACCCCCTGTCCCTGGTGCGGCAGCATCGTGTGCGCCGCGTCGCCGAGCAAGGTGATCGGCCCTCGGGACCAGTTGGCGAGAGGTTCGTGGTCGAAGAGGCCCCACCAGAAGGTGTGCTCGATGCGCCCGATGAACTCCTGGAGTTTCGGGTCCCAGTCCGCGCCCGCGAATTCGGCGGCGAGTTCGCCGACCGCCGCCGGGCCGGACCAGGCCCCGTCGAGCGGCCGGTCGCTCGGGATGCCTGCGACGAAGTTGAACAGCTTCCGCTGCTGCAGCGGATAGCACATGAAGTGCCGCCGGTTGCCCATCCACACCTGGCTGATCATGGGCCAGTCGCCGGGCAGGCGGGACGCGTCGACCACTCCGCGATAGACGATGTACCCGGAGTAGACCGGCTCTGGGAACTGGCCGACGGCTCCCCGCACCACCGAATGGATGCCGTCCGCTCCGATCACGGCGTCGAACACGCCGTCCGCGCCGTTCTCGAACTCGACGCGGACGCCGGAGCCCAGTGGCTCCACGGAAACCAGCCGGTGGCCGAGACGGATGGTCGCCGGATCGACCTCCTGCGCCAAGGCGTCGATCAGGTCCGGGCGGTACATGCCGATGTTCCGGTGCTGCTTGGCCGAGTCCTCCCAGGCCGCGTCGGTCACCAGACCGCCCATGGCGTTCAGGTAGACGCCGTGCCCGTCCGGGACCGCTCCGACCCGCCTGATCCGATCGAGCACGCCGAGTCTCTCGAGGACGCGCGCGGCGTTCGGCGCGACCGTGACCCCCGCGCCCACTTCGCCCAGCTTGCCCGCCTGCTCGAACACGGTGGCCCGTACTCCGGCGATCTTCCGCAGCGCGATCGCGGCCGTCAGCCCGCCCATCCCTCCGCCGATGATCGCGATGCGAGTGTCCTGACTTGCCACTGCTTCTCCCCCAAAGTCCTTGCCAGCCCTCCGTTCGGAGGGATCGGGAAGCTGTTCCTCCCATCATGCGAGGCCTTCCTCTGCGTGTAAATCGTGGTAATGTGAGGATGTAATTCGGCTGAACTGAAGAAGGGGAAGGGCAGCCATCTCCGAGGTGAGCCTGCGGCAACTCGAACTGTTCGCGGCACTGCCGAACTTCCCCACGCTCAGCGCGGCCGCGGCGCACTTGCACATCTCGGAATCCGCGCTGTCGCAGGCCGTGTCGAGCCTCGAGAGCGCCGTGGGCGAGCAGCTGTGCGTGCGGCGCAAGGCCAGAGGGCTCACGCTCACTCCGACCGGTCAGGATTTCGCCAGACGGGCGCGTCAGATTGTGGCCGACACGCACGAACTCGTCCTGAACGCCGGGCGCGAACAGGAGCTGCGGGGTCCGGTGCGGCTCGGCTGCTACTCGAGCTTCGCCGCGAACGTGGTGCCGGAGCTTCTCGAGGGCTTTCCCAAGCGCCATCCCGGCGTGAGCATCGGGATCACGGTGGGCACCAACGAAGAGCTGCTCTCCGATCTCGAGGCAGGGCGGCTCGACGTGGCCCTCGTGTACGACGTGTCGCTGCCGACCGGATGCCGCCGCCGCAGGATCTACGCGACCGAACTCGAGGCGCACCTGCCTCCCGGGCATCCGCTCGCGGCGGCCGAAACAGTGGACCTGGCGGATCTCGCCGACGAGCCCTACATCCAGTACGACGCGACACCGGGCGTCCGCAACGTGGCGGACGCGTTCACCGCGCGCGGCCTGGAGCCCAAGATCGAAGCCAGGGTCTCCCAGATCGGCCTCGTCGAGGCACTGGTGGGCCGCGGACTCGGCTACGGGCTGCTCATGTCCCGGCCCCACGCGCTCCCCATGAGCATCGAGGGACGACCGGTCGTCATCCGGCCCCTCGACCCCCCGGTCACGGTGACCCACGTAGTGGGGATCTGGCCGGCGGACATGAAGCTCACTCCGCGCGCCTCCGCCCTTCTCGACTTCGCCGCCGAACGGCTCGGCGAGCACTGGGCCGCCGACGCGATTCCGGTTCGGACGGCATCCAAGGACTCGGCCGCGCCTGCAGCGGAGCGTTAGGAATTCCTCGGCGTCCCGGACGCGCGGAAGCGGCGCCGCGCTCCGCGAGCGGCACCGCTTCCGGCGATCAGGAACCCAAGGCTTTCCAGGCGACGTCAGCGATCAACGCCTGCCCTTTCGCGCTCGGGTGGAAGTAATCCACAGTGGACACATCGCTCGGATCGAACCGAGCCGCGAAACCCGCGCCTCCGTCGTACTGGCACTGGGCGAACTCGGCGCAGACCGCGGCGAGCTGGGCGTTGTAGTCGACGATCCGCTGCCGGAACGCGTCGCGCCGCTGCTGGTCGGCCGGGGCGGTCGAGGTCGGGTTCGCCAGCAGTGCATCGCATTCATGGAAGGTGCCCCACTTCGCGACCGCGGATTCGTTGGTGTGCAAGGCATCCCAGAGCTGGTAAATGTCCGGAATGGACGCCACCTTGACTTGAGCGCCGGGCACTCCTTCCTGCAGAGTCGTCATCGCCTCCTTGAACTGGTTCGCGAACGTCGTCACCTCCGTGCCGCCGCTGCAGGCGTCGTTGTTGCCCATCAGGACGGTGACCAGGTCGACGCGGCTGGCGACGGCGACCTTCGCCTGTCTCGGCAGGTCCTTCATCCGGGCGCCGGTCAGCGCGAAGTTGTGGTTCGCGATGTCCGGCTTCCGCAGCCGCTGGTAGTAGCTGTCGACGTCGGTGCCGGTGGCCCACGAATTGCGGACGCAGTCCGTCCATGGCAGCAGACAGGTGTTGAACGCCCGCGTCATCGAATCGCCGAGCGCGGCCATCGAGGTCGGCGACTCGGCGGCGCCGGCCGGTTGGCACCCGAGGACGGCGGCCGTGAACGCGAGAACCGCGATGATCGCCCTACGCACTGTCGGCCCGGCTGTTGCGCGCGAAATCCGACCACGCCGCGGTGTCCTGCTGCAGCCCGGGTTTCGGGCCGTAGAACACGCTCTTCGCTGCCTGGTCGCCAGTCAGGTGATACTGCAGCCAGGCGGTGATCGCGCCGACGAGCCGGTACCGCGTGTCGCCCTGCAAGAAGTGCGTGGCGCTGCGCAGCTGCCCGTAGACGGCAGGCACCTGATCGCACGCGTCGAAACGCGCGCGGACATAGAGCGCCGGGACGATGATGTCCGCCTGCCCCGACACGAAGAACGCCGGACCGTGCAACGCGCCCACGGTGCCCTGTGGCCCCGGCATGATCGGGATCGTGGTCTTGACCAACGGGTCGGCACCGGCCGCGATCGCACCGCCGCCGCCCTGGGAGTGCCCGGCGGCGGCGATCTGCCCGGTGTCGATGCGGTTCTGGAAAACGCTGCCCTGTCGGGAGTTCTCGGCGATCAGATACTTCGCCCCGTCGAGCATCTCGATGCCGGAGCCGGACTGTCCGGTGTTCGCGGCCGCGACGACGTAACCCCAAGTGGCGAGGTGGGTGAACAGGAGCTCGTACTGGTCGACGGTGGCACCGGTTCCGTTGCCCCAGATCAGCACCGGATGTTTGGCGGTGCTCGAAGCGAGGTCGGCGGGGTAATAGAGGGTGTGCGCGCTGTCGCCAGCTGCTTTCACGGGCTGGTGCGGCCCGTCCTTCTCGTAGTCGCGGGCGGTGGCCGCGACGCTCGGCAAAGCCGCCGCGGCCACCCCCGGCACCAGCGCGACCGCGACCGCCGCCGTGGTCGTCGCCAGGAGGGATCTCCGGCTGAACGAACGCATGTCGGACTCCGGGATCAGTTGTAGAAGTGGATGTAGCGGAACGACGAAGCGTTCACGTCGTGCACGAGGTAGTGGCCGTCGCCGGTCCAGTTGTAGTCCTCGACGGTGACCGTCCCGTTGTGGACGCTGTCGACGATGGCAACGTGGCCGTAGGTGCCGTTGTCGGTCTGGGCGATCGAACCCGCCGTCGGGGTGTTGTCGACGCGGTAGCCGTGGTTGCGGGCGTTGTCGTCCCAGTATTTCGCGTCGCCGTAGTTGTTCGCGCTTTCGCCGTGGCGCGCGATGTTGAAGGCCGCCCACGAGACGCACTCGCGGTTGTACATGTTCCAGTCGTCGACGACCGAGTCCTGCGGGACGTCGCGCCACTTCGAGGGGTAGATGTCGCCGATGGTGCCCGCCGTCGACGAGGCCGGGACGGTTCCGAAGTGAGCGGCCATCGACGTCGACGCAGCAGCGGACGCGGTCGCCGTGGAGGCGGAGGCGGTACCGGTTCCGCTGACCGCGAAGGCGGCCGCGGCGGCGAGGGCGAGTACGGCACGGGAGGATCGGCGCATGGGGAGGGCCTTTCTTGCTTCGGGGAGTAAGTGCGCCGTGACGGTAAGTCGCTGATCACCTTCGAACCAGACCTTTGTGGACGACTGGTCCGCCGCTGATCGTCTTCCCTGGTCGGGGCTTCCCGTTCACAGAATTGCTCACCACTGCCATCCGGTGCCGTAGATGCCGGGCCGGACGTCGCGCAGAGCCAGCGTCGTCGTGTGCGTCGCACCGGCGGACAGCGCGCTGCCGGGATGTTCGGGACCGCCGAGCCCGCGCTGCTCGAACGACCGGACCCGGCGCGGGACGCGCGGTCCGAAGCTCACCTGGCAGACGTACTCCGCGACGGGCCGGGTGAACCGGCGGTGGTAGTGGTCGATCGGCGGACCCGGCGGGAACCGGACCTCGTACTCCACGATCGTCACCTCGCCCAGCGCCAGGGCCCGCTCCAGCCGCAGTTCGCCCGCGATCATGCCGGTTTCCCGGTCGACGCAGACCCGGCCGACCCGCGCCGACCGCGCGCTGCGGTAAACCGGGTCGGCGGTCAGGAACGAGTCGGCCTGGTAGTAGGCCATCAGGCGGTCCACGCCGTCGACGGCGGCCTCGGCGACCATCCGGACCTGCAGCGCGCGCTCGCCGCCGTGCTCGTCGAGCAGCATCCGGTCGTGGATCGACCAGAACGACAGCTGTCCGTCCGGCGGCGGTTTCAGCTCGGCGGAGAACGCCCGCAGCTGCGGCCACAGCCGGCGGCGCTCGATCCGGCAGGCGGGTTCGCCGAGCCAGCGCCCGCGCGGCGCCTTGGGGCCGAGCCTCGACGTCAGCGTCCCGGGTTCGAGGCTCAGCACGGATTCGAGCTGCGCGACAGCGGCGATCGACGTCTCGCGTTCCGGTTGCGACCGGCCGCGCCGCCAGTAGGACAGCGCCGAGCGCGAAAGCCGCACCCCGCGCGCGGCGAGGTGGTGCTGGAGCCGGTCGAGCGACAGTCCGGATTCCTCGATCGCGGTGTCCAGCGTGACCGCGAACGAGCCCGCGGAAGGCCGAGTCACGTTTCCAGGATGATCTCACTGGCGGGCGTTCCGGAACCTCCGAAAGTCCGCAGTTACCCCCGGTATCCGACGAACGACGCTGGTCCGGCGGATACCGGCGCACCACAGTGGACGTCGTGCCCTCGTTCGCCGACGCCTTGGACGCCGCCATCAGCGGTGCCGGGCTCACCCTGGACCGGCTGCGCGAGCATCTGGCGGCCCGCGGGGTGACGGTGTCGCGCAGCGCACTGGCGTACTGGCGGACCGGCCGGTCGCTGCCGGGCCGCGAGACGTCGCTGCACGCGGTCGTCGAACTCGAGCAGGTGCTCGGCCTCGGCGCGGGCCGCCTCACGTCGCTGCTCGGGCCGCAGGACCGCCAAGGTTCGCGCCCGCAGCGGACTCCCCTGCTCGAACGGCGCCGGCTGTGGCCGTCGGTGCGGCCCTCGTCGCTCGAATTCGACCTGCCGCCGGAGGACCAGGTGCGGCTGCGGTCGGTGCACGACGAACTTCTCGTGGACGACGACCGGCAGGAACGCCTGCTCAGAGTGCGCGTGGTGGCCGAGGCCGCCGTGGACGGGGTCGTCCGGATGGCCGCCTACTACCAGACCGAAGACCGCGCGCGGCAGCCTCCGCGCTTCGCCGCCGGGCACTGCTGCCGCGCGGGCCGGACCCGGGTCGACGCGGTCAGCGGGCTCCTGATCGCGGAGTTGTTCTTCGACCGGGAACTGCGGGCCGGAGAGGTCGCGGCAGTGGAGTACGAATTCGTGTTCCCGCACGGCCGCCCGGTGCGGGGATACCACCGCAGGCTCACCCGGCCCGCTCCCCTGTACACCTGCCGGGTGCAATTCGGCTCGGACATTCCGGAAAGCGTTCGCCGTTTCGAACAACGCGACCTCGCCGCACCCCGCCGAAAAGTGGAAGAACTGCGCGCGGCAGGCAGCGGCTCGGTGACGCTGGCGGCGAGGGACGTCGGCGCCGGGATCATCGGCGTCGAGTGGACCTGGTAGCAATTCTGTGAACACAGCCCGCTGAGCTGGGGATACCCCGGCAGCGCGGCGCAGTTTCCACTTTTCGTGGCAGAGGCCGGAACGCGGTTCTTACCGTGCGCAGTGCTGTATTCCTCCTCACAACTCCGGAGCAGCACATGCGAAGTCCAGCTCTCCTCGTAGCCGCTTTCCTGACGACAGCGGCACTTTCCCCGCCGACAGCCACCGCAGCCCAGCCGTTGGTCCCGCTGAACAACGCCCCCGCTGTCCCCGCGGGCGCCACCGCGGACAGTTCCGCTCTGCCCGGCCAAGTCACCGTGTCCGTCGCGCTCAAGCCCCACGACGCAGCGGGAGCCGAGCGGTACGTCGCCGACACGGCCAACCCGAAATCCCCGCTGTACCACCACTATTTGAGCGCCGCCGAATACACCGACCGGTTCGGTCCCACCGCCGGCGCGGTCAGCCAGGTGCGGAAGTACTTGACCGGCAAGGGATTGCGCATCGACGACGTCACCGGCAACCGCCAGGTCGTCACCGCGTCCGGCACGCCCGCGGAAGTGGAAAACGCGTTCAGCACCTCGCTTTCCGGCTTCCGGTCCGCCAAGGGCGAGCGGTTTTTCAACGCTACCAAGGCAACCGCGGTCCCCTCGGACATCGCAGCCGTCGTCCGCGGGGTCACCGGCCTGACGAACCGGCCCGCCGCGCACCGGGCAAGCGCACCGGCGGGCCCGTCCGGTCCCGGCGGCGGCTACACCCCGGCGCAGCTGCGCACCGCCTACAGCATGACCGGCGTCTCCGGCAGCTACGACGGTTCCGGCGAAACGGTCGGGCTGATCGAGTTCGACACGTTCAAGCAGTCCGACATCGACGCCTGGACGCAGTACTTCAAGCAACCCGCGGTCACGCCGGAAGTCGTCAAGGTGGACGGCGGGGTCCCGAATCCGGGCGGCGACCAGATGGAAGTCACGCTCGACGTCCAGGCCGTCGCGGCGACCGCGCCGAAGGCCAAGCAGGTCGTCTACTCCGCGCCGAACTCCGACCAGGCGTGGGTGCACGAAATGGCGCAGATCGCGTCGGACAACAAGATCACCGTCCTTTCCGGATCGTGGCTCAACGGCGAACTCTGCGAATCCAGCCCGATCGCGGCCTCGCACGATTCCTACACGCAACTCGCCGCGCAGGGCGTCACGATGTTCTCCGCGTCCGGCGACTGGGGCGGCACCGGCTGCGGCTACCAGGGCGACAACAAGACGATCCAGGCCGACTACCCGGCGAGCGACCCGCTGTTCACCGGCGTCGGCGGCACCCAGCTGCGGACGTCCGACAGCGCGGGCACGTGGCAGTCGGAATCGTGCTGGAACCAGGGCGGCAGCGGCAATACCCGGTCAGGGGGCGGGTATTCGAAGATCTACTCGCGCCCGGACTGGCAGCCCGGCACCAACCAGTACCGCTCGGTTCCGGACGTTTCGATGGTCGCCGACTACGGCGCCGGCGCGTTGTCGGTGTACATGAACGGCGGCTGGCTCGACGTCGGCGGCACCAGCCTGTCGTCCCCGCTCTGGGCGGGCTACGCGGCGATGCTGAACCAGAAATCCCTCAGCGGCGGCAAATCCCGGCTCGGCCAGCTCAACCCGAGCCTCTACCGGATCGCCGGTTCGGCGGACTACGCCTCGACGTTCCACGACGTCACCTCGGGCGGCAACGGCACCTACAACGCGGGCACCGGCTACGACCTGTGCACCGGCTGGGGTTCCCCGAAGGCCGACGCGCTGGCCTCGAAGCTGACCGGCGGCGACACCCCGCCTCCGGCGCAGGACTTCACGCTGTCCGCCTCGCCGTCTTCCGGCAGCGTCGCCGCGGGCAGTTCGGCGAGCACGACCGTCACCGCTAACGCGCCCTCCGCTGCTTCGCCAAGCGTCGTAGGCGGTACTCCGACCACCACGGCGGATCATCCCTTCATCATCTCGATGCGCCGCGAAGGTTCGGCCTTCCCCGGACAGCAGTCCTGCACCGGCACGCTGTTCGGACCGCACACCGTGCTGCTGGCCGCGCATTGCCTGCTGGAGAAACCCGGTCACAAGTGGTTCGTCTACGGCGACGACGACCTCACGCAGAACACCGGCACCACCGCCGAAATCGCGTCGCAGTGGGTGCATCCGGACTACACGGACTGGAGCATCGGCGCGGACGTCGCGGTCGTGACCCTCGACAAGGACATGCCGGTCCCCGCCGGGATCACGTACCCGAAGCTCAACACCGACCCGAGCCTCGACGCGCCCGGCACCAAGGGCGTTTCGATCGGCTGGGGCGAAACCGGCGCGAACACCTACAGCAACGTGCTGCGGCAGGCCGACGTGCCGGTCGCCGAGGACAGCGCCTGCAAGGGCCGGTTCACCGATCCCCACGGGCAGGAGGAGTACAAGACCCCGGCGATGCTCTGCACCGGATACGCCGACCACCACGCCGGCGCGTGCGTCGGCGACAGCGGCGGACCGTACCTGGTCGGCAACACGGTCGTCGGGGTGTTCTCGTGGATGTCCACCTCGTGCGACTGGTACGCCGTCTACGCCCGGGTCTCCACCTACGCCGCGGACCTCGCCCCGCACCTGCCGGGCGGCGACAACCCGCCGCCGCCGACCGGGTCGATCGGCCTGACCGCCGCCGGACTGCCCTCGGGCGCGACGGCGACGTTCAGCCCGGCGAGCGTCGACCTCGGCGGCCGCTCCACGCTCACGATCGCCACGAGCGCGAGCACTCCGGCCGGAACGTACGACGTCACGATCTCCGGCAAGAGCCCGAAATCGACGCAGACGACGCACTACCAGCTGACCGTCACCGGCGGGCAGCCCTCGGCCCTGATGCTGGCGGCCCCGGGCAACCAGGACAGCTGGACCGGCAAAGCGGTGAACCTGCAGCTGAAGGCCTCCGGCGGCGCCAGCCCGTACCGGTGGTCGTCGACCGCTCTCGCCCCGGGCCTGACGCTCGACCCGGCGACCGGAATCGTGTCCGGAACGCCGACGCGCGCCGACAGCAGGCAGGTGACCGTCACGGTCACTGACGCGTCCGGGAAGTCTGCCGCGACGACGTTCTTCTGGTTCGTTTTCGGCTGAGTTCCTTGCCCCGCACCGAGATGCCGTCCCCTTCCAGGGGGCGGCATCTCGAGTTTTCCATCCCGGCGCGATCGAGCGAATGCCCGTTATGCCCCGTTACGCACTGGACGGGGCAATTCACCGCGGCCGCCGCGGGCTGTGCGCACTCGGACACCAGATGCTGATCACGACGCTACCCGGACGCAGAGTCCGCGGGGTCGAATGCCGGGGTACCCGCCCCCGGCCCGGAAGGCCCGCGCCATGCCGATTCCCGTATCCGAAGCTCTCGACCTGCAGGCGGACGTCGCCGACGGAAAGATCGAGGACCTGCGCCGTCCCGGCCGCTACCTGGTGAGCTCGATGCTCGCCGGGGCGTTCATCGGCGTGGCGGTCGTGCTGCTGCTGTCCGCGACCGGACCTCTCAACGCGGCGAGTTCGCCGTGGACGAAAACGGTGCAGGGCCTCGTGTTCGGGATCGCGCTGACCGCCGTGGTGTTCGCCGGCGCCGAATTGTCCACCGGGAACATGATGACGATGGTGCAGGGCGCGTTCGTCCGGCGGCGCGGCGCCGGTGCGGCCGCGGCGGTGATCGTGGTGTCGTTCGTCGGCAACCTGCTCGGTTCGCTCGTCTTCGCCTGGCTCGTGCACGAGGGCGGAGTGCTGTCCGTAGGCGGCTCCGCCGGGCACCCCGGTCCGGGCGCGGCTCTGCTCGCGAGCCTGGTCAAGGCGAAAACCGCGGAATCGGCGAGTGCGCTGTTCTTCCGCGGCGTGCTGTGCAACTTCCTGGTCTGCCTCGCCGTGTGGATGGCCGCGCGCACGAAGTCGGACGGCGCGAAGCTGGCGCTGATCTTCTGGTGCCTGCTCGCGTTCGTCAGCTCCGGATTCGAGCACGTGGTCGCCAACATGACGACCTACACCCTCGGCCTCCTGGACGGCGTGCCCGGCGCGACGATCGGCGCGTTCGGCCGCAACCTGCTGTTCGTCGGGCTGGGAAACCTGGTCGGCGGCGGGCTTCTCGTCGGAGCCGCGTACGTCCTGCTGGGCAACCGGTCCCGTGTGACCGCCGCCCCGGCCCCGGCTGCGGAAGAACTCGCGACCACCGGCAGCTGACCCGGGCGCGGTCGGCGCCGGGCTGCGGCACCGGTCTCGGAAGAGGCCGATGCCGCAGCCCGGACGGGTCACCCGGTGACGAGCGACAGGCCGTAGGTCTGCAGGATCTCGTTCACCGGCTGGAACCAGGTCTCGCCGCCGGTGCTGCAGTTGCCGAAGCCGCCCGAAGTGACGCCCTGGGCTTGGTCGCCGGTGATGAACGAGCCGCCGGAGTCGCCGGGTTCCGCGCACGCGTTGGTGTGCGTCGCCTGGTAGACCGCGCCCTGGGCGTAGTTGATGGTCTCGTTCAATCCCAGCACGGTGCCGCAGTGCCAATGCGAGGTCGAGCCGGAGCGGCAGATCGACGAACCGGCAGGCGCGACGGCCGACCCGCGGACGATCACGTCGCTGACCGTGCCCCAGCCGAGCACGACGGGGGCGGTCCACCAGCCGTTGCCGATGGTGATGTAGGAGTAGTCGTTGCCGGGGAAGGAAGATCCGGCGAACGTGCCCATCGCCGAGTTGTCCCAGCCGACGACGGAGCTGCCCTTGCTGCCGCAGTGCCCGGCGCTGACAAACCCGCCGTGCACCGAGAAACCGATGGAGCAGCGGGTGTTTCCGTTGATGTAGTAGGGATCCCCGCCGACGGTGCCTGCCGAGAAGGTCTGCGGCCGGGCGCCGGACGCCACGGTCACCGGACCTGCTTCACGGGCTCGCGCGAGGAAGGCGTCGACATCCGGACCGTGCGCGCCCGGCTGGAGGGTGACGACCACACTGCCGCTGCGGGGATCCGCGTGCCAGCCGCTGACCGAGGCCGGGGCTCGTTTCGCTTTCGCGGCGGTGTCGATGGCCGTCTTCGCCGCGTCCAGCGCCGCGGCGGTGACCTTTGCCGGAACAGTTTCCGCGCCAGTCCGGTGAACGGCGTCGGCCACGGCCGGGTCCGTCACGCCGACGACCAGCTTGCCGCGCGCCGGGTCGAACCAGGCCCCGCCGAAGGCCGTTCCAGCCGCCTGCTGGGCCGCGGGCATCTGCTTCGACGCGGTCAGCTCCTGCCGGAGCCGGGTCTGCGCTTGTGCGGCACTGAGGCCGAGATCCCGTTGCATGGCCGAGATCAGTCCGGGCGACGCCTGGGCGGCGGGCGCGACCACGGCGGTGAGACTGGCCGCGAGAACGGCCGCACCGGTGAGGCTGAGGGTGATTCTTCGACGCATCGGAACTCCTCGAAGGCCGGGGGAAAGAAACCCACTGTCGGCCGAGTGTGCGGAGGGTGCGCGAAGCCGGTCCAGCGACGGCCCACGTTTTGTCCGAAACCTGTCGCCGCGACTGCTCCGTTCGTCCACTCCGGCACGGACTTCCGGGCAACTGGCGCGCCGGCGCCGCTCAGATGGGCGGGACGGGTGAACCGGACCGGAATCAACAGGGCTCGGGCAACAATGTCCCCATGTCTTCGATTGCGGCTTTCTCGGCCCTGTCCGTCCTCCTGGTCCTCATTCCCGGACCCGCGGTCATGCTGATCCTCAAGAGCGCGATCGCTCGCGGCCGGGGTCCGGCCCTGCTGACCGCGCTGGGAGTGCTGACAGCCGACCTGGTCTGGGCAGGCGCGTCCGTCGCCGGACTGACCGCACTGCTGGTGTCCTCGCAGGTGGCGTTCGACGTGGTCCGTTACCTGGGCGCCGCCTACCTGATCTTCCTGGGCGGCAAACTCCTGCTGACCCGCTCCGGGCCGGACTTGGCGGCGCTGACCACCGGCAGGCCGCGCAGCGGATGGCGCGCGTTCCGGGAAGGACTGCTCAGCGACTTGTCCAACCCCAAGACCGTCATCGTCTTCACCAGCGTCATCCCCCAATTCCTCCACCACGGCGCGCGACCCGTCGACACGCTGGTCCTCGGGGCAGCGTTCGCGGTGATCGGCTTCCTCTCCCTCACCAGCTACGCCCTCGTTTTCAGCGCCGCTGCCAGGATGCTGCGCAACGCACGAGTGGTCCGCGCAATTCTCCGGACGGGCGGCGCGATCCTCGCAGCGTTCGGCATCGGCCTAGCCGTCGAACGCCCCGCTGCGTAGGTGGTCTGCTGACCGCTTCCGGCGCTCCACTCAAGCGAGCGGAGTGTCGTCCAGAGCCTTCGCGAGATCCCCCGGCGTGTCGCAGAGGGCGACGGCACCGGCCTCCCGGAGTTCGTCGTCGCCGAAGCCACCGGAGCGGACGACGATCGCGGGCATCCCGGCTCGTTTCGCCGCTTCGACATCCCACACCGAGTCGCCGACCATGACCGCGGACGCGTCGGACGGGGCGCCCAGCTTCTTCAACGCCGCCTGCAGCAGATCCGGGGCCGGTTTGGACGCCTCGACGTCGGCACTGGTGGTCCAGTCGTCGACGAGGTCGCGCGCGTCGAGTTTGTCGAGGAAGACCTCCGCGTGACGCTGCTGAGCCGAACTGGCGAGCACCACCCGGTGGCCGCGCTCCTTGAGGGCCACGAGCAGATCGCGCGCGCCCGGCAACGGCGCCATCTCCTCGAGCAGCGCGTCGACCTCCTTGCCCTGCTGCTCCCGGGCCCGATCGCCCGCCCTGCGCTCCAGCTCCTCCCCGCCGACCGCGGCGACGAACTGGTCCCCGCCCATCCCGATCAACCGGTGCAGCCGCCACACCGGATACACCTCGCCCACCGACCGCAACGCCCGGTACCAGGCGAGAGCGTGGTGGTAGTTGGAATCGACGAGCGTCCCGTCGATGTCGAGGACGGCAATGGGGGAAGCAGTCACGATCACTGATTACCCACCGCCGCGGGAGTCAATCACCGGCGGCATCTCTCCGGACGACTCAAGCGCCGCCTTGGCCTGCCGCATCTCGTCCTCGACGTCCGGCCGCAGTGTCCGGCGCAAAACCGGCTCCGCGAACCACTTCAACGGCCCCTTGAACCCGCATCGCACAGTCCGGGTAACCGCAGTGCGCTCGCCCGAAGCCGCGCACACCCAGCTGGCGCTGAACTCGGAAACGAGATTGGCCAGCCGATTCGCCGGGATCGGCGGCAATCGCACGTCCACCCGCTCGCCCGGCGTGCGGGTCATCCGCGAAACCACCTTGGCCGCCGGGCCGGGAATGCCCGGAAGCCTGCTGCCGAAACGAAATTCGGTGACGTCCCCGGCGCGCCGCACCCATTCGATCGCACCGATCTTGCGGTCGACCGCCGCATAGGCACGGGGATCCATCACGAACTCGAGCACCCGGCCCGCCGGGCAGTTGATCGTCTCAGTCACCTGAACCTCGATCATTGGAAAGAGAGTACTCTCTCACTATGGCGCGTTCAACTCCCGGCGTGACGAGGCAGCACCTGGTCGAAGCGGCCACCCGGCTGTTCGCGGAAAGGGGTTTCGACAAAACCTCGACCGCCGACATCCAGCGAGCCTGCGGCCTCAACCCCGGCTCCGGGGCGCTGTACAAACACTTCCCCTCCAAGCGGGCGCTGCTGGAGGAAATCGTGCAGCAACACCTCGCGGGTATCAGCGACCGAAGCAGGCAAGCAATAGCGCTGCCCGAAGCACCGGAGAAGGCGCTTCCAGTGATCGCGCGGCTGGTTTGGGAGAGCATGCGCCAGGACCGCGCGGCCCTGCGCATCATTTTCCGCGAACTGGAACCGTTCCCTGACCTGCTGGAACAAATGTGGCACGGCGTGCTCGGTTCGGTCTACACAGCCGCGACGGAATGGATCGCCTCCGGCGTGCGACGCGGCGACTTCCAGGTCGAGGACCCCGAAGCCACCGCGTCGGTCTTGCTGGCTGCGCTGACCTACTACCCGATCCTCGACGCCCTCGTCGGGCACACACCGGGCGACGTGGGCGAGGAAGCCTTCCTGACCGCGTGGACGGCGCAGGCCCGGCTTTCGCTCGGACTCAAGGACGGGTGAATCCGTGCCCCGCAAAGGGCAGTCCTTCGTCGCCTTGGCCCGCTTCATCGGCGGCTTCGCGTTCCTCGGCTCTGTGGCGCATGAGCACAAAACCGCCTGGCTGAACCAGGACGCGGTGTACCCAGTCGGCGGCTTCTGGGGCCTCGACGTGGTCTTCCTCCTCCGGTCCGCGCTGACCGGACGCCATCACGGCCCGGCCGAACCGCCGGAGTCCTGACCGGGCCAGTTCACTGAGCGAGCGCTTACAATGAATCCGACGGGCGGACTCACCGGCCGGCGCGGGACTAGAGGAGGATCGCCGGATGACCACGCTCTCGGCCGACCTGTGGCCCGACGTGCAGCCTGAGACCGCGCGACGGCTGATGCTCGCCGGGGTGGAGTCGTTCGCCGAGCGCGGCTACCACGCCACCACCACGCGGGACATCGCCGGTGCGGCGGGGATGAGCCCGGCCGCGCTGTACGTGCACTTCCCGTCCAAAGCCGCGCTGCTTTTCGCGATCAGCCGCAACGGGCACGAGCAGACGCTGGCCCTCGTCGAGGACGTGATCGGGCGCGTCACCGGTCCGGTGGAGCGGATGCGGCTGCTCGTCGAGGATTTCGTCGCCTGGCACGCGCGGCGGCACACGGTCGCGCGGGTCGTGCAGTACGAGCTGAATGCGTTGCCGGAGAAGGAATACCAGGTCGTCGCGCAGCTTCGGCGGAAGATCGAGCAGCGCGTGCGCGAGGTGATCGCCGACGGGGTCGAGTCCGGTGCGTTCACCGTCGGCGACGTCGGGATCGCGGCGCGCGCGGTGCTGTCGCTGGGCGTCGACGTCGCGCGCTGGTACAGCGAACGGACCCGGCAGACCCCCACCGAACTCGGCAAGGAGTACGGCGAACTCGTCCTCCGCATGCTCGGCGCGGGCTAGAGCACCAGCACCAGCTTGCCCCGCGCCTGCCGCGACTGGCTCAGTTCGAGCGCGGCCCGCCAGTCGTCCAGCGGGAAAATCCGGGAAACCGGGATCGAAAACCGTCCCTCCGCCGCGAGCGACGCGAACTCGCCGAGGACGTCGTAGCGCGGCTGAGCGCCCGAGCTGACAATGGTCTGGACCCCGGGCTGGTCCGAGCTGAGGTCGAGCGTCAGCACGTGTCCGGGTTCCTTGACCGTGCGCACGAGTTCGGCCGCCTTGCCGCTGAACGGCGCCGCGTCCAGCACTCGATCGACCGGCCCCCCGGCCAGCGCCGTCACGCGTTCGGCGATTCCGTCCTGGTAGCCGGTGACTTCCGCACCAGCCGAACGGAGCGCGGCGGCGTGCGTTTCGCCCGCGGTGACGATCACGCGTGCCCCGCGCAGGAGCGCGATCTGCGCCGCGGCGAACCCGGTGGTGGTGCCCGCACCGTGTACGAGCAAGGTGCCGGAGCCGAGTGCGTCGAGCGCCGCGTAAGCCGTTCCGACCGCCATCGGCAGAGCCGCCGCGTGGACCGCATCGAGCCCGTCCGGCCGCGGGAACCACGTGTCGAGCAGCGCCTGTTCAGACGCGCCCGCGGTGGGGCCGGTGAACGGCGCGATGCCGAAAACCGGGTCGCCGACCTCGACGCTGGTCACGCCTTCGCCGAGCGCGTCGACCGTGCCGGACACCTCCAGGCCGATCCCGCGCGGCAGGTCACCGGCGAAGAGGCCCTCGCACAACGCCCAGTCCGCCGGGTTCAGACCGCACGCCTGGACCGCGACGCGGATCCGCCCCGGCCCGGGTTCGGGGACCGCGGCGTCCTCGACCCGCAGGACCTGGGCCGCAGGACCGTGTTCAGAGAAACGAAGGGTGCGCATCCGGCTGTCTCCTCGTGAGTGATGACAGAAGCTGTCGTCACTGACGCTACCAGAGTGATGACAGCATCTGCTGTCGCTACACTGGCCCCATGGCGCGATGGAAGGGCAACACCCGGAACCGGCTCGAGCAAGCCGCACTGGAGTTGTTCGAGGAACAGGGCTACGACCGCACGACGGTCGCGCAGATCGCCCAGCGCGCGAACCTCACCGAGCGGTCGTTCTACCGCTGGTTCGCGGACAAACGGGAAGTGCTGTTCGGCGGCAGCCAGGAACTGGAAACCGAATTCGTCACCGCGATCGACGCCGTCCCGCCAGGAACGCCCGCGCTGCCGACCCTGCTGGCCGCCTTCGCTACGGCGCCACGCGTATTCCGTCCGCGCGAATTCCTGCTGCGCCGAGCGACCGTGATCGCTGCCAATCCCCCGTTGCGTGAACGGGAATTGATCAAACTCGTCACCATTTCCGAAACCCTCACCAGCGCACTGAAAGACCGCGGCATCGATCCCCAAACCGCCCGGCTGGCCACCGACCTCGGACTCTCCGTCCTACGACTCGCCACCGAACGCTGGATGACCGAGAAACACCGCGACAGCAACAGTTTCCCCGGGGCCCTGTCAACCGCCGCCGCGGATTTGCTCGCCGTCGCCACCGGCGGAAGTCCGGCCTGACGTCGCCCGCGCGAATCGTTGCGCGATGTTCGCCATCCGGTCCAGCAATTCCGGCGGCCCGTCCTCCACCACGAAGTCGAATTCCCACTGCGCCAGGTAAAACGGAATGGATTCGAAGGTTTTCGCGCCGGTGCGGATCCGGCAGGTTTCGTCGTCGATCGGCTCGATCACCGCCGTCGTCGGGGAAATCCACGCCGTCAGCACTTCCGCCGGAGCCGACACGCGCAGCGTCACGATGTGCGGATACGGCGCGGTCGCGATCCGGCTCGACACGTAAGCGGCGAGGTCCTCGGCCGGCGGTTCCCTTGGCGTGAAACGGAAACTAGGCACCGGGAGACCGTCGATGCGGTCCAGCCGGAAGGTGCGCCAGTCGTCTCGGCCGAGGTCCCACGCGACGAGGTACCAGCGCCAGCCGGCGTGCACGAGCCGCAACGGTTCCACGTCGCGTTCGGTCACCTCGCCCGCGTGGGTGCCGTAGGTGAATCGCAGGCGCTCGTTGTCCCGGCACGCCGCCGCGACCACGGTCAGCAGCTCCGCGTCGATCGTCGGCCCGCCGCCGGGGATCCGGACCATCGCCGAATCCATCGCCCGCACCCGGTGCCGCAGCCGCGCGGGCAGCACCTGTTCGAGCTTCGCCAACGCCCGCACGGACGTCTCCTCGATGCCCGCCACCGTGCCGTTCGCCGCCGTGCGCAGGCCGACCGCCACCGCGACCGCCTCGTCGTCGTCCAGCAGCAGCGGCGGCAGCGCCGCACCGGAACCTAGCCGGTACCCGCCCGCGACCCCCGGCGTCGCGTGCACCGGATAACCGAGCTGCCGCAGCCGTTCGACGTCGCGGCGGATCGTCCGGACGTCGACCCCCAGCCGGCCCGCGAGGTCCGGACCAGGCCATTCGCGACGCGCCTGCAACAGCGAGAGCAGGCGCAACAGGCGTTCGGAGGTTCCGTACATGCCGAGCACTCTGCCACGCTTCGCGGACAGGTTCGGTCCTCGATCGCCAGGGCAACGCGGCGACGTGCGAAAGTGACGCATGCTCGACGACCTGCTCGCTGTCGCCCGCGAAGAGGCGGAAGCCGGAAAAGCCGAGGGCGGCGTGCCGATCGGCGCGGCCCTGTTCGACCGCGACGGGAAGCTGCTCGGCCGCGGCCACAACCGCCGCGTCCAGGACGGCGACCCGTCCCTGCACGCCGAAACCACCGCCTTCCGCGCCGCCGGCCGCCGCCCGCACTACCGCGACACGATCATGGTCACCACGCTGTCGCCGTGCTGGTATTGCAGCGGTCTGGTCCGGCAATTCGGCATCCCGCACGTGGTGATCGGCGAATCCCGCACCTTCACCGGCGGCCACGGCTGGCTCGCCGACCACGGCGTCCGCGTCGACCTCCTCGACGACCCCGCCTGCGTCGCCCTGATGACGGAATTCATCGAACGGGAACCGGCGCTCTGGTTCGAGGACATCGGCGAACCGACGTGACTCACGCCAGCGGCGAAAACTCCAGCGGCACCGCGATGACCGAGTCCGCGCCGAGAATCTCCTCCGGCGCGCCCGGCGGCGGCCACATCCCCTTCGCGTAGAGGTCGCGACGGATCGCGAGCCGTTCGTCCAAGCTCGCGAACGGCCAGATCTGGATGATCCGGTCCGGGCCGTCGAGCGCGTACATCACGACGGTCAGCGGATCGACCAGATGCCGCGCGGGCAACGCTTCGCGCCAGCCGTCGATCGTCGCGGTCAGACCGCCCGGCCGGAGGTGGTAGTCGCGGATCTCGTACACCGAGCCGTACGTTCCCGGCCGCACCGGCGGCACGAACGGGAACGGCGCGAAACTCTGCAGCGACAGGTCGGTCAGACAGCCGCCGCCGAACGGTTCGCGGCTGTGCCGGGCGCGCAAGCGTTCCTCGTCCAGCGCTTGCTGGTTCTCGAACCCGCGCAGCACGACCAGCCTGCCGAGCGGACCGTTTTCCGTCTGCCAGCAGCCGAGCAGTTCGCCGTGCCCCTCGACCCACGGCAGCACGCCTTCGACGGCTTTCGGCCCGTCGAGCAGCTGGAACGACAGAATCGCCAGCTCGTACCGGACAGCCTGCTGCTCCGGGGCGACGTCGGCACCGCTGATCCGGACCGGTTCGGTCATGACGCTCCCACTTCGTTCGCTCGCCCTTCCAGCCTGACACAGCCCCGCGACCGCGCTCGCTGAGCGGACTCGTCTGCCCTCCCGGCCACGCACCGCTTCCCGATCGTCCCGCTGACCGGCACCCCGGAACCTCCCGGCGACCTCGGCGCCCTCGGTGAGGTTTTTTCCCACTCCCGCCCATGTCTTGACACTTCTCAATGGTCTAGTCCATTGTGACTGCGCACACACTCCCCCGAGTGCCTGCGGGGCGCCGCCGCCACGTCCGGCTTCGCCAGGTGCTCCGATGACGCGTGCCGCGAGGTGCGCGTTCCCCCGTTGGAGGACCCATGAAATCCTTGCGCCGCACCAGTTCCCGCCGGAAACTCGCCGGACGTCTCGGCGTGCTGGCGCTCGCCGCGGGCGCCGCTTTGTCCACCGCGACCGGCACCGCCTCAGCCGCGGGAGACCCGGTCCTCGCGGCCCCGTACCTGTACCAGTGGGGCGGCCAGAGCGATCCGTCCGCCGCGATGGACGCGACCGGCGTCAGCGCGTTCACCCTCGCGTTCATGCTTTCCGGCGGCGGCTGCACGCCCGCCTGGGACGGCAACCGCCCGCTCGACGGGACCGACGCCGCGATGATCCAGAAGATCCGCTCCGCGGGCGGCGACGTGATCCCGTCGTTCGGCGGCTGGCAGGGCAACAAACTGGGCCCGAACTGCGGATCGCCGGAGGAACTGGCCGGCGCGTACCAGAAGGTGATCGACGCCTACGACCTCAAGGCGATCGACCTCGACATCGAGAACACCGACGAGTTCGAGAACGCGGCGGTGCAGGACCGCATCCTCGGCGCGGTCAAGATCGTCAAGGAGAAGAACCCGAACGTGCGCGTCGTGATCACCATGGGCACCACGCCGCAGGGCCCGAACGACTGGGGCAAGCGCCTGGTCTCGCAGGCGAAGGCACTGGGCGCGGACGTCGACGTGTGGTCGCTCATGCCGTTCGACTTCTCCAACGGCGGCGACATGGTCGCGATGACGAAATCCGCGGTCGACGGCCTGGTCGGCGAACTGAAGTCGACGTTCGGCTGGGACGACGCCACCGCCTACCACCGCGCCGGACTGTCGTCGATGAACGGCAAGACCGACCGCGCGGGCGAGGTCGTGTCGGTCGCGGACTTCACCGCGATCCGCGACTGGGCCGCCGAACACCACCTGGGCCGCGTCACGTTCTGGGCGACAAACCGCGACTGCGGCGGCTGCAGCGGGATCGACCAGGAGAACTACGCGTTCACGAAGGTCGTGGCCGGGTACAACGGCTGATCGCGGGGCCGGGCTGGGTTGAGCCAGGCGACGGTTCGGGCGAGGCGGGTTAGGTCGAGCAGCGATCCTGCCGACCTGGGCCGAACTGGCAGCGGTCCGGCCCCAGCCCGGCTCGGCGCCGGTCCGGCCGACGCGCGCTAAGCCGGGCAGCGATCCTGCCGACCTCGGCCGAACTGACGGCGGCTCGACTGGCCCTGGCCCGGCTGGGCAGCGATTGGGCTGGCCCGGATCAAGCCGGGCAGCAACTCCGCCGACTCGGGTCAGGTTGGCGGGTTCGACCGGCCCGGATCAAACCGACGGCGGTTCAGCTGAGCGAACCGGGCACCGTTCGAGCGAAGACTCGCGGGTCACCCCGGTGGACTGAACCACCTGGTGCACGCCTGGATCGCGGCCGCCGGGTCTGGCGACGGGGACCTTCCCGCCCGGGAGGTCCCCGTTCTGCCGTCCGTCACACACCGTGTGCGGATACGGCCGAACGAGTGAAGATCAGGCAGCGGCGGTGACCGACAGCGCGGCCGCGCCGGCCTCGGTCAGTTCGGCGGGGACCCGGCCCGCGGCGGTGACTCCCGCGCCCGGGCGGACGTAGCCGCCCTTGGCGAGTGCGTGTGCGGTCATCTGGTCGCAGCAAGCGAAACCGTCGACGAACAGGTCGGGCTCGCAGCTGGTGGACATCTCCGCGCGCTGCTGCGCGACCGCTTTGAGCATGGCCATCGCGCGATGGGTCAGCTCGACGGTCACCCCTTCTGCACCGGACACCGGGATCGCCTTCTTCCTCGTGGGCTACTTACTCAACGTTATCGCCGATTAGGCCGAATGTGTTAACAGCCACACTGTAGCGGTTCGGGAATGTGACGATGCCTAGACCTGTTCGGTTCCCGCCAGGCGAGACTCGATCGTCCGCGCCCACTCGCGCACGATCTGCTCGCGGCGGCGGGTGTCGTCGGTGAGGAGGTTGGCGAGGCCGAGCCCGCGCCCGAGGTCGAGAGTGGCCTGGACCAGTTCGCGAACGCCCGGCTGGGCCTCGTCGACCCCGAGCAGTTCGACCGCGACCCGGTGCGCCTCCCGCCCGACGCGCGCCTCCAGCGGCACCAGCACGTCGCGCAACTGGTCGTCCGTCGACGCGACGGCCCACAGCTGCAGCGCGGCGCGGAACATCGGCCCGGTGTAGAGGGTCAGCAGCATCTCGACGACCCACTCGATCCGCGACGAGCCGCCCGGCGACCCGGCCGCGCGCGTGCGCAGTTCGTCCAGCTGGGCCTCGCCGAGCAACTCGACGGCCGCGGCGACCAGCGATTCCCGCGTCGGGAAGTGGTGCTGCGCGGCACCCCGGGAAACCCCGGCCCGCTCCGCGATGACCGCGACGGTCACCCCGTGCCAGCCGCGCTCCCCGATGCAGTCCATCGCGGCTTCGATCAACCGCCGCCGGGTGGTGCGGCTGCGTTCTTGTTGCGGTTCGCGGAGCATCAGCCCTCACCCGCCCGAACCAGCACGCACCCGGACCTCGAGCCAGACACACGCCGAGTGGTACGACTGCGATCCTGCTGCGGCTCGTGAAGCATCAGTCCCAGCCCGCTCCGGCAGAAGTCCGTGACGGGAGCCCTGCGGGACTCTGCTCCCCTCCCGGACCTCAGACCAGGCCCGCACCGGGGACCCGGCCGCACTCCACGGCCGGGCACCCGATCGCCGACGCACCTCATGACTTCACCCTTGCTCAGTACGACTTCGGCAGCCCGAGGCTGTGCTGCCCCACGAAATTCAGCACCATCTCGCGGCTCACCGGCGCGATCCGGCCCAGGCGCACGGCCGTCACCAGGGTTCCCAGGCCGTATTCGGTCGCCAGCCCGTTTCCGCCGTGGGTTTGCACTGCCTGGTCGACCGCGCGGATCGCGACCTCCGCCGCCGCGTATTTCGCCATGTTCGCGGACTCCCCGGAGGCGAAATCGTCGCCCGCGTCGTACAGCGAGGCGGCCTTCTGCGTCATCAGTTTCGCCAGCTCAAGCTCGATTTTCACCTGCGCGAGCGGATGCGCGAGCCCCTGGTGCGACCCGATCGGCGCGCCCCACACCTGCCGTTCGTTGGCGTAGCCGACCGCCTTGTCCAGGGCGTACCTCGCGGTGCCCAGCGAGAACGACGCGCCCATGATGCGTTCCGGGTTCAGGCCCGCGAACAGCTGCGCGATCGCCGCGTCCTCCTCGCCCACCAGGGCTTCCGCGGGCAACCGCACGTCGTCGAGGAACAGCGAGAACTGGTTTTCCGGCGCGACGATGTCCATGTCGATTTTCGTGAACTCGAACCCGGGCGCGTCCGTCGGCACCACGAACAGCGCGGGCTTCAGGCGACCGGTCTTCGCGTCCTCGGTGCGGCCCACGACGAGCACCGCGTCCGCCTCGTCGACGCCCGAGATGAACACCTTGCGCCCGGACAGCACCCAGTCGCCGCCGTCGCGACGGGCGGTCGTCGTGATCTTGTGCGAGTTGGAACCGGCGTCCGGTTCGGTGATCGCGAAGACGATTTTCTTGCTGCCGTCCGACATTCCGGGCAGCCACTGCTTCTTCTGGTCCGGCGTGCCGAAGCGCGACAGCACCGTCCCGACGATCGCCGGCGACACCACCATCAGCAGCAGCGGCGAGCCCGCGGCCGCGAATTCCTCCAGCACCGCGGCGAGATCCGCGATCCCGGCTCCCCCGCCGCCGTATTCCTCCGGCAGGTTCACGCCCAGGTAGCCGAGCCGTCCGGCCTCGTTCCACAGTTCGTCGGTCTTCTCGCCCGCGCGGGCCTTTTTCGCGTAATAGTCGTGCCCGTACTTGCCCGCCAGATCGGCCGCGGCCTTCCGCAGCGCCACCCGCTCTTCGGGCTCGACGAAGTTCATCGCGTTCATTCGGTCTCTCCCACCACAGCCAGCACCGCGCCTACCTCGACCTGTTGCCCGACCTCGACCGGCAGTTCGGCGACCACGCCGTCCGCCGGGGCCGAGATCCGGTGTTCCATCTTCATCGCTTCCAGCCACAGCAACGGATCGCCCGCCCGCACACTGTCCCCTGCGGACACTGCGAGCCGCACGACTGTGCCCGGCATCGGCGCGAGCAGTGAACCCGCGGCCAGTGCCGAATCGGGGTCGGCGAACCGCGGCTCGGCGGTCAATGTCACCGAACCCAATGGTGAATCCACATAGGACACCGCGCCGTGCCTGGCGACGGCGAAGGTCCGGCGCACTCCGGCGATGTCGAGGACCACCTGGTCCGGCGTCGCGGCGACCAAGGCGACGTCGTCGTAACCCTCGGCACGCAGGCCGTCGCGGGTCAGCGAGTAGACGACCTCGTAACGGTTGTCTCCCTTGGCGAATACCTTGCGCTGGCCACCGGAACGGACGTTGCGCCAACCGCTGGGCAGCCGTCCCAGAGTGGTCGCGGAGGCCCGGTTCCCCGCAGCATCGGCCAGGGCGGCGGCCAGCGCGGACCAGCGTTCGGTGTCCACAGTGGCCAGTGGCGCGGCCAAAGTGTCCAGTCCGTGCCGGTCGAAGAACGCGGTATCCGTTTCTCCGGCAAGGAAAGCTTCGTGGCGCAGGATCCGGACCAGCAGGTCGCGATTGGTCACCACACCGTGGATCTTCGCGCCTGCCAAGGCACCGGCGAGCCGACGCGCTGCTTCCGCCCGCGTAGGAGCCCACGTGATGATCTTCGCCAGCATCGGGTCGTAGTGCACACCGATCACCGAGCCGGACTCCACGCCGGAATCGAGGCGCAGCCCGGTGCCGTGGACGAATTCGCGGTCCACTCCGGACACTTCGAACGTGCGCAGCGTCCCGCTCTGCGGCTGCCATCCGGCCGACGGGTCTTCGGCATACAGCCGGACTTCGATCGAATGCCCATTAGCAGCAGGCGGTTCGGCAGACAACCGACCGCCTTCGGCCACCGAAAGCTGCAACGCCACCAGATCCAGTCCGGTGACGTTCTCCGTCACCGGATGCTCGACCTGCAGCCGCGTGTTCATCTCCAGGAAGTAAAACCGACCGTCCGGGCCAGCGAGGAATTCGACCGTTCCCGCGCCGACGTAGTCGATCGCCTGCGCGGCCTTGCGTGCCGCGTCGAACAACTCCGCCCGCATGGCATCGTCCACAAAGGGCGATGGCGCTTCTTCGACCACCTTCTGGTGCCGCCGCTGGATGGAGCACTCCCGCTCCCCCACCGCCCAGACGGTGCCGTGCGAGTCGGCGAGCACCTGGACCTCGATGTGCCGTCCGGTTTCGAGATACCGCTCGCAGAACACCGTCGGGTCGCCGAACGCCGATCCCGCCTCCGCGCGAGCACTCTCAACCGCCTCAGCCAGCTCGTCCAGCGAGCGGACCACGCGCATGCCGCGACCGCCGCCGCCAGCTGAAGCCTTGACCAGCAACGGAAGATCGGCATCGGTCACCGAGGACGGGTCCAATTCGGACAGCACTGGAACCCCGGCGGCAGCCATCAGCCGCTTGGACTCCACTTTGGAACCCATCGTCTCGATCGCCGCGGGCGGCGGGCCGACCCAGGTCAGCCCGGCGTCGAGCACTGCCCGGGCAAACCCGGCGTTCTCGGACAGGAAGCCGTATCCGGGGTGGATCGCGTCGGCACCGGCGTCCGCCGCGGCTTTGACGATCAGTTCGCCGCGCAGATAGGTCTCGCCCGGTGCGTTGCCCGGCAGCCGGACGGCGACGTCGGCTTCCCGCGCGTGCGGCGCGTCGGCGTCCGCGTCGGAAAACACCGCGACAGTGCCGATTCCGGCGTCCCGGCAGCTGCGGAACACACGGCGGGCGATTTCGCCCCGGTTGGCGACCAGCAGATTCTGGATCATGGCCCTCACATCCGGAAGACGCCGAAGCCGCCTTCGACGCCCTTCACTGGTCCGTTGTGGATCGCCGACAGGCTCAGCCCGAGCACCGTGCGGGTGTCGCGCGGGTCGATGATGCCGTCGTCGTAAAGCATGCCGGAGAGGAACATCGGCATCGATTCCGCCTCGATCTGGTTTTCCACCATGGCGCGCATCGCGGCGTCGTTTTCCTCGCTGTACTCCTGTCCCCGGCTCGCCGCCGCGGCACGGGCCACAATGGACAGCACGCCGGCCAGCTGCGCCGGCCCCATCACCGCGGATTTCGCGCTCGGCCAGGCGAACAGGAACCGCGGGTCGTAGGCCCGGCCGCACATCCCGTAGTGCCCGGCGCCGTAGGACGCTCCCATGAGGACGGACAGGTGCGGCACCTTCGAGTTCGACACCGCGTTGATCATCAGCGCACCGTGCTTGATGATGCCGCTCTGCTCGTATTCCTTGCCGACCATGTAGCCGGTCGTGTTGTGCAGGAACACCAGCGGCGTGTCGATCTGGTTGGCCAGCTGGATGAACTGCGCGGCCTTCTGCGATTCCTCCCCGAACAGCACGCCCTGGGCGTTGGCCAGGATTCCCACCGGATACCCGTGGATGCTCGCCCATCCGGTGACCAGGCTCGGCCCGTACAGCGGCTTGAACTCGTCGAAGTCAGAACCGTCCACGACGCGCGCGATCACCTCGCGCGGGTCGAACGGGATCTTCAGGTCGGTCGGCACGATGCCGAGCAGGTCTTCGGCGTCGAACAGCGGTTCGGCGTAGTCCGGTTTGGGCGTCGGCCCCTGTTTGGTCCAGTTGAGCCGCTTGATGATGCTGCGGCCGAGCCGGATCGCGTCCTCCTCGTCGACCGCGAGGTAATCGGCGAGCCCGGACGTCCGGGCGTGCATTTCCGCGCCGCCGAGGGATTCGTCGTCGGATTCCTCGCCGGTCGCCATCTTGACCAGCGGCGGCCCGCCGAGGAACACCTTCGCGCGTTCCTTCACCATCACGACGTAGTCGGACATGCCGGGCAGATACGCGCCGCCCGCGGTGGAGTTGCCGAACACCAGCGCGACGGTCGGCACCTTCGCCGCCGAGGACCGCGTCAGGTCGCGGAAGACGCGGCCGCCCGGGATGAAGATCTCCTTCTGCGTCGGAAGATCCGCGCCGCCGGACTCGACCAGGTTGATCACCGGAAGCCGGTTCTGCGCCGCGATGTCCGCCGCCCGGAACGACTTCTTCGTCGTCCACGGGTTGCTCGCGCCGCCCTTGACCGTCGGGTCGCTCGCCGAGATCAGGCATTCGACGCCTTCCACGACGCCGATCCCGGTGATCACGCTCGCGCCGACCTTGTAGTCCGAACCCCACGCGGCCAGCGGCGACAGCTCCAGGAACGGCGAGTCCTCGTCCAGCAGCAATTCGATCCGCTCGCGCGCCAGCAACTTCCCGCGCTTGCGGTGCCGTTCGACGTACTTTTCCCCGCCGCCGGCGACCGCTTTCGCCTGTTCGGCGTCGATCTCCGCGAGCTTCTCCAGCATCGCCTCGCGGTTCGCGGCGAACTCGTCGGCCCGGGTGTCCACTGTGGACCTGATAGTGGTCATGCGGTGTATCCCAATCGCTTCGCGGCCAGTCCGGTGAGGATTTCGGTGGTGCCGCCGCCGATGCCGAGAATGCGGACGTCGCGGTAGTGCCGTTCCACTTCGGACTCGCGCATGTAGCCGAGCCCGCCGTGCAATTACACCGCCTCGTTCACGACCCATTCGGCGGTCTGCACCGCGGTGTTCTTCGCGAAGCACGCCTCGGCGATCACTTCTTCGCCGGACACGTGCCGGAGCGCGACCTGCCGGGCGTACGTCCGCGCGACGTCGACCTTGCAGGCCATCTCGGTGAGTTTGTGCTGCACCAGCTGCCGCGAGATCAGCGGACGCCCGAACGTCTCGCGCATCCGACACCAGTCCAGCGTCAAATCCAGTGCCCGCTGCGCGTGCGCATATGCCTGTACCGCCAGCGAAAGCCGTTCGGTGACGAACTGCGTGGCCACCTGAGCGAAGCCGCTGTTCTCCGCGCCGACCAAGTTCTCCGCCGGAACCCGGACGTCCACATAAGACAGTTCCGCGGTGTCCGAAGCCGCCCAGCCCATCTTCTCCAGCTTGCGCGACACCGTGAACCCTGGTGTTCCGCGCTCGACCACGATCAGCGAAAGCCCGTGCGCGCCCGCTTCACCGGTTCGGACCACAGTGGTCACAAAATCCGCGCGACAGCCGGAAGTGATGAACGTTTTCGCCCCGTTGATCACGTACTCGTCGCCCTCGCGCACCGCAGTGGTGCGGATCCCGGCGACGTCGGAACCGCCGTCCGGTTCGGTGACCGCCAGCGAGCCGATCTTCTCGCCTTCGAGCGTCGGCCGCACCCACCGTTCGATCTGCACCGGGTCGCCGGCCTCGACGATGTGCGGCACCGCGATCCCGCAGGTGAACAGCGACGCGAACAGCCCGCCGGACCCGCCCGCGTAGTGCATTTCCTCGGCGACCACGAGCGCGTCGAGGTAATTGCCGTCGCCGCCGCCCGCGGATTCGGGGAACGCGACCCCGAGCAGGCCCAACTCTCCCGCCTTGCGATGCAGGTCGCGCGGCAGTTCCCCGGCCCGCTCCCAGTCGTCCAGGTGCGGCAGCACGTCCTTCTCCACGAACCGGCGCACCGTCGCGCGCAGTTCGGTGCGTTCCGGCGTGCGGAACGGATCCACGGTCACAGCAGCGCCTCCGGGACGTCGAGTTCGCGCGCCCGCAGCCATTCGCCGAGCGCCTTCGCCTGGGGATCGAACCTGGCCTGCGAAGCGACGCCGTCGCCGAGAATGCCCTCGACCACGAAGTTCATCGCCCACAGGTTCGGCAGCAGATGCCGGGTGACCGGCAGTCCTTCGGTTTCCGGCAGCAGACGGCGGAATTCCCCGACCGTCAGCCGGTGCACGAGCCAGCGCCACGCCTCCTCGGACCGCACCCACACGCCGAGGTTCGCGTTGCCGCCCTTGTCGCCGCTGCGCGCCCCGGCGACGAGCCCGAGCGGAACGCGCCGCACCTTGTTCGCCTGAAACGGTTCCGGCAGTGCCGGTTCGTCCACTTCGGACAAGGAAACCGTCTCGGCAGCGGGCGCGATGTCCACCTTGGACCCGTCCGGCAGCACCGCGACATGCGGAACCGCAGCAGCGTCCACAAAGGCCGCCGAATACACCCCGAACGGCGAAGCGTCCGAGGGCGGTGCGGTCACATGGAATCCCGGGTAGCTCGCGAGCGCCAGCTCGATCGCCGCTCCGCTGAACGCACGTCCGGCGATCTTCGGATCATTGTCCTTCACCGCGACATGCAGCAGCGCGCTGGCGCGTTCCTCGGTGTCGGCATCCGCGTGATCGGTGCGCGCGAGCGTCCACCGGACGTCGGCTGGCGGACGCTTCGCCAGCGCGCCTTCCAGCTGTTCCTGTACCAGCGCGGCTTTTTCTTCGATGTCCAGTCCAGTAAGGACGAACGTCGTCTCGTTCCGGAAGCCGCCGAGCCGGTTGAGACACACCTTCAACGTCGGCGGTGGCGCTTCCCCGCGAACCCCGCTGATCCGCACCCGGTCCGGTCCGTCGTCCGACAACGACAACGTGTCGAACCGCGCCGTCACATCAGGATTCGCGTACCGCGCACCGGTGATTTCGTACAGCAGCTGCGCCGTCACAGTCCCTTTATTGACCACGCCGCCCGTGCCCGGATGCTTCGTGATCACACTGGAACCGTCCGCGTGGATCTCCGCCAGAGGGAACCCTGGCAGGCCGATCGGCTGTTCCCGGAAGAACGAGTAGTTCCCGCCGGTCGCCTGCGCGCCGCACTCGATGACGTGTCCCGCCGCGACCGCTCCGGCGAGCGCGTCGTAGTCGTCGCGGGCCCAGCCGAAGTGCGCCGCCGCCGGTCCGACGATCACCGACGCGTCCGTAACGCGCCCGGTCACCACGATGTCGGCCCCAGCCTTAAGGCACTCCGCGATGCCCCACGCTCCGAGATAAGCGTTGGCAGTCAACGGTTTCTCGAAGCCGAACTCGTCCGCTCGCGCGATCAGGTCGTCGCCCTCGACGTGCGCGACGCGGACCTCGAGACCGAGCTTCTCAGCCAGTTCGCGCAACGCGTCGGCCAGCCCCGCCGGGTTGAGCCCGCCCGCGTTCGCGACGATCCGGACGCCCTTCTCCTTCGCCAGGCCGAGGTTTTCCTCCATCTGCCGGAGAAACGTCTTGGCGTAGCCGCGCGCCGGGTCCTTCATCCGGTCGCGGCCGAGAATGAGCATGGTCAGCTCGGCGAGGTAATCGCCGGTCAGGACGTCGAGCGGGCCGCCGGTCAGCATTTCCCGCACGGCGGAGAACCGGTCGCCGTAAAACCCGGACGCGTTCCCGACGCGCAACGGCGCGCTCACGCGAACTGCCCCGGCTTGCGCCCCGCCCCGGGCGGCCCGGCGAACGCCTGCGCGATGCCCAGCCATTCCTCGACGTCCGCGCCGGTCGCGACCAGATCAGTGTCCGCCGGATGCCGCCGCTGCGTCGCGACCAGGCAGAAGTCGAGCGCGCTGCCGGTCAGCCGCTGCTCCGCGTCCTCCGGCCCGAACGCCCACGTGCTGCCGTCCGGCGCGGTCAGCTCGACCCGGAATTCCTCGGTCGGCGGCGCGAGCGAGTGGAGTTTGTACGCGAAATCGCGCGTGCGCGTGCCGAACCGGGCGATGTGCCACAGCCGTTCGGCGGGTTCGCGGGTGACGCCGAGCGCGTCGGCGATGTCCTGGCCGTGCGCCCAGGTCTCCATCATCCGCGCGGTCGCCATGGAAGCCGCGCTCATCGGCGGGCCGTACCACGGCAGCTTCTGCCCGTCCGGAACCGCGGCGAGCGCCTCGGCGAGGGCGGCCCGTCCCGCGCGCCACTGCGCCAGCAGCTCGTCCGGCGGGAGCTGAGCCCCGTCCTCGGCACCCTGGTCGACGTAGTTCTCGCCGATGCTCAACAGGTTTTCGACCTCGGACTGCCAGTCCTCCGGCCTGCTCGCGGAGATCAGCGATTTGCCGTCGGTCCACGCCAGATGCGCCACCTGATGCGCGATGCTCCAGCCGGGCGCGGGCGTCGGCCGCGCCCATTCCCCGGCGGGCAACCCGGCGACCAGGTCGTCGACCGCCTGCGATTCGGCCGCGAGATCCCGGAGGATCCCCGCGAGATCAGCCATTCCTGCGCCTCCCTGCGTCCGCCGCACCACCTCGTGCGGACCCAGCGTGGACCCTGGCCCCGGAAAAATCAAGCGCGCATGATTGTTTTGCTCCGGCACCGGGTCCGTGAGGGCCACCCTCATTGACTCTGATTCCGTCAGGGTTCCCCTCACGACCCGCCACCCGGTCGTGACGGACCCCTTTCCGGACCCAGATTCCCTCAAGGAGCCCTTCACGGACCGCGACGCACCCAATTGCCACATTCGGTGCATCCCACGCACCCAATGCCGCATTGGGGCGCAAGCCCCCACCCCACCCCAACCGCACCGGTGCACCCAACGATCGAGGCACCCAGCCCCTCCCCCGCACCCCGACACGAAGCTCCCCTGCGGTTTGGGGGTGCTTGTCAAGGCATCTTTCCCGCCTTGACAAGCACCCCCAAACCGTCAGCACACTTGGCTTCGGGGTGCCCCACGCAACCAACGAGGCCGATGTCGCCGCCAGGCGACGAGGCGGACCCCACCGCTATTGACACCGCGAAAACAAGCCCCCTACCGTCCTCCCATGGACTCCTACGCGGAGATCGCCTACGAGGTCGCCGCCAAGGTCGCGACCGTCCTGCTCGACCGGCCCGAAGCCCGCAACGGCTACACGATCCGGATGGCCGACGAACTCGCCCACGCCCTCGACCGCGCCGACCGGGACGAGGACGTCCGCGCGGTCGTGCTCGGCACCACCGGCAAGGATTTCTCCGTCGGGGCCGACCTCTCCTCCGGCGGCTTCGACTTCGGCGACCGTCCGCCGGACGACTGGCAGGAACCGGCCGGCCGTGTGTCGAAGCGGATCTTCACGATGAACAAACCCGTGCTCGCCGCGTTGCGCGGGGCGTCCGTCGGCGCGGGCATCACCATCACGCTGTCCTGCGACTACCGGTTCGCCTCCACCGACTCCAAGTTCGGCTTCGTCTTCACCCGCCGCGGCATCTACCCCGAAGGCGCGTCCGCGTGGTTCCTCCCCCGCCTCGTCGGGATGGGCGCGGCCGTCGACTGGATGGTCAGCGGACGGCTCTTCGGACCCGACGAGGCACTCCAGGCCGGACTCGTCCACCAGATCCACGCCCCCGGGGACGTCCTCGCCCAAGCCCAAGCCAAGGCGAGGGAGATCGCCGAAACGACCGCGCCGGTCGCGGTAGCGGTCACCCGGCAGCTGCTCTACCGGATGGCCTCGGCCCCGTCTCCGTTCGACGTCCACCAGGTGGACTCGAAGCTCATCTCCCAGCTGGGCTCAAACCCGGACGCTGTCGAGGGCATCGCCTCGTTCTTCCAGAAACGCCCGCCGGAGTTCCCCTTGCGCGTGGACCGCGATCTGCCGCCTTACCTGCCATGGATCGACGAATGACCGAGTACCCGCCCGAACCGTGGCACCTCGCCGCCGACGCGTGCGTGTCGATGTGGCGAGTCCCCGTCGACGAGCTGCCCGCCTTGCCCGCCGGCACCGAACCGCTGCTCCTGGGCAAGCAGGCCGCCGTCTTCACCGCCTGGATCGACTACCTGCCGTCCGGTCAGCTGAGCTACCACGAACTCCTCTCCTGCGTCGCCGTGCGCGGCCGCGGGCTCGCCGCGTCGATCACCGACATCTGGGTCGACAGCGAGGTCTCGCGCGCGGGCGGGCGCGAGTTGTGGGGCATCCCGAAGGACCTCGCGTCCTTCGCCTTCACCGGCGGACGCACCTTCACCGCGGCGACCTCCGACGACTGGATCGCCACCGCCGCCTTCACCCCGCGGGTCGGGCTCCCGATCACGCTCCCGGTACGCTTCGAGATCGCTCAGGACCGCGACGGCAGCCCGTTGCGTACCCCGGTCGAGTGGCGTTCGAAGCCCCGCGCGGCGGCCGCCGACTGGTCGGTCAACCCGGCCGGTCCGCTGGCGTATCTCGCCGGGAAACGGCCCGTGGCCAGTGCCGCACTGGGTGCCACGAGGCTCCGTTTCGGATCTTGCCCTCGGTGATCGGATAACCCGCCAGGGTGAGACCGACACGCCATACCTTGGGGCCCGTGCGAGCCCCCACCCCAACATGTAGTCTCTGGGAACCGGCAGCCCCCAGCGACGGGGAGACCGCTTGAAGAGGGCGGCCGGGCTGTTTCGCCGAAACCGCAGCGCATGGCCTTGACCGGCCGTGTGCCGCTCGAACGCGCCCATTTCGAGGAACTGTTGGAGACACGCATGTCAGTGGAAACCGGTCAGCGGCCGCCGTCGGCGGCGGAGGGGGCCCCGAGCGCGGTCCGCGTCATCCGGCGGGACGGAAGCGTCTCGCCCTTCGACGCGGGCAAGATCTCGGTGGCGCTGACCAAGGCCTTCCTCGCGGTCGAGGGCGGCGACGCCGCCGCGTCCTCCCGCGTGCACCACGTGGTCGCGGAGCTGACCGGGCAGGTCGAGGCGGCGCTGCTGCGCCACACCGGCCCGGAGACCGCGCTGCACATCGAGCAGATCCAGGACCAGGTCGAACTCGCCCTCATGCGCGGCGAGCACCACAAGGTCGCCCGCGCCTACGTGCTCTACCGCGACGAGCGCACGAAGGCCCGCGAGGCCGCCGCGCCGGCGTCCGCCGAGGTCGCGCTGAGCGTCAAGGGCGCCGACGGGACGCTGCGCCCGCTCGACTGGGCGCGTGTTTCGCACGTCGTCGGCGAGGCCGTCGCCGGGCTCGAGGACGTCTCCGCCGAGCCGGTGCTGGCCGAGGCCAAGCGCAACCTCTACGACGGCATCACCGCCGACGAACTGGCGCTCGCGCAGATCATGGCCGCGCGCGTGCTCGTCGAGCAGGAGCCGAACTACTCGTTCGTGTCCGCCCGCCTGCTGCTGGACAAGCTGCGCGGCGAGGCGCTGAGCTACCTCGCGCAGCAGCCGCGCCAGGCCAGCCAGGACGAGATGGCGGCCGAATACCCGGCGTACTTCCGCGCCTACCTGCGCCGCGCGGTCGAGCTGGAACTGGTCGACGGCGAACTGCTGCGCTTCGACCTGGACAAGATCACCGCCGCCATCCACGCCGAGCGCGACCTCGACTTCGGCTTCCTCGGCCTGCAGACCCTGTACGACCGGTACTTCCAGCACCACAACGGCGTGCGGTTCGAGCTGCCGCAGGCGTTCTTCATGCGCGTCGCGATGGGCCTGGCGATCCGCGAGGACGACCGCGAAGCCCGCGCGATCGAGTTCTACGAGCTGCTGTCGACGTTCCACTTCATGGCGTCGACCCCGACGCTGTTCAACAGCGGCACCAACCGCGCCCAGCTGTCGTCCTGCTTCCTGACCACGGTGGACGACGACCTGGACTCGATTTTCCAGGCGTACAAGAACAACGCGCTGCTGGCGAAGTACTCGGGCGGCCTCGGCAACGACTGGACCCCGGTCCGCGGCCTCGGCGCGCACATCAAGGGCACCAACGGCCAGTCCCAGGGCGTCGTGCCGTTCCTGAAGATCGCCAACGACACCGCGGTCGCGGTCAACCAGGGCGGCAAGCGCAAGGGCGCGGCGTGCGCGTACCTGGAGACCTGGCACGTCGACATCGAGGAATTCCTCGACCTGCGCAAGAACACCGGCGACGACCGGCGGCGCACGCACGACATGAACACCGCCAACTGGGTCCCGGACGAGTTCCTGCGCCGCGTCGAGGCGAACGCCGAGTGGACGCTGTTCTCCCCGAACGAGACGCCGGACCTGCACGACCTCTACGGCAACGCGTTCGCGCAGCGCTACCGCGAGTACGAGGCGGCCGCCGCGCGCGGCGAGATCAAGGTGTTCCGCAAGGTCCGCGCGGTCGAGCTGTGGCGGCGGATGCTGACCATGCTGTTCGAGACCGGCCACCCGTGGATCACCTTCAAGGACCCGTGCAACCTGCGTTCGCCGCAGCAGCACGTCGGCGTCGTGCACTCGTCCAACCTGTGCACCGAGATCACGCTGAACACGAACACCGAAGAGGTCGCGGTCTGCAACCTCGGCTCGGTGAACCTGCTCAAGCACGTCACTCCGTCCGGTTTGGACACTGAGCGGCTCGAGAAGACCGTGCGCACCGCGGTCCGCATGCTCGACAACGTGATCGACATCAACTTCTACACGATCCCGGAGGCGCGCCGTTCCAACCTGCGCCACCGTCCGGTCGGCCTGGGCATCATGGGCTTCCAGGACGCGCTGTTCGAGCTGGGCGTGCCGTTCGCGTCCGCCGACGCGGTGAAGTTCGCCGACGTGTCGATGGAGCACCTCTCCTACTACGCGATCTCGGCCTCGACCGACCTCGCCGAGGAGCGCGGCCAGTACCAGACGTTCGAGGGTTCCTTGTGGAGCAAGGGAATCCTGCCGATCGACTCGATGCAGCTGCTCATCGACGCCCGCCAGGGCGACGGCCTCGACGTCGACACCTCCACGACGCTGGACTGGGCCCCGCTGCGCGAGCGCGTCAAGACCGTCGGCATGCGCAACTCGAACGTGATGGCGATCGCGCCGACCGCGACGATCTCCAACATCTCCGGCGTCGGCCAGTCGATCGAGCCGCTGTTCCAGAATCTGTACGTCAAGTCGAACATGTCCGGCGACTTCACCGTCGTCAACCCGCACCTGGTCAAGAGCCTCAAGGCGCGCGGCCTGTGGGACGAGGTCATGGTCAGCGACCTCAAGTACTTCGACGGCAGCCTCGGCCAGATCGACCGCGTTCCGCACGACCTCAAGGCGCTGTACGCGACCGCCTTCGAGATCGAGTCGAAGTGGATCGTGGACGCCGGTTCGGTGCGGCAGAAGTGGATCGACCAGGCACAGTCGCTGAACCTGTACATCGCGGCTCCGAGCGGCCGCAAGCTCGACGAGCTGTACCGCTACGCCTGGCACAAGGGCCTCAAGACCACGTACTACCTGCGGGCGCAGTCCGCGACGCACGTGGAGAAGAGCACCCTGCGCGGCACCGACGGCAAGCTGAACGCCGTCTCCGCCACCCCCGCCCCGGCCGCTCCGGCTGCCGCCGCTCCGGCCGCCGCGCCTTCCCCGGCACCGTCGCCGTCGCCGTCCGCCGCGGTCCCGGCCGCTTCTCCCGCACCGTCGCCGTCGCCCGCCGCGGCCGTCCCGGCGGAGCCGAAGGAGATGCCGAAGACCGACGTCGACTTCGTCGCCACCGAGGGCGCTGCCTGCCGGATCGACGACCCCGACTGCGAAGCCTGCCAGTAAGGAATTCCTGCACCATGACGAACGTGGAAACGACGGACGCGACCGGCCTCGGCGAGATCGAGGTCGGCGCGGCCCGGATCAACGTCGACGACAAGCGCATGATCAACGCGCGCGCCGACGTCAACCAGCTGCTGCCGATGAAGTACCGGTGGGCGTGGGACAAGTACCTGGCGGCGTGCAACAACCACTGGATGCCGACCGAGGTCGCGATGCAGGCCGACATCGCGCTGTGGAAGTCGCCGGACGGCCTCACCGAGGACGAGCGGCAGATGCTCAAGCGCAACCTCGGCTTCTTCGCCACGGCGGAGTCGTTGGTGGCCAACAACATCGTGCTCGCGGTGTACCGCCAGATCACGAACCCGGAGTGCCGCCAGTACCTGCTGCGCCAGGCGTTCGAGGAGGCCGTGCACACGCACACCTTCCAGTACATCTGCGAAAGCCTCGGCCTGGTCGAGGGCGAGCTGTTCAACATGTACCGCGAGGTCCCGTCCATTTCGGACAAGGACGCGTGGGCGCTGAAGTACACGCAGAACCTGGAGAACCCGGACTTCGAGACCGGCACGCCGGAGGCCGACCAGGCGTTCCTGCGCGACCTCGTGGCGTTCTACGTGATCTTCGAGGGCATGTGGTTCTACACCGGTTTCGCGCAGATCCTGTCGCTGGGCCGGCGGAACAAGATGGTCGGCATCGCCGAGCAGTACCAGTACATCCTGCGCGACGAGTCGATCCACCTGAACTTCGGCATCGACTGCATCAACCAGATCAAGATCGAGAACCCGCACCTGTGGACCGAGGAGTTCCAGGCCGAGGTACGCGGAATGCTGCAGGACGCGTGCGAGCTCGAGGTGAAGTACGCCCGAGACACCATGCCGCGCGGCATGCTCGGCCTGTCGGCTGACCTGTGCGAGCAGTACATGCACTTCATCACCGACCGGCGCGCCCAGCAGATCGGCCTCTCCCCGATCTACGGCGAGAACGAAAACCCGTTCCCGTGGATGTCCGAGGCGATGGACCTGAAGAAGGAAAAGAACTTCTTCGAAACCCGCGTCATCGAATACCAGTCCGGCGGCGCGCTCGACTGGGACTGATCCCGGTTTCTCCGGGACCACTTGCTTGACTGGCAAAGGGGCAAGTCATGAGCGGTGTCGACACAGTCCGAGGTATCGGCTACCAACAAGCTCATGCCGTCCGCATCGCGCTTGACGTGCACGCGGACGAGACTCTGGGAAGCCTTCGCGCAGAGGGTACTGAGGATGTCATGGACATCGAAGTCCATGACATCCTCGGTACTGTTGTCGAGGCTGCGCAAATCAAGTCGCGCGTAAGCAACAGGGCATGGGGTCGTAAAGAGTTACTCGACATTATGCGCAGTTGGGCAACGCTCGATGTCGCCAGAACAGCAACTTTCGAATTCATCACCAACGGCACTCTCGGGACGAGCGGCGAGTCTGTACGAGTCGCTCTCGAAGCGGCAGCCGAGGGCGATCCAGCCGCTCTGGCGAAACTGCTTAACGTCCATACATCCGATGACGCATGCCAGGTGCTGAGCCGTGCTCGAATTCGCCTGGAAAAGTCCGGTGCCGAAGAAGTCCTGCATGACGCGGAACGGGAAGTGCGCTCCATACTGCCCGGCGCGAGAACGGAAACCGACCTCAAAGCGACTGCCCGGCATGTTGTCGACGAGCTGTTTCGCTTGCTCATGGACCGGGCTGGGCGCCAAGCGCCGACCGAACGAATCGTTACCAAAGCTGAAATCGCCGAAGTCCTCGGAGGGCTAACCCACGTACCAGAATCTGACCGTTGGCCATCAACTTTGCGTAGCGAATACGAGCGATCAATCGCTTGCGAAAGCCTGGCTTCGGTATCAGCTACGCTATCCCGCGTCGTTTCCTCGGATCTCTTCGATGCACCGCAGGAGACAATAGCTTCAGGCCTGCTGGATGTCAAAGGCCCCGTCATCATCGCAGGAGGAACTGGTAGCGGAAAGTCGACAGCGATGGAGCAGCTTCGGCACGAAGCTGCCTTGTCCAACAAGACCGTTCTTATCGGACACGCCGAAGCATATCTCGAAGGACGGCTGGATGCGTTGGCAGCGGACGCCTTGTCCGCCGTTGTCGGCCGTACGTTACCTGCAGCTACGGGACGGCAACTTCTCAATGATCGCAGCGCTGTCTTCGTAATAGACGGCGTTTCCGAGGTGCCACCACTGGTCCGGTCAGCGCTCCGCGACGAGATCCGGGTACCAGCATCGACTGGAGTCGGCGCACAGTTTGTACTCGTCGGACGGGACCTTGCTGCACTGAGCTCAGTGCTTCCGACGACTGTCGAACCAGCCCGTTACCTGACCGTCGGCTTCGATTGGACTGCACGCCTGGAGCTTGTTCGCGGAATGACGGGAGCCGATGATCACGTGTGCCGACGGCTTGCAGTGCAAGCGGAAGCCGCGCTCGGAGACGCAGCGGGCAATCCCATGTTATTGTCGATGGGCGTCCGACTGCTCCTCGACGGCATCGAATTCACCGACCGGGCCTCGATCTACGAGGCCACAGTGAGCCGGCTCGCCGAGCGAGGGAACGCGGACAACGTTCACGTCGCCGTTGCGGCACTGGGGATTGTATTCGCCGCGCTGCTCGACGAAGGCAGACGATACGCCAATCCTGTGGAATGGAATCGTCGCCTCCACGCGGCCGCTCAAAGGTTGAAGGACGCTGGCGTACCCGTCGACTCCGCTTCGCTGCGCGAGACGCTGCAACGGACCGGCCTCGTCGCTTCGATAGGCAATACGCAGGTGCAAGCGCCGATTCACGATTCCTACGCGGACTATCTGGCTGGCGCAGCTCTCGCCAACGGCCTGTCCTCGTGGCCAGGCGAACTCGGACAAGAGGACGAGCAGCGTGTGCTTTTCGCTGCTGCTATCGGTGGAGTGACCGACGACATCTCCGACAAGGTCACGCGAGATATGCCGTATCTCGCAATCAAGCTAGCCGAATACGACGCTCGTCCGGCCTGCGAGTCCTTCCCCACGGAGGTGTTCTCGCTTCTCCGGCGACTTGCGCCGCCAGGCTCTCTCTGCTCAGTTGCGATGTGGCGCGACGGCGATCGGGTGGTCGCATCACTTTGCGAAGGATCACCCCGGTGGGTCAATCCCGCCGAGGGAAAGATACTAGCGCGAAGTTCAATGAACGCAGTCTGCGGATCACCGACGAGCCCGCTTTCCGTGGCAGTAAGATTGTGGCGCTTAGCGCTTTTGGATGCCCTGCCAAATTCGTCTGGAACAAGCAAATCGCACTTCGAATCACGGGAGGACGCGTGTAACGCGCTGGCGCTACACGCGAGTCAGGAAGCCCAAGCGCTCGCCGAACTCGTTCCCACGATAGCGCCGCCGGGAAAGGCAGAGATCCTTGCCGCCGCGATCGGCCCATACGGCCTCACCGCCGCACTTCACGCACATGTTGACTTCCTCGGTATCACAGATTGGCATGTCGACTACCGTCGGACCGACAAAGTAGCCGTCCACGCAGGGGTTCAACCTGAGACCACACCTCTTGCAAGCCGCACGGTAGTGAGCCATCTGGTCAGAGAACCGGCTCGACAGGCGGCGGTCCGCCGGATACGCGCGGCGATCAACGACCTGACTGAACGAAACTGGCTCTGATTATTCGAAGAACCATACCCGAGCGGAGAGGAAAACATGACGTCCTACGCTGATTTGTGGACGGCCGTCTGGGAACAAGCTGATCTCTGGTCGAAAACTCCTCTTGCAAATACCTTCCGAATTTTCCTGCCCCGCAATGCCTCGCAAAAATCTGACGGGGTGCCTGGTGTTCTGCAAGAGCTAAATGCCGGATTCGGGAGCGCAATGGCACACCCGCTTCGGCTTGGCACGAACATCCCGCCGCTTCTGGATTCCAACCTCAGCTTTCATCGGGCAACGCGGGACGCAAGTTTCGCGCGATGGCTCGCCGCGGCCCAACGGATCGATTCCGCTCACCGCAGAACTATCGCCTGGTTCAGATCGAGATTGCCTGGTTATCCCTTGATCAAAGCTCCGCAATTGTGCTTCAACACTCCGTTCACCACAGAGGAGTGGACTTTCGAGCTCGTTTGGACCCGAGGTGAGCGGCGACAAGGTCTCCAGTACCTGCCCCACCCGCCTGACACAAGCAGCCTTTTGGGTACGCCGCCGAAAATGCATGCGGATTTGGTGCATGCTGCACATACCGTGGCTGCGGCACTCGGCCGCACGGACTTGTGGAGATCATTTGAGGAGGAAGCAGCAGGGTTGGACGACATGGCGAAGAATGAACTCGCCGACGCTCGCAAACGCTTACAGAAAGAGCTCTCGTCAGCCTCCGTCGACGCGCACGAACCAGCACTGGCCCTCCCCCGCGCCAAGTATCGCGAGCAAGTGACCGCCGACCTCGTCGCTTCACTCTCCGGAAAGGCCCGCTCGTATAGCGAAGCCTTCAGAAAGGTCGACCGCCTGATCACCGTTGCGGCCAGTGATGTCTTCGGACAGCTGGTCGCTTACGGCGACCCGCCTGTGCTGCCGGTGAGCAACCTAGATCTCCGTGGCGGCGAAGTCACGACCGTCCTGTTTGAGGTTCCCGACAAGTTCTCACTCGCGGTGGGCTGCGGGAACGTCGTCTGGCTGGATGATCCGCTAATGACGGACGCTGTCCAGATCGGGTCGCTCTCGATGAACTGGACGTCGACCGGCAGCGGAACGCTGAAGCTGAGCGCGCTGGTGCTCGACGCGACAAGCGATGGCTGGCAGCCTTATCGAGACTAAGCCCGGCAGAGCACCGATTCGCCTGCACCATGGCTCTCACACAGCGATCCCACTGCGCGAGATGCGATTGCGGCTTGTGTCGGATCCCCACCGAAAGCGCTAAGCTCGGCCACGCCATTGGTTCGCCAGTGCGTGGCCGAGCTTTTCGCGCGGCCGCGCGCGGGCGAGGCAACAGGGAACCCGGTGCGATTCCGGGACTGCCCCGCAGCGGTATGTGGGAACGAAAGCTGTCACCGCGAAACGCGGTAAAGCACTGGGTGCCCAGCCCGGGAAGCGACAGCCGGTAGGCACGAGCACCACGCCCACGAGTCCGAATACCTGCCACTGGCACGCACGCCGACGGCGTGCGTGAGTCCGGGCCTCGCGGGAAGGGCACCGACCGAAGCACGACTTCCGCGTGCCCGGACTCTTCCGGCGAGCACGTGAGGATGCATGCTGTGAACACGATCGGCACCACGATTCTCGGCTACCCGCGGATCGGCCCAGCGCGAGAACTCAAACGAGCACTCGAGTCCTACTGGTCAGGAAAAACCACCGAAGAAGACCTCCTGACCGCTGGACGCCAGCTGCGCGAGCAAACCTGGACAACCCTGCGAGACCAGGGCCTCGACTCGATCCCGTCCAGCACTTTCTCGCTCTACGACCAGGTGTTGGACACCGCCGCCCTCTTCGGCGCTCTGCCGGACCGCTTCACCCGGCTGGGCCTCTCGCCACTGGACACCTACTTCGCCGCCGCACGAGGAATCCCGGACGCACCCGCCCTCGAAATGACGAAGTGGTTCGACACCAACTACCACTACCTGGTCCCGGAACTGGGCCCGAACTCCCGCTTCGCACTCACCGGCACCGCCCCGATCGACGAAGTCCGCGAAGCAAAGGCACTAGGCATCACGCCACGCCCGGTACTCGTCGGACCAGTCACCTTCCTACTGCTGGCCAAGCCCACCGAACCCGGCTTCACCCCACTGGAACTGCTGGACGAACTACTGCCCGCATACGCCGAACTTCTGGGCAAACTGGCCGACGAGGGCGTCGAATGGGTCCAGCTGGACGAGCCAGCCTTCGCAGCCGACCGAACCACGCCGGAGTTCAACGCACTCACCCGCGCCTACCACTGGCTGGCCAAGGAAATCCATCGCCCGAAGCTGCTGGCAGCCGGATACTTCGGCGGCCTCGGCCGAGCACTGGGCGTCCTGGCCCGCTCCCCCATCGAAGCAATAGCCGTGGACCTGGTAACCGATGAGTCCTTTGTGGACAAAATTGCAGCAGAAGGAGCACTGCGAGACAAGGAAGTCCTAGCCGGAGTAGTAGACGGCCGAAATGTCTGGCGCACCGACCCAGACGTCGCACTAGCCCACGCAGCACAACTGCGAGACACCGCCGCACACGTGAGCATCTCAACGTCGTGCTCGCTACTTCACGTCCCCTACGACGTGAACGCGGAAACAGACCTCGCCCCGCGCCTCAAGAACTGGCTGGCGTTCGCGAAGCAAAAGGTGGACGAGGTCGTCCTGCTAGGCCGAGCCCTCAGCGGAGAGACCGCAGACCTCACTCCAGCCCGAGCCGCGGCCGCCGACCGAGCCGGAGCCGCCGAACTCAACGACGCCAACGTCCGTGCACGAGTCAACGCACTCCGCCCAGTAGACACCGTCCGCGCGCCGTATGCAGAACGCGCTGCGGCACAACAACAATCACTGAACCTGCCCCCACTCCCGACCACCACAATCGGCTCCTTCCCGCAAACCAGCGAGGTCCGCCGAGCCCGAGCCGCACACCGCGCGGGCAAACTCGACGACACCGCCTACCGCACCGCGATGCGCACCGAAATCGACCGCGTCGTACGGCTGCAGGAAGACCTCGGCCTAGACGTCCTGGTCCACGGCGAACCCGAGCGCAACGACATGGTCCAGTACTTCGCCGAACAACTGACCGGCTTCGCGGCGACCGCCCTCGGCTGGGTCCAGTCGTACGGATCCCGTTGCGTCCGCCCGCCAATCCTCTTCGGCGACGTCTCCCGGCCACGCCCGATGGCTGTCGAATGGGCGCAGTACGCGCAAAGCCGCACCGACCGCCCGGTGAAGGGCATGCTGACCGGCCCGGTCACGATCCTGGCGTGGTCGTTCGTCCGTGACGACCAGCCCCTGGCCGACACCGCACGCCAGGTCGCGCTGGCCGTCCGGGACGAGGTCGCGGATCTGGAGGCCGCCGGAATCCGCATCATTCAGGTCGACGAACCGGCATTGCGCGAGTTGCTGCCGCTGCACGCGGCGGACCGCGAGGCGTATTTCGACTGGGCAGTGCCCGCGTTCCGGCTGGCTACCTCAGGCGTCGCGGAAACGACGCAGATCCACACGCACATGTGCTACTCGGAATTCGGCGACGTGCTGCCCGCGATCGACGCCCTCGACGCCGACGTCACCAGCATCGAGGCCGCCCGCTCGAAGATGGAAGTACTCGCCGACCTCAACGAAGCGGGCTTCGGCCGCGGCGTCGGACCCGGCGTGTACGACATCCACTCGCCGCGCGTGCCGGACCAGACCGAGATGACGGACTTGGTGCGCACGGCGCTCGGCGCGGTTCCGGCGGAACGGCTGTGGATCAATCCGGACTGCGGTCTCAAGACCCGCGGTTACGCCGAGGTCGAGCCGGCGCTGCGGCATCTGGTCGGCGCGGCCCGGGAACTGCGCGCCGAACCTCGCTGACGCGTCCCGGTGCCGGGCATCGCGTCCCGCTGCCCGGCACCGGCCCGAGGATCACCCGAACGGCAGGCCCGCGAGGTATTGTCAATGCGTCAATAACGCGGGACCGTGGAGGCGGCCGATACCCTGACCGGGAGGTGGTCGCCATGGCGGACGTGACCGGAAAGACGAGGCTCCCGGCGGCAGGCGGCGCGCTCGGCAAGGTCGCCCACGCGGGGAGCGACGGCGTCACGCGGCTGTCGGAGAACCTGCGCGGCCGGATGCCGCCGCTGACCGCGATCCCGTTGCCGCGCAAGTTCGACGAACGCTGGCTCGGCGCGCGCTGGCCGGTCCGCGAACTCGCGGCGCCCCCGGCGGGCAGCGGCCTGAAGCCGGTGCTCGGCGACGACGGGCCGCCGCTGATCGGCCACACGCTCGACGGGATGCGGTTCGGCCTCGACTTCAGCCTGCACCGCTTCGAGCAGTTCGGCCCGGTGTCGTGGATGGGCGTGTTCGGCCAGCGGATCGTGACGCTGTCCGGAGCCGAAGCCACCCAGGCCGCGCTCGTCAACAAGGACAAGGCGTTTTCCCAGGAGGGCTGGAAGTTCTTCATCGAGCGCTTCTTCGAGCGCGGGCTCATGCTGCTCGATTTCGGCGAGCACCACCTGCACCGGCGGATCATGCAGGAGGCGTTCACGCGCGACCGGCTTCGCGGCTACGTCGCGCAGATGGGTCCGGCGCTGCGCGAGGGCGTCGCCGCGCTGCCTTCCGGCCGCCCCCAGCTGTACTGGGCGTTCAAGCAGCTGACGCTGGACGTCGCGACGCAGGTTTTCATGGGCATGCGCTCCGCCTCCGACGCCGAGCGCATCAACCGCGCATTCGTGGCCGCTGTGCGCGCCGGTACCGCCGTCGTGCGCTATCCGGTGCCTGGCGGTCGCTGGGCCGCGGGTTTGCGCGGCAGGCGGACGCTGGAGCGCTATTTCGGCGAGAACCTGGCGGCCAAGCGCGACGCGGACGGCGACGACCTGTTCTCCGCGCTCTGCCACGCCGTTTCCGAGGACGGCGACCGGTTCAGCGACGCCGACATCGTCAACCACATGATTTTCCTGATGATGGCCGCGCACGACACGACCACCATCACCGCCAGCGCGATGGCCTACTACCTCGCGAAACACCCGGAATGGCAGGAGCGCGCCCGAGAGGAGTCGCTGCGCCTCGGCGACGACCTGCCGGACCTCGACGCGCTGGAGAGCCTCGAAACACTGGATCTGGTGATGAAGGAGGCGCTGCGGCTGCGCGCGCCCGTGCCGTCGCTGGCACGAAAGACCACAAAGGACACTTCCGTCCTCGGCCATTACCTGCCGGAAGGCACGATGGTCGCGGTTTCGCCGACGCTGAACCACTACTCCCCCGAGCACTGGACCGATCCGCTGCGCTTCGACCCCGAGCGGTTCGGCCCGGACCGCCGCGAGGACAAAGCGCACCGGTTCGCGTGGATGCCGTTCGGCGGCGGCGCGCACAAGTGCATCGGGCTGCAGTTCGGCGGTCTCGAGGTGAAAGCGCTCATGCACGAACTGCTGCGGGCGCACCGCTGGTCGGTGCCCGAGGACTACGTCGCGAAGTGGGACTACGTCTCGCTTCCGGTGCCCGCCGACGGACTGCCCGCCCGGTTGGCCTATCGTTGACGGCCGCCGAGCGGGACAGAAAGGTCGACAGCTGGAGACAAAACTGCAGTACAAGCCACCTTCGTGTACTCAAGGTGACTTGATGTCACCAGTTGTGTAGTGCCCATCACTCGTTCAGCCGGTAGACACCCTGTTTGGTCCGTGATGCCGTGGCATCACTTGCGGCCAACTCGTACCCAGTGTGGGTCTTCGGATCCTCCGCACCGGGTCTGAGCTGGTCTTTGTCCGCGTATGAAGAGGTGGAGTGTGCCGGAGCCTGGTGCCATGCCAGGGTTGGTCGACGTCGCGCGCAAGTACGCGGCGGCGCTGACCGACACCAACGGAGTAACGCTCCCTCCCGCCGAGGTGGAGCGGATCCTGCTCGACTTCGCCGGCGAGGTCGCCGCGCGTCCTGAGGACGCGGGCGCCACGCGGCGGTTCACCGCGCTCTTCTCCTCCGCGCCGCTCGGCATCGCGCTCACCGACCCGGCCGGGAACGTCGTCGAGGCGAACGGCGCGCTGGCCCGGTTGCTCGGCACGTCCGCGGCCGCGTTGCGGGACAAGCACATCGCGGACCTCGCCGCCGGCCCGCAGGACGCCACCCGGCTGCGCACCGCGCTCGAAGGCCTGCCGCTCACCGCCGACGCGCGCCGGACCGTGCAGAGCGTGCAGCTCGGCCACAGCCGCGACGGCGAACTGACCACGAACGTCACGCTCGCGTCGCTGCCCGGCGACCGGCCGGGCACGTACTTCCCGGTGTTCATGGCCGCCGATGACGACGACCTGCACCTGCTCGGGGAACGGCTACGGCACCAGAACCTGCACGACCCGCTGACCGGGCTGCCCAACAGCGCCGCGTTCACCGCCCAGCTCGAACTCGCGCTCGGTTCGGGCGGCTCCTCCGAGATCGCCTTGCTGTACCTGGACATCGACGGGTTCAAGGTGATCAACGACGGGCTCGGCGCCGGCATGGGCGACCAGGTGCTGAAGGAGATCTCGCGGAAACTGAAGGCGGTGTTCGCCGGCAAGCACGAGGGCTACGTCGCGCGGCTGTCCGGCGACGGTTTCGCGGTGCTGCTGCGCGGCCCGGCGCTGACCGGGCAGGAGACGGTCCTGCTGGCCGACCAGGTGCTGGAGGAACTCAGCGAGCCGGTCTACGTCGACGGACACGGCATCGGCGTCAGCGCGAGCATCGGGATCGTCGTGCGCCCGGCGAACGAAGGCAGCCACGGCGACCTGCTGCGCGCGGCCGAACTGGCGCTGCACCGCGCCAAGGAAGCGGGCAAGGCGCAGTGGATGCTGTTCGACCCGCAGCTCGACGCACGGGACCGCAACCGCTACCAGCTCGGCGCGGTGATCGCCGGTGCGCTGGAGAACGGCGAGTTCTCGCTGATCTACCAGCCGACGGTCAAACTCGCGAAGCCGGACGAAATCGCCGCGGTGAACGCCGGACTGCTCTGGAGCCACCCCGAACGCGGCGAACTCGGGCCCGAGGAGTTCTACCCGCTCGCGCAGACCACCGGAATGACCGTGCCGCTCGGCAAATGGCTGCTGCAGGAATCGCTCGGCGCGACCGCGCGCTGGCGCGAACAGTACGGCCCCGCCGCGCCGGACGTGTGCATCCGCCTGCCGAAGCGCCTCGCCACCGACGAGGACCTGGTGCTGATGGTCAAGAACCAGCTCGACCGGCACCGCCTGCCCGCACGAGCGCTGCGGCTGTGCACCGACCGCGAGTCGATGTTCGACAGCGAGGGCGAACTGCTGGACTCGTTCAGCGTGCTCGCCGACCTCGGCGCGCAGCTCGTGCTCACGATCACCGGATCGTCCGACCTGGAACTCATCCCGCGCTACCAGCTCCCGGTGAAACACGTGATCCTGAGCGGTCCGGTCGTCGACGCCCTGGCCGACCCGAACCCGGCGGAGACTGACGTGCGGCACCTGTCGCAACTGGTCACGCGGGCCAAGGAACTGGGGCTGCGCATCGGCGCGGAGGGCGTGCGCGACCACGGTCATGCCGCACGCCTGCGGGAACAGGGCGTGCTGGCAGCGCGGGGTTCGTTCGTAGCGGAGTCCGCGACGGGCGACGAGGTCGACGAAATGATCGCCCGGCACGCCAGCTGACCCATCCGCCGCCCGCCCGGCGCCGAACCCCCGGGCACGACGACCTCTTTTCCGGAAGGACCCCTCCCCGATGCAGCCTGGCGACCTCGCCCCCGACTTCACCCTCCCCGATGACCAGGGCGTCGAACGCACCCTGTCCGCCCTGCTGGCCGACGGCCCGGTCGTGCTGTTCTTCTACCCGGCCGCGATGACGAGCGGCTGCACCGCCGAAAGCTGCCACTTCCGGGACCTCGCCGCGGAATTCGCCGAGGCGGGCGCGCAACGGGTCGGCATCAGCCCGGACGCGGTCGGCAAACAGCGCGAATTCTCGGCGAAGCACGGTTTCGACTATCCGCTGCTGTCCGATGTGGACGGCACGGTGGCGAAGCAGTTCGGCGTGTGGCGCAAAATCCTGCCCCTGCACACGAAACGCCAGACGTTCGTGATCGGCGAGGACCGGCGGGTGCTGGACGTGATCAAGAGCGAACTGAACTTCACGGCGCATGCGGATCGGGCGCTGAAAGTCCTTCGGGAGCGCGCGGACGCCTGACTACCCGGCGAACGTACGTGAGGGGAACCCTCCGGGAATCTGATTCCTTCAGGGTTCCCCTCACGGCTTTCGACAGAAGCCAACCGCAGACTCAAGCGGCCCGCTCAAGCCGCCACACCACATTTACCCCGCTGCAAGCCGACGGAAGCCGCCCCTCGGCCTTCTCCTCCCCCACTCGCGAAAACCCCAGCCGAGCCGGAACCGCGCCGCTGCGCGCATTCTCCGAATCGTGCTTGATCAGCACATACGCAGCGTCCAGCCGCCAGGCCAACGACACCAGCAAAGCGCTCGCCCGCGTCACATAACCCTTGCCAGTCTGGGACTTCGCGAGCCAGTACCCGATCTCCCACCCGTCCCCGCGCCGCATCAACCCGCAGCTGCCCGCCAGTTCGTCGTCCGGCGTGAAGATCGCGTAGTTGTACTCCTCGCCGCTCTCCCACTGCGCCGCCGCGCGGGCGAGGAACTCGTCCCCCTTGGCGGAGTCGTAACCGTCGATCGCCCAGGGCATCCAGGCGGCCAGGTGGTCCAGGGATCCCACGACGGTCTCCACCTGCGCGTCGCGATGGTCCGGGCGCCAGCGAACGAGGGTGATCACACCGTCGGCGAGAGTTTCCATGCGAGCCATCCTGACAGCAGAAACGGCGGCAGGCTCGCGAATTTCGCGAAGGCCGCCGCCGTTTCCCAAGAAAACGTCAGTTCACCACGATGTCCTGCGGCACCTCGGTGTCGTTCTTCAGCGCGTCGAACAGCTGCGCCGACTTCTTCTTGTCCCAGTGCTGCGCCGAAGCGTCGGTGATCGGCATCGTCGTGGTCGTGACGCCGTCGGAGGAAATGCCGCGCATGGCGATCGCCAGGCCGACCAGGTTGTGCACGTGGTCGCCGGTGTCCATGGTCAGCGCGTCCGGCGCGGAGCCCAGCAGCGGGAAGAAGTCGAACGGGTTCAGCAGCGTCCCCGGGCTCGCCACCTGGCTCACCAGCGCGCCGATGAACTTCCGCTGGTTCGCGACCCGGTCGAGGTCCGAGCGCGGCGTCGCGGAGGCGTGCCGCATCCGGACGAACCCGAGCGCCGACCGGCCGTCGAGCTTCTGGCAGCCCGCCTTGATGTCGATGCCGGTCATCGGGTCGCTCATGTCCTTGTCGATGCACATGTCGACGCCGCCGATCGCGTCGACGATGTTCGCGAAGCCGCCGAAGCCGATCTCCGCGTAGTGGTCCATGCGCAGCCCGGTGGCCTGTTCGACCGTCTGGACCAGCAGTTTCGGCCCGCCGAGGGCGAACGCCGCGTTGATCTTGCTCGTGCCGTGGCCGGGGATCTTCACCTGCGAGTCGCGCGGCAGGCTCAGCAGCGTCGGCTTCGTCGAGTTGTCCGGGAGGTGCGCGATCATGATCGTGTCGGTGCGCTGCCCGCCCGCCTCGCCGGTGTCGCCGGTGGCCAGCCGCTCCTCGTCCTCCGCGGTCAGGCCCTGGCGGCTGTCCGAGCCGACGATCAGCCAGTTCGTGCCCGACGCGGCGGCCGGGCGCCCGGAGTAGTCGCCGATCGCGTCCACCCGGTTGATGGAGAACTCGAGATACGCCCAGATCGCGCCGACGAACAGCACGAACACGATCAGCAGCGTCATCAGGATCTTGCCGATGCTCCACCGGCGGCGACGACGCGGCCGCGGCTGGCGGCCGCCGTGCTCCGGCGGGTCCTGCCTCGGCGGTCCGGGCGGCGGAGCGGGGGCCTCGCCGCGCGCGCCCATCGGCCGGGTGCGGGCGTCGTAGGGGCTCTGCCCTCTCCCCGGCAGCGGCAGCATCTGCGCCCGCTGCTGCTGCTGACGCGGGCGTGCGGGGGGCTGCGGTGGCCTGGGCGGCATCCGCCGCCTGCCGTCGTCGCCTCCGTACGTCATGGGCCTGTCTCCCCGATCCGGTGGGTGTGGCCGCGCAGGATCCTGCACGGTCCTCCTGCGGTGGACGTGCGGGACCCTACGCGGGTTGTTCCGGAAGGGGGAGGAGAGGTCAGCGCGGGTCGGCGAACCCGAACTGGTGGACCTTCAGGTGCCCCGACCGGAACCCGGCCTCGGAGTAGGCGAGGTAGAACTCCCACATCCGCCGGAACACGTCGTCGAACCCGAAGCCGCGGATGTCGTCCCAGCGCTGCTGGAAGCGGTCCCGCCACAGCTTGAGCGTGCGGGCGTAGTCCTGGCCGAACTCGCGCATCCCGGCCAGCTTCAGCCGGGTGTTCTCGCGCATCCCGTCCTCGATCGCCTGCACCGACGGGATGATGCCGCCGGGGAAGACGTACTTGTGGATCCACGTGTAGGACTTGGCCGAGGCCTCCATCCGGTCGTGGTCCATGGTGATCGCCTGCAGGCCGAACTGCCCGCCGGGGCGCAGGCGCTTGCCGATCGTGGAGAAGAACGTGGGCCAGTAGGACGCGCCGACCGCCTCGATCATCTCCACGCTGACCACCGAGTCGTACTCGCCGGTGGCCTCGCGGTAGTCGCACAGCCGCACGTCGACGCGGTCGGACAGGCCCGCCTCGGCGATCCGCGCGTCGGCGAGCACCTTCTGCTCCTGCGAGATGGTCAGCGACGTCACCTTCGCGCCGCGAGAGGCCGCGCGGATGGACAGCTCGCCCCATCCGGTGCCGATTTCCAGCACCTCGCTGCCTTTGCGCACGCCGGCGTAGTCGAGCACGCTGTCGAGCTTGCGGTGCTGCGCCTGGGTGAGCGTGTCCCCGGGCCCGAACAGCGCCGAGGAGTACATCATCGACTCGTCCAGGAACGCGCTGAACAGGTCGTTCGACAGGTCGTAGTGCCGGTGGATGTTCGACCGGGCGCCCTCGATCGTGTTCTCTTCCGCGGACGGCTGCATGCGCTCGGCGAACCGGCGGAACCGCTGCAGGAAGGGCGGCACGAGCGTGGCGAGCCGCTCGGCGAACGGCGTCAGCACGCCCGCCAGATCCTCCGCGGTCCAGTCGCCGACCAGGTACGCCTCGCCGAAGCCGATCTTCGCGTCGGCTCCGAGCCGGTGGAAGAACGCGGCGGGCCGGTGGATGCGCATCTCCGGCGCGTCCGGGCCGCCCGCGCCGAGCACCGTGCCGTCCGGGAACGTCACCCGCACGTCCAGCGTTTTCACCGCGTGCCGGAAGAGCGCCTCGGCCGCGCGCGCCCGCAGCGGCGAATGCGGCGGCGTGGCGAGACCGGGCCATCGGGATTCGTCGGGCACCGGCTGCGAGACCGCTGAGACCACTGTCGGATCGACTCGTGACGTGGACAAGACACTCCCTCCGAACGGGCTTTTCGAGCCCTTCCCCATGATATTCCCGCTTCGTCCCCGTCGCCCTCGCGACCGGGCCGCACCCTCCGGTTACCCCGGAATGCGCAGCCGGTCGCCGGAGGGGCGGGACCAGGCCTGACGAAGAGTCTCGTCCGTCTCGCCCACTCCGATCCGGTCCAGTGTGAAAGCACACATGAGCCGGGTCCAGACCGCGGGACGGCGGATCATCGAATGGCCCTCGCCGGCGATCTCGAACCGCGCGACCAGGTCGGTGACCTCGCGGGCGCGCGCGGCGAAGGCGTAGGACTCGGCGGGCGAGGTCATCCGGTCGCGGGTGCCGTGCGCGATCAGCACCGCGCGGCCCGCGACGGCGTCCACCGGCTCGCCCTGCGGCGTCCACGGGGCCATCGCGCACACCCCGGTCACCGCGGGATCGTCGGCGACGCGCAGCGCGACGCGGCCGCCCATGGAATGCCCGACGAGGACCACCGGGAGCCCCGGGTGGTCGGCGCGGATCCGTTCCAGGGCCCAGCGCGCGTCCGGCACCGGGCTTTCCGTCCGCCCGTTCCAGCCGTACAGCCGGTTCCGCATGAGCCGTACTTCCAGGCCGTGCCGCTTTCCGGCGCGGTGCAGCGAGCGGGCCAGCGGCACCATCCGCTGGTACGCCAGCCGCCACGGCTGGACGGCCGCGGTGCTGCGTTCGGCCCCGCCGTGCAGCACGAGCGCCACCGCGCGGGTCTGCCCGGGGGCCCGCCACACCCGCACAGCCGGATCCGTCCGGCCGTTCCGCCGTTTCCCGTTCACCGGCACCCCCGTTTCGATCAACTCCACGGTAATCCACCACGAAGCGTGTCCACCCGATAGATTCGGTGCCCGGACCCGCGAGGAAGGGCAGGTGTGGTGAGCGCCACGGATCTCGTGAAGAACACTTCGGACCAGCTTGCGGCGGCCGCGGAGGCCAACGCCGCGCACGTGTCCGCCGCCGCCGACCTGCTGCTGGGGGTGATCCGGGCCGACGCGCTGGTCTTCACCGCGGGCGCCGGGCACTCGCTCGCGGCGGTCGCCGAGACGTTCTACCGCGCGGGCGGGCTCGCCTGCGTGTATCCCGTGTACCACCCGGAACTGCTGCCGCTGCACGGCGCGCAGCAGAGCACGCGCACCGAGCGCCGTTCCGGCCTCGCCGAAGAGGTCTTGGCCGAACGCGCACCGGGACCGGACGACGTGCTGGTCGTGTTCTCCACGTCCGGCGTGAATCCGTACCCGGTCGAACTGGCCGCAGGCGCACGCCGCCGCGGCGCCTCGGTGATCGCCGTGACGTCGCGAGCCTGCGTGGCTGCGGCACCGCGCCGGTCCGCCACGACGCTGGTCGAGGAAGGCACCGTGGTGCTGGATTCGCTGGTGATTCCCGGCGATGCCAGCTATCCCGCCTCCGCGCCGCGCACCGGTCCACTGTCCACTGTGGTCAATGCGTTTTTGTGGAACCTGATCCTGGCCGAGGTTTACGACCGCGGCACCGCCGAAGGGCTCGACGTTCCGCTGTGGCGCAGCTCCAATGTGGAGGGTGGGGACGCGGCGAACGCGGCGCTGCTGGCCAAGTACGAACCCCGGGTGCCCGCGCTGCGCTGACCCACGCGCCCAATGCGGCATTGGGTGCAGGTGACGCACCGAATGCCACATTGGGTGCGTCGGACGCACCCAATGTGGCATTGGGGCGTTCTCAGTAGCGCGGTGTGCGTTGGGTTCGCGGCAGCGGTGCTCGTCCGGACCCTGCGGAGCACCGACCTACGGCGACCCGCCGAGCAGCCCGCTCCCGCTGAACGTACGTGAGGGGAACCCTGAGGGAATCAGATTCCCTCAGGGTTCCCCTCACGTACGTCGGCGGGAGCGGGGAAGCTACGCGGTTGGGCCGATGCTACGCATCGCCCCAACGACGCCGCGCCAACGAGAAACCCCCACCGGGGCGTTCGGGTCAGGCCGCGGCTGGTTCCTCCGCGAACTGCGTGTGGTACAGCTCCGCGTACCGCCCCTCGGCAGCCAGCAGTTCGTCGTGCGTGCCGCGTTCCACGATGTTCCCGTTTTCCACCACCAGGATCAGATCCGCCGCCCGCACGGTCGACAGCCGGTGCGCGATCACCAGCGACGTCCGGCCTTCCAGCGCACCGGTGAGCGCTTCGCCCACCGCGGCCTCGGATTCCGAGTCCAGGTGCGCGGTCGCCTCGTCCAGCACCACGACCTTCGGCTGCGCCAGCAGCAAGCGCGCGATGGTCAGCCGCTGCCGTTCGCCGCCGGAGAGGCGGTAGCCGCGTTCGCCGACGGTCGTGTCCAGTCCGTCCGGCAGCGAATGCACCAGATCGCCCAGCCGCGCCTTTTCGAGCGCGGCCCAGATCTCGTCGTCCGCGACGCCAGGGCGCGCGTAGCTCAGGTTGGCCCGGATCGTGTCGTGGAACAGGTGCCCGTCCTGGGTCACCACGCCGACGGTTTCGCGCAGCGAAGCGAAACTCAGGTCCTTGACGTCCACATCGGACAGCCGGACCGAACCGGCGTCCACGTCGTACAGCCGCGGCAGCAGCGAAGCGATCGTCGACTTGCCCGCACCGGACGAACCGACCAGCGCGACCATCTGCCCGGCTTCGGCGCGGAAGCTGATGCCGTGCAGCACCTCTTCGCCGCCCCGGCTGTCCAAAGTGGCCACGTCCTCCAGCGAGGCGAGCGAGAACTTGTCCGCCGCCGGGTATCCGAACTTCACGTCGGAGAACTCGACCGAAACCCCACCCTCGGGCAGCTTCTTCGGCTCCGCCGGTTCCTTGATCATCGGCTCCAGGTCCAGCACCTCGAAGACCCGCTCGAACGACACCAGCGCGGTCATCACGTCCACGCGCACGTTCGCGAGCGCGGTCAGCGGCGTGTACAGCCGGGTCAGCAGCAGCGCCAGCGCGACCACGGTGCCCGGTTCGAGCTTGCCGGTGAGCGCCAGGTAGCCGCCGAGTCCGTAGACGAGCGCCTGCGCGAGCGCGGACACGAGCGTCAGGCTGGTCATGAACCAGCGCGTCAGCATCGCGGTGCGGACGCCGATGTCGCGGACCCGTCCGGCGCGGAGGCCGAAGTCGGCGACCTCCTGGCGCGGCCGTCCGAAGAGCTTCACCAGCGTGGCGCCCGGCGCGGAGAACCGTTCGGTCATCTGCGTGGTCATCCCGGCGTTGAGCTGCGCGGCCTCGCGCTGCAGCCCGGCCATGCGGCGGCCCAGCCTGCGGGCGGGCAGCACGAAAATCGGCAACAGGACCAGTGCGACGAGCGTGACCTGCCACGAAAGCGACACCATCACCACCAGCGACAGCACCAGCTGGATCACATTGGTGACCAAACCGGACAAAGTCGCCGTGAACGTGCGCTGCGCGCCGATCACGTCGTTGTTGAGCCTGCTGACCAGCGCACCGGTGCGGGTGCGGGTGAAGAACGCGATCGGCAGCTTCTGCACGTGCTCGAACACCGCCACGCGCAGGTCGTAGATGATGCCCTCGCCGATCCGCGACGACTGCCAGCGTTCCGCGAGACCGAACCCGGCGTCGAGGATCGCGAGCGCCGCGATCACCACCGACAGCCAGATGACCACGTTCAGCTCGTGCCCGCCCACGATCGCGTCGACGACCTTGCCCGCGAGCACCGGCGTCGTCACGGCGAGCACCGCCGAGATCACGGTGAGCACCAGGAAGGCCAGCAGCCGCTTCCAGTGCGGCCGGGCGAACCGCGCGACCCGGCGGACCGTGCCTCGGGTCAGCGCTTTCGGCGCGTCGCCCGCCCGCATCGCGGAGCTCAGCAGCGCCCAGGTGTTGTCCATCGGAGTGTCCCCCAGCTCGTGAAAACCTCTAGATTAGTTGAACTTTTTTCCGGAGATGCCCTGCACAACACCGGGACGCCCGGCATTCTTCCCGATGTCCGTGGAGGACTCTCCGGGGACTCGGATTCCGATCACGGACCTCGGGCCGGTGCGGGCCACGGGCGGTGGGATCCGGCGCGGCCCGGCTCGGTAGCCTGGCGTTTCGGGGTCGGCGAGCCGGGGAGGAAACGCGGGTGCAACTGCTGATGGCCCCTGCGCGTGCCGGGGAAGCCCATCCCGTGCGCGTCGCCGCCTGGGATCTCGTCTTCTATCTCGGCTGCTTCGCCTTCGCGCTCGGCACCGCGCTCGCTTCGGAGTTCTACGGCTATCGGATCTGGGGCAATTTCGCCGTCGCCGGATACGGATTGGCCGCCGCGCACAGCGCCTGGCTGACGATTTCCGCGCGCCGCGTAATGCAAACTAACGGCAAATTCGGGTCGCGCTGGATCGGTATCGGCGCGGTTGTCGTGCTCGCGATGTGCGCGCCGCTGGTGACGCTCGTGATCCGGCGGCTGACCGGAACGGACTGGCTGATCACCCCGTTCTCCTGGGCCGCGCAGCCGGAGGTGTGGGTGATCGAACGCAGCGCGGACCTGTTGCTGCGGAACGGAACCCCGTACATCGACATCACCGCGCTCCACCGCGCACCGGAAGTGAACGACTACACGCCGTACGGCCCGGTGATGACCGTTTTCGGGCTCCCGCGCGCGTTGTTCGGCGGCAGTCCGGTCCTCAATGCACTGACCGACGCGCGGTGGATGTTCGCGCTGGCCGCGGTGCTCTGCGCGTACGCGTCCTGGCGGCTGCTGAACCGGCCCCGGATCCCGGTTTTCGCCGCACAGCTCGCGATCGCCTGTCCGCTGACCGCGCTGACCTGGGCGGTCGCCGGACCGGACCTCGCGATCGTGGGCCTGCTCGTGCTGACGTTCGCGCTGGCCGCTTCGGGGCGTCCAGGATGGACCGGGTTCGTGCTGGCGCTGGTGATCAGCGCGAAACTCATCGTCGCGCCCGCCGCCGCAGTGCTCGCGGTCTTCGTTTGGCAGCGGGCTCGCGGCGGAAATCCTTGGGCGGCAACGGGTCGCTTCGCGGGCGCGCTGGCCGCGGCGACGATCGCGCTGCATCTGCCGGTGTATCTGGCGAACCCGGCGGCGTTCACCGAGCACGTGATCCGCTTCCCGCTCGGCATGGGCGCGGTCCGCTCCCCCGCGGCGAGCCCGCTGCCCGGGCATCTGATCGCGCAGGCCGGACCGGCCGGCACCGTGATTTCCCTGGTGCTGGTGGGTGTCGCGGCGGTGGCGATGCTGATCTGGCTGGCGCGCCGGCCCCCCGCGACGGGATCCGCTGCACTGACGCGAACCGCCGTCGGACTCGGCGCGTTGATCCTGCTTACTCCGGCCACCCGGTACGGCTACCTCGTGTACCCGCTGGTACTCCTCGGCGCCGCGCTGACCTTCCGGACGACCTCTCCGACCGTGCGCCCCCCGCGCAGCGGCCGCGCTGACGCTACTTCTTCTTGACTCGCGTGGCCCCGCCGCGCCCCCGCAGCTGGACCCCGGACTCCGACAGCACCCGGTGGACGAACCCGTAGGACCGTCCGGTGGATTCGGCCAGAGCCCGGATGCTCGAGCCCTTCTCGTATTTCTTCTTCAGGTCAGCGGCCAGCTTGTCGCGCGTGTTGCCGGTGATCCGCGCGCCTTTCTTGAGATCAGCCACGTCGATCGCCTTCCCGCCGAGTGGTTGTTCCGGGCCATTCACGGCCCCTGCCGGGGCAATGATCGAACACTACGCGCCGGATTGCCAGACGACAGCCGTAAAACGATCGAAACCGCGATCACATTGGGCCATTCCAGTGCTTTGCCCGACACGGTCAGCACCCGAACGGACGCACTCGGTCAGGCAAGCTGGACAAGTTCCAGATAATCCGCCGACCAGTGGTCCTCGGTTCCGTCCGGAAGCAGGATCACGCGCTCGGGTTCGAGTGCCTCGACCGCGCCCGGGTCGTGCGTCACCAGCACGACCGCGCCGGCGAAGCTGCGCAGCGCGTCGAGAACCTGTGCGCGGCTGGCCGGGTCCAGGTTGTTCGTCGGTTCGTCGAGCAGCAGCACATTGGCTTGGCTGGACACGAGTCCAGCGAGCGCGAGCCGGGTCTTCTCGCCGCCGGACAGGGTTCCGGCGGGCTGGTCGAGCTGTTCGCCGGTGAACAGGAACGAGCCGAGCAGGTTCCGCAGCTCCTGCGCGCCGGTGTCCGGTGCGAGATGGCGGATGTTTTCCCACACCGACGCGTCGTGGTCGAGCGTTTCGTGTTCCTGTGCGTAATAGCCCAAACGCAATCCGTGACCCGGTTCGACGGATCCGGTGTCCGGGGTTTCCATTCCGCCGAGCAGCCGGAGCAATGTCGTCTTTCCGGCGCCGTTCAATCCGAGCACGACGACCTTCGAGCCGCGGTCGATCGCCAGATCGACGCCGGTGAAGATCTCGAGCGAACCGTACGACTTGGACAGCCCGTCGGCGGTCAGCGGCGTGCGCCCGCACGAGGCCGGGTCCGGGAACTTGATCCGGGCGACCTTGTCCGCCTGGCGCGTCTCGTCGAGCGAGGACAGCATCTGCTCCGCACGCCGGGCCATGTTCTTGGCCGCGACGGCCTTGGTCGCCTTCGCGCCGAGCTTCGCGGCCTGCGCCTGCAGCGCGGACGCCTTCTTCTCGGCGTTCGCGCGCTCGCGGCGGCGGCGCTTCTCGTCGGTGGCGCGCGCGTCGAGGTAGCGCTGCCAGCTCATGTTGTAGATGTCGATCTCGCCGCGCGTCGCGTCGAGGAACCAGACCTTGTTCACGACGTCGCCGAGCAGTTCGACGTCGTGGCTGATCACCACGAGCCCGCCGTCGTGCTGCTTGAGGAAGCCGCGCAGCCAGTTGATCGAGTCGGCGTCGAGGTGGTTGGTCGGCTCGTCCAGCAGCAGGATCGTCTCGGACTTGCCGCCCGCGCCCGCCTCGGCGGCGGCGAACAGGATCCGCGCCAGCTCGACGCGACGGCGCTGACCGCCCGACAGCGTGCTGAGCGTCTGCGACAGGATGCGGTCGGCGAGGCCGAGGTTCGAGCAGATTCGCGCCGCTTCGCTCTCCGCGGCGTACCCGCCGAGCGAGGAGAACCGCTCTTCGAGCCGCGCGTAGCGGTTGATCGCCTTGTCCCGCTGCTTGTCGTCGACCAGCTCTGACATCGAGGTCTGCGCCTTTTCCATGTCGCGCAGCAGGGTGTCGAGCCCGCGCGCGGACAGCACGCGGTCCTTCGCGGTGACCGACAGGTCGCCCTCGCGCGGGTCCTGCGGCAGATAGCCGAGTTCGCCGCTGCGCCGGACGTCGCCGGCGTGCGGTTCGCCCTCGCCCGCGAGGACCTTCAGCGAGGTGGTCTTGCCCGCGCCGTTGCGGCCGACGAGGCCGATGCGGTCGCCGGACTGGATGCGGAGGGTGGCGCCGTCGAGCAGGATGCGCGAACCGGCGCGCAGCTCAAGGCCAGTGGCCGTGATCAAGAGAACTCCCGGATACGGGGGCGGTCAGGTGGACGTGCTGGAGCGCCCCGGCACCGCGTGCGATGCGGGGCGGGCGGCTACTCTCTCTGGATCCGCACCAATGCCCTGTTGACCACGAACCCAGTGTACGGGTCGGCGTCGAACGGTTTTCGCGGCCGTGTCCGGATTCACTCGGGTCCCGGTGTTCGATCCCTCACCACCAGGTGGACGGCACGCGCTCGCTGTGCTGCTTCGGCCAGCACCTCATAGCCGGGCTCGGGAATCTCCAGCACCCGCGGCTCCGCCCGGTCGAACAACTCGGCGAGCCGTCTGTCGGAGCGCAGTCCGTCGAGCGCGCGACGGTCTCCGCCGAGCACCACAGCGTCCACTTCGGACAGTCGAGGCAGTAGAACCTCGTACGCGTCCTGGGCGGCTGAGCGGAGCGCGGCCCGCGTCTGGCCTTCGCGGCGGCGGGCGAAGCGTTGCTGCGACCAGCCGCCCGCCGCGGTTCGGCCTTGCACGTGGTGGCGATCGGTTCGGGAGAGGACTACGCGGCCGTCGTAGGCAAGTCCGAGGGAGTGTCCGCCTTTTCGGACCAGCAGCAGCGCGATCAGTCGCGGTGTCTGCACGTGGCGAAGCAACGGTTCGACGGCCAGCCCGGAGTATTCGCCTCGCTCGCTCAACGGTCCAAACGGGACAGTCGCGGTAGCTGTGGTGCCGTTCTCGGCGGTGACTTGCACGTGCGTCGCGGCGAGAACGGTCGTACGCACGCCGTGGTTGCGTTCGGCGAAGCGCGCGAACCAGCCGTCGAGCCGTTCGGGCGGGACTTCCACCGCCCGTCCGCCGCCTGCGACCTGCCGTGCCATGCCGGAAACGGTACGGGGCCGCCGCGCGGTGCGACGGCCCCGCATCGCTTAGGCCAGCTGAGGCCGCACCGGCCCGGTGGTCACCGTCTTGTGCACGTCCGCCGGATGCCCGGCCGAGACGTACCCGTTGACGTGCAGCGAAACGCTGCGGATCGAACCGGTGTCGCCGCCGGTGGTGTCGACGACCTTGAGCGTCCACGTGCCGTCCGCCGAAGCGCCGAGCTGGCTCTGCGCCGCGACCGGCCGGTAGGTGCCGGTGTACGGCGCGTCCCCGGACCCGGTCGAGCTGAACAGCTTGGTCGCGGAATCGTCGAAGACCACCTGGCAGAGGTTGTTCCCGCTGCCGCCGCCCTTCTGGAACAGCGTCGCCGTCGCGCCGGAAGGCGAGGTCAGCGTGCCGACCAGGTCGTTGACGTAGGTGTGGTCGATGCCGACCGTGGTCGCTTTCTCCGCCGTGGTGCAGGTGGCGCCGTCGATCGAGAGCGACACCTTCGACGCGGGACCGACGCCGCTCACCACGAGCGGGACCGACGCGCCGAGCGGCGAGTTGTCCGGGATCGCGACCGCCGGACCGGCGTAGGCGAACGCCTGCGAAACCGGCGACGGCGTGCCGACCGGCAGCGAGAACGTGCTGGTGCGCGGCGAGTACGAGCCCGCGAAAGTCACCTTCGCGGTGAGCACCACCGGCGAGCCGAGCTGCTGGCTTGCCGGAACCGTGACGGTGAAGTCGTTGATTCCGGTCTGTCCCGGGCTGATCGTGCCGTACGACTTCGCCCTCGGCTCGATCGTGACGCCCTGGGTCGGCGAAGTGAGCACAACGCTCGTGGAGACTGCGGTGCCGTCGCCGGTGTTCTTCACCGGAAGCGTGACAGTCGCGGTGTCACCGGGGTTGAGCGTGCTGCCGCCGCTGGGTCCGCGGACCGTCGGCTGTCCCGCTTCCGCGTACGGCTGCGGGCTGGCTCCGGTGTACGCGAGCACCTTGTCCGCCAGCAGCACTCCGGCCCCGGTGAGGTTGTCCGTGCCGGGTGCTTCGATGTCCACCGCGGTCTTGAGGAACGCCTCGCGAATGCCCGAAGAGGACAGTCCGGGATTGCCGGACAGCACCAGGCTCGCGATCGCGGCCGCGTGCGGTGCGGCCGCCGAGGTGCCGAAGAACGGGTCGAACCCGCTCACCGAGGTGTGCACGCCGTCCGCCGCGGTAATTTCCGGCTTCTGCCGGACCTCTCCCCCGGTCGACGACACGTCGCCCGGCGTGATCGGCGTTCCGTTGGCTTCGTAGAACATGCGCCGCGGACCGTCCGAACTGAACCGTTCCGCCTTGCTGGCCGCGGAATACGCCGCCGGATACGGTCCGGTCGGGTTCGCCGGGTCGCCCGGTTCGAGCGGCCGCCCGAACGCCGCCTCGGCCGGTGCCGCAGCGACCGCGAACGCCTTGCGCGCCGCGGCGTGGCCCACGACCGCACCCGGCGTGGAGTACGCCTTGAGCCCGTCCGCGGAATCGCGGAACCGGCTGCCGAACGCGGTCAGCGAGAGATACCGGCTCGCCCCGGAGAACTTCACCACGGCGAGCCGCAGCCCGGTGCCGCCGAACAGCGGGGTCGCCAGCTGCTCGTACGGGTCCTGGGTGCCGTTCTGGACGTCCTGGCTGAAGCTCACGACGTTGCCGCGCGCGTCGAGGAGGTAGAGGTCGTAGTCGTCCGAGGCCGCGCCGATCGGGTCGGACCAGTGCAGCGTCACCGGGATGCTCGCCGACGACGCGTCCGAGATCGGTTCGTACACCTGCTTTCCGGCTGCGCCCGCGAAGTTGTGCGCGGTGCCGGCGAACTTGCCGATCGAGACTCCCGAATCGACGAAGTCGCCTTCCCAGTGCGCTGCGGTGCCGTCGGCGACGTTGCCTTCATTGCCCGCGGAGGAGAAATAAAGCGCGCCGTCGGCCGTCACGTCGTTCACCGCTTGCGCGATGATCCAGTCCTGGAACGGGGATTCCTTGAAGTAAATGACGTCGTCGACGATGACGTCGCAATGTGCTTCAAAACGGAGCTTGCGGATATTGTCGGCGAAACTCGCGTCAGAGGTGAATGCTGTCGCGAAACCAAGCTTCGCGTTCGGCGCGAGGTCGTGGATGATCTCCAGCATCGCGGTGCCCTCGTCGCCGCTGCCGGCCTGTCCAGTCAGGACATCGACCGCCGGAAGCTCGCCCTTGGTGCGGGAAACCTCCAGGGAATCGACGCCGTCGGACAGCGCGCACGCCTTCACGCCAGTTCCGGTCACGCCGAACTGCTGACGCGCCGTGTCCGCGTTGTGCGCCCGGTCGCCCGCGCTGACCACCTGCGTTTTGGTCCCGATCGCTTCCTTGAGCTGCCGGTCGATCCGATCGGCCTTCTGCTGCTTGGTTTCCGTGCCGTTCTTGTTTTCCCGCTGCCGCGCCGTCATCGCCTGATCCGCGGTTTCGACGTGCTTCACGTCGCCGCGCTTCGCGATCTCCGGCAATGCGGCCAACGGCACGTCGGCCCGGATGCTCGCCGCCGTGCTCGACACCGCACGCACCTCGGCCCCGGCCTTGCGCAGGTCGTTGACGAGCCCGTCGCTGACCTTCGTGACCCGGATGTCGACCAGTGCCTTGTCGGCGGTCTTGCCGATTCCGGGCAACGCGGCCGCGCTCAGGCTCCGCGTGCGCATCTTCTCCTGGACGAGCAGTTTGCTGTCTATTTTGGACTCAGTCGCGGTCTGTCCTGCTTTCACCGCTTGCAATGCGGCGATCTGACTTTTCGCAGTGGAGTCCACAGTAGACTCCTGCGCATCGGCCAAGGGCGGTGTCACCAGCCCGGCGGCAAGCACCGCCGCGGCGACCACGCCCGTCCGTCTTCTTATCGAGGCTCCAGGTGAACGGGTACGACGCACGTGCGCCCTCCGATCTCGCACCGCGTGCCCCGACTCACGCTGGCCAACGCCGGTGATCACCGGCTGGATCCAGCTAAGTACCACTTCTGTCCGGGAAAAACGGCCGTTGGAGTGACGTTGGTGAGGCAATATCCGTTGCCCGCCGGACGTCGTAGGCCGTTCGGCGGAGCTGCTGCCGCCTCGGTTGTCCTGGCGAGGCTTTACTGGACAGCGGATTCACCGCTCGTGCAGTTCGATGCGGTGGTCGGCGAACACTTCCGCGACCGCCTCCACGAACGCATCGCCCAAGGTTCGGCGGGATTCCGCCGCGGCGTTCCAGACCACCGGATAGGGCGGAGTTGAAGCGGGTTCGCTGCGGAGACAGTCGTCGAGTGCGTCCAAGTTGCTGCCGAAGTAACCTCCCGGCCCGTTCGCCGCCTCGCCGAGGGCGCAATAGAACGAGTCCTCGGAGGACAAGCCCTGCCCGTCGATGACGATGTCGCCCGTGTTGTAGCGCATCGCGCGCTTCCCGGAGGTGAACCACGCGTTTTGCACGACGTGCAGCCAGTCGCCGTGCTGGGCCGCGGGATAACGCGTCCACTCGCCCGGCAGGATCGAGCCGCGGCGCCATCGCGACCAGATCGCCTGCGCGTGCGGATAAGGCCAACCGTCGGGACACGAAACTTCGAGGCGCACCGATCCGTCCGGCATCCGGACAAGGTTCTTCGGCCGCAATTCCAGGCGGCCGAACCAGTAGTGGCCGATAGCCTTGCCAGCGCCGTCGACCACCTCGATTTCCGCGTCCTCGACAGTCACCGGTATCGCCTCAGCCGCGCCGACCACGTTTTCGAGAGTTACCAGCCCAGCAGCCCGGCCCTCGCTGAGGAAGCCGGACATCGATTCGAAGGCCAGCGCAAACCCCGGACGGTCCGCTTCGGACAGAAGCCGATACAACGCTCACAACTCCAGCCACATGATCCGCAACCCGACCCGCCCCTCGACCGGATGTTGAAACGCCCCCGGTGCGATCCCCAGCGTCACGAACCCCAAACTCTCGTACAACCGCACCGCATGAACATTGGTCTCCACCACCGCATTGAACTGAATCGCCGCGAACGACATCCGCCGTGCCCAAGCGATCAAGTCCACCACCAACGCCCGCCCGACGCCGTGGCCTCGGGCGTCCCTGGACACCATCAAGCTTCCCGAAGCGACGTGGCTGCCCGGGCCCGGCCGGTTGGCGTACATGTTCGCCGTGCCCAGCACCCGATCCCCGTCGACCGCGACCACGACCCGCGCCGGGGCTGCGACCAGCCACTGCTGACGGGCTTCGGATTCGCTCATCGCCGGGTCGTAGGGGAACGTCTGCTGCTCGGTCACCACGTCCCGGATGATCGGCCAGATCCCCGGCCAATCGTCGGCACCAGCGTCCCGGATCGTCAACGGCATCTGCCTACCGTCCTGACCAGCCCCGGCGAACGCAACCTATTTACAGCACAAAGGAATCCGACCAAGGCTGGCTCGACCGGCCTGACAGAGCGTCCAGCAGGGTCACCGCCTGCTTGTCGGTCAGCGAAGCCACGAAGTCCACGACCGCGCGTCCCCGGGCCAGTCCGCGCACCGCGTCCGCGCCCTCGATTCGTTCGCCAGTCGCGCCCACCAGTAGTTCCGGCGCGACCCGGGCGAGGTCCGAGTACTCGCCGTGTGCCAGTTCCATCAGGTCGTGCAGCCGGCGCGGCAAGCGGGAAGCCTCGTCGCGGTCCAGGAGCCACGCGTCCAGCGCGTCGACCAGCGTCGTGACCAGACTTGCCTGGCCGCGCTGGTGCAGGGCGAGATCGGGGCGCAGCAACACAAACCGCCGGTGGACGAACTTCAGGACCTGCACCTCGTGCCACTGCGCGGGACGCAGCGAGACGTGCCCGGACCGGGTCGGGGGCGACGACAGGACGAACACCCCGTCCACCAGCCGCGCCATCCAGTTCGCCGAGAAGGCGGCCGTCGCTTGCTCGGCTTCGGTCGAGCCGTCGAAGCCGTCCGCGAGGAGGCCGTCGACCAGTTCTCGCTGGACTCGGGCGACGGCCGCGGCGAAGGCGTCGTCGTCCACGATCCAGCTGTCCTTCAGGTGCATGCGGCGGCGCATCCGCTCCAGGGAACGGCCTGGCCGGCGGATCTCCGCGGTCAGCCGGGCATCGTCCAAAGAGGCCAGCTCGACCGCGTGCGCCAGCCACTCCCCCAGTTCGGCGGCGACCGGGGCGTGCTGCAGGACGCCGATGCGGTGGAAATCCTGCAGATCGTGGATCGCGTACGCGATGTCGTCGGCAGTGTCCATAACGGACGCTTCGACCGTCTGCTGCCACGGCTCGATCCGGCCGGCGAACGGGGCGCGCGACTGCTCGAAGTCGTCCAATTCCGTGACGTACGCGGAAAACTTGCTCGCGCCGGTGCCGGGAGCGTCGTCCGGCTCGGCCGCGCCACGGGGCGGCAGCGGCATCGCGGTCGGATGCGGCTGCGGGTAATGCAGCCGCGCCCACGGGTACTTCAGGACCGCGGCGCGGACCGCGGTCGTCAGGTCCAGGCCGATGGCGGACGGGCCGCGCACGTCGGTCGTCGTGACGATGCGGAACGACTGCGCGTTGCCCTCGAAACCGTCGGCCAGGCCGAACCGGTGCCGGGCGATCCGGTCCAGGATCTGCTCGCCGAGATGCCCGAACGGCGGGTGCCCGAGGTCGTGCGCCAGCGCGGCGGCCTCGCACGCGTCCGGGTCGCAGCCGCCGAGTTTCGCCGCGAGTTCGGCCGACTCGCTCGATCCGGTGATCCGCTCCGCGATCCCGCGCGCGACCTGCGCGACCTTCAGACTGTGGGTCAGCCGGTTGTGCAGCAGCCCGGCACCGCCGGCGCTGACCACCTGGGTGACCCCGCCGAGCCGCGCGAAGAACGGCGACGCGGTGATCCGGTCGCGGTCGACGCGGAACGGGCTGGTCGCCAGATCGGTGAACCCGCCGGTCCCGTCCTGCGGGTCCCGCCGCGCTGCCCTCGGATCGGTCTCGTCCATGTGTCCCACCGTATCCGGCCGTCCGGCAGGATTGCGGGATGACCGACGTGCTGGTGGCGGGCGGCGGCCCGGCCGGACGGGCGCTGGCGGCCGCGTGCGCCCGGCGAGGACTGGAAACGGCCGTGCTCGACCCGGATCCGCACCGAAAGTGGCCGAACACTTACGGACTGTGGGCAGACGAAGTACCGGAGCTGCCGGATAAAGCGATCGCCGCGGCTCCGGCAACGACGCTCGCGTTCGGGACCCGCGAGCACCGCGTCGACCGGGCTTACCGGGTGCTCGACAACGCCGGGCTGCGCGAGTGGCTCACCGAACCGAAGGTCGAGGTCATCACGGGCAAGGTGACCGGCGCGGAACACGGTCCGCACGGTTCGACGGTCCTGCTCGCCGACGGTCGACGGCTCGCAGCCGCCGTGTTCGTCGACGCGTCCGGTGCGCCCAAGCTCCGGGCTCCGCGCGCCGAGCAGACCGCGTATGGGCTCGTGCTGCCCGCGGACCAGGCCGAGCGACTGGCCCCGCCCGACACCGCTGTCTTCATGGACTGGCGCGACGGCACCGACAGCTTCCGCTATCTCCTGCCCCTCGGCGACGGCTCCGTGCTGGTCGAGGAGACCTCGCTGGCCCGCAAACCCGGGCTCCCGGTGTCCGAACTGGCCCAGCGGCTGCACGCGCGGCTCAAAGCAGCGGGAATCCGTCCGGCGGGCCGGGTCGAACAGGTGCGGATCGTGCTCGACGTCCCGCTGCCGAAGCGCGGCCAGGCGGTGCCGTTCGGGGTCGCGGGCGCGCTCGTGCACCCGGCGACCGGTTTCAGCCTCGCGACCGCACTGCAGCTCGCGCCTCGCGTCGCGGAAGCTCTGGCGGACGCGTTCGACGCAGGTCCGGCGGCCGCGGCCGGCGCTGCCCGGAAGGCATTGTGGCCGCCGGAAGCCCGTGCTGTGCATGCCTTGCGCCGCCACGGACTCCGTGCATTGTGCGGAATGTCACCCGCTCAGTCGGCGCAATTCTTCGACCTGTTCTTCGAGCTCCCGATCCCGGCACAGCGCGCGTTCACCTCGGGCCGCACCGACCTGCCCGGCACCGCCTCGACCATGGCAAACCTGTTCCGCGCCGCCCCGGCCCGGCTGCGCCGGCGGCTGCTCGGCTGAGTCCGTGCCGGGATTTTGCCTTGCCCGATCGAGCGAACGGGAAAAGCATTTTGTTACTCCGATCCGGTGGCCGAAGTGCCGCGCCGGTGAACATCAGCTGACAACGGTTTCGCGGCCCCCTTCGGCGGTGCGAGTATCGCGTCCGTGACGACGCTGCGTGCGGTCCGATTCGCCTTCCAGCCGATGTACAGCTTGCACACCGGCGGAGTCGTCGCGTACGAAGCGCTGGCCCGGCCGGGCCGGGGCACGGCGCACGAACTGCTCGCCGAGGCCCGCCGCGCGGGCAAGCTCACCGAGGTCGACCTCGGGCTGGCCGCCGCCGCGGTGCGCCAGGAGGCCGAGCGGCCCAGCGCGCTCCCGCTGCACCTCAACGTCTCCGCCCGCACGCTCGCGTCGCCGCTGGAGGCGTTCGACGAGCTGATCGCCGAACTCGGCGCGGCCGGACGGCGCACCCGCGACGTCGTGCTGGAGGTCGGACCGCCGTTCACGCACCTGCCCACTGGCCGTCTGCTCGACGGCATGCGCGCGCTCACCGAACAGGGCTTCCGGCTCGCGCTCGACGGCCTCGGCCGCGGCGACCTGCCGCTGGCGCTGCTCGCGCAGTCGCCGGTGGACCTGGTGAAACTCGACCGCAGCGTGCTGCGCGGCCTGCCCGGCGACCCGGCGTCGACAGCGGTGGTCGAGGCGCTGCTGCACTTCACGACGCGCACGAACATCCGGCTGGTCGCGACCGGCATCGAAACCGAGTCGCAGCTCGACGCCGCACAGAGCCTCGGCGTCCGGATCGCGCAGGGCAACCTGCTCGCGCCGCCCGCCGCGCACCGGTCCGCGCCCGCCTCCGGCGCGGTCATCCCGGAGGACCGGCGCACGCCCGCGCCGCCGCAGGCCCCGCGCGTCGGCGACTTCCTCCGCCCGGCGACGACCCTGCCGGTCGACGCGACCTGCGACGACGTCCGCGAGGTGCTCGCCGCCGCGGACGCGCCGAGCGGCGTGGTCGGCGTCGACGCGGACAACCGTCCACAGTGGTCAGTCGACCGGACGCGGTTCCTCGTCACCATCACCGGTCCGTACGGACACGCCTTGCACGCGAAGCGGCCCGCCGCCCGGCTGGCGGACAAACCGCACCTGATCGAGGCGGGCGCGAGCGCGCTGGAATTCCTCGAACTGGTCACCGACGCCGACTGGGGCCGCACCGGCGACGACGTCGTGGTGGTCGACGCGTCCGGGCACTGCCTCGGCGTGGTGCTGGTGACCGAGGTCGTGCGCGGGGTCGCCGAGGCGAAGGTCGAGGAGGCGGTCACGCTCAGCCCGCTCACCCGGCTGCCGGGCAGCGAAGCGGCGGCCCGCGACGTCGAACGCCGGATCGCGAGCGGCGAGCAGTTCGTGGCGGCGTGGCTGGACGTCGACGCCTTCAAATCGGTCAACGACAACGCCGGTTTCGCCGCGGGCGACGACCTGATCCGCGCCCTGGGCGAAACGCTCACCGACCTCGCCCGGCGGCTGCCGCGGATGCGTGTGAGCCACGTGGGTGGCGACGACTTCCTGATCGTGTGCGACGTGGACGAGATCGGCACGGTCGCCGCGGCTTTGCTGGACACGCACTGGTCCGCCGAGGGCATACCGGTCACGGTTTCCCTGGCGACGCTCGTGTGCGGCAGCGGCGCCATTCCGTCCTATCGGGACGCTTCCCGGCTCCTCGCACCGCTGAAGAAACGCGCCAAAGCGGTTCCGGGTTCGAGCTGGGTCCTCAGCCGCCCCGGCAGCGACCGCGTCGAAGTCCTGCGCGGCATCGGCCGGGACGTCGCGATCAGCCGGTCGGCCTGACGAATCCCGACTCGTAGGCCCGGATCACCGCCTGCGTCCGGTCCCGCGCGCCCAGTTTCGACAGCACATTCCCGACGTGCGTTTTCACCGTCTGCAGCCCCAGATACAGCTCCGCCGCGATCTCCCCATTGGACAGTCCCGCCGCCATCAGCCGCAGCACGTCGCGTTCCCGTTCGGTCAGGAAGTCCAGCGGGGCGGCGGCACCCGGCGCGCGGCGAGCCGCCATGCCCCGGATCGCGGCCGGGAACAACAGCGAATCCCCTGCCAGCACCGTGCGGATCCCGGCGACGATCTCCTCCGGGCGCGCGCGTTTCAGCAGGAATCCGCTCGCCCCGGCGAGCAGCGCGTCGTACACGTAGTCGTCGTTTTCGAAGGTGGTCACCACGATCACCTTCGGCGGATCCTCCACAGTGGACAGCAGATGCTCGGTCGCGCGGATCCCGTCCACCGCGGGCATCCGCACGTCCATCAGCACGACGTCCGGCCGCAGCTGCCCGACGAGACCCGGCACCTCCGCGCCGTCGGACGCCTCGCCGACCACGGTCAGGTCCGGTTCGCTGTCCACGATCGCGCGCAGCCCGGCCCGGATCAGCCGTTCGTCGTCCACCAGCAGCACCCGCACGCTCACCGGTTCCCCCACGGCACCGTCACCACGACCTCCCAGTTATCGCCGACCGGTCCCGCGGACAGCTTGCCACCCACCAGTTCCGCCCGCTCCGCCATGCCCCGGAGACCGCGTCCGCCGCGGGCGCGCGACGGCCGGGCCGAGCCGAGCGGATTCGCGACCGCCGCCCGCAGCTGCCCGTCCGCGACCGCCAGTGCGACGGTGACCGGCACCTTGCCCGCGTACCGCACCGCGTTGGTGAGGCATTCCTGCAGGATCCGGTACACCTCACGGGAAACCACCGCCGGCACCGCGGCGATGTCGCCGTGCACCTCGTAGCGGCACTCCGTCCCGGACTGCTGCGTCACGGTGATCAGCGCGGGCAGATTGGCGAGACCCGCGTGCGGTGTCCGGTCGCGTGCTTCGTCGCGGAGCAGGCCGAGCACGTGGTCGAGGTCGTCGAGCGCGGTGCGGGCGGATTCCTCGATCGCGGTGAGCGCTTCCTCGGTGAAGCCCGGGTCGGTGTGCAACGTCCGCCGCGCGGCCCCCGCTTGCAGCGTGACCACCGAAAGCGCGTGACCGACGGAATCGTGGAGTTCGCGCGCGAGCCGGGTGCGCTCGGCGAGCTGGTCGGTGCGGCGTTCGAGCTGCGCGATGCGTTCGGCGGCGGACCAGCCGAGCAACCGGGCGGCCACGCGGCGCAGCACTCCGCCGAGGGCCCACACGACGTAGATCAGCACGACGAAAGCCGCCACGAACGCCGCGGGCAGCCACGCCGAAGCCCAGCCGCGCGGAACCGTCAGGTGGAAATCTGGCGTGTCGACAAGCCGACCGGTGAACACCGCGTTGATCGCGAAGCCGAACCCGGCAGGCACCGCGAGCGTCGCGAGACCGGTGCACAGACCGGTCACGACGTGCAGCACGAACATCGTCGCGCACCGCAGCCGTCCGCGTCCCGGCGCGGGCTGGGCGAGCAGTTCCCGCACCGCCGCCGCCTCCAGCACGCGCACCGCGGGCAGGAACGCGGTCGCGGCCAGCACCACGAGCATCACGACGAACCCGGCGAGGCTCGCCCACCCCATCGTCGTGGCGAACGGCACCAGCGCGGGCATCGCGACCATGGCGAGCAGCAGGTACGGCACGCTGAGCGCGGCACCGAGGATCAAGTACACCCACCGGCGATAGGTGACCCCGCTGACCAGCGGACGGAAGAAACGCACCCGCCAATCCTGACAGGCGGCGCCGGCGGACGCCTCCCTCCAGGGCGGGACCCGGCGGCCGATTTTCTGGCACCGTGGACCGCATGCCTCCTGAAGAGAGCACCGTCGTCAACGACTACGACCTGCTGGCCGACACCTACACCCGATGGTCGGACACCGAAATCCAGAACGCCTACTACGAGCGGCCCGCCGTGCTGGCGCTGGCCGGGGACGTGACCGGGCGGAGGATTCTCGACGCGGGCTGCGGCGCCGGGCCGCTGACCGTCGCCCTGCGCGATCGCGGCGCGGAAGTCTCCGGTTTCGACCTCAGCAGCGGCATGCTCGACATCGCCCGCGAGCGGCTAGGACCGGACGTGGACCTGCGCGTCGCCGACGTGGCCGAGCCGCTCCCCTACGCGGACAACGCGTTCGACGACGTCGTCGCCTCACTGGTGCTGCACTACCTCGAAGACTGGGGCCCGACGCTCGGCGAGTTCCACCGCATCCTCAAGCCCGGCGGACGGCTGATAGTGGTGGTCGACCATCCCTTTGCCATTCACCTGCTGCAGCGGCAAGCCGGACAGCAGACCGACTACTCGGCCACCTACGAGTGGACCGAGACCTGGGAAATCGACGGCCGCACCATGCCGATGAGCTTCTGGAACCGACCGGTGCACGCGATGACCGACGCATTCACGGCGGCCGGGTTCCGGATTGCGGTGCTCAGCGAGCCGAAACCGGTTCCGGAGGCGGAAAAGCTGTTCCCGGAGGACTACCGGATGCTGTGCGTCAGTCCGAGTTGCCTGTTCTTCGTGCTGCACTCGGAGTAGGGGCATCGTGAGTGCTGGTGCCGGTTCTAACCGGCACCAGCACTCACGAGGTCCGGCGAGGACTTCCCGGCGCGGGCCCGGGTGCGCTGGGGTGTCGTGAGTGTTTATGCCGGTTAGAACCGGCATAAACACTCACGAGTCCTCAGTAGACAGTCGTCGTGACCCGCGTGCCCGCGGCCCGGACCCCGTTGGCCCACAACTGCTGCACCTTCGCCGACTCCTGCGCGTCCGGCTTCGCGTTGGTGCACGACGTGCCCGGCCCGTGCCCCGACATCAGCTCCGTGCACGGCCCTTCGTAGTGGTCCGGCAGCCCGAGGTTGTGCCCGAGTTCGTGCGCGGCGATGCGGGTCGGGTCGTAGCCCTCCGCGACCTGGCTCGTGTCCAGGTAGACGTCGCCGTTGCCGTGTCCGTCGGTCTGCGTGTACGAGCCGCCGCTGTGCACCTCGTGGATGGTGATCGTCGCCTTGCCCTCGTCCTTGACCAGTTGCACGTCGGTGACCGCGGCGTTCCAGTTCGCCGCGCCCTGGTCGATCTGCGCGAGGTAGTCCGGCGCGCCTGCCGAGCTGTAGTAGACGGTGGTCGCCGCGGCGGCGGACGCGGCGGGTGCGGTCGCCAGGCCGAAGCCGAGCGGCACGGCGGCGACCGTGGCCAGTGCGGCGATCCGCCGGAACCCTCGTGCGTGCATCGTGTCCTCCGTACTCATCGGGGAAAGCAAGCAACCCTTTGTCCGCTCGATGACGTTAGAAGTTCACCACCGGGGCCGACTACGTCCGAAAGTAGGGCGCTCCCCCGCGAGAGGGAGGCCCGTCCCGCCCCGGCTGGATCCGCACGCGCCGCCGTGCTGGTGTGCTCTTCGGCATGCAAACGCTGCTGCTCGGCCTGGTGGCCTACGTCGTCGTGCTGTGGCCGCTCGTCGCCGCGGCCCGCAAAGTGCTCGGAGTGCGCGTCGGTCTCGTCCGGGCGCTCGGCGCCGCGCTGGCCGGCTGGCTCGTCGCGGGCACCGCCGTCCGGCTGTTCCCGATCGCCGTGCTGACCAACGCCGGGGTCGCGATCGGACTGCTGATCCCGTTGGCGGGCAGCGCGCTCGCGGTGACCCTGCTGGTCCTGTTCGTCGCCGAACTCGCGGTCCCGTCCGGCGGACCGGGCCTGTTCGCCCGGATGCGCTCGCTGCGATCCCGCGCGTCCCGCGCCCGTCGTTACTCGCGGATCATGCGCATCGCGATCCGCCACGGCCTCGGCTCGTTCCTCACCGGCCGGCGCACCGCGGGACCCGACGGCTCGGCGAAACTCGCGCGATCGCTGCGGCTTGCATTGGAAGAAGCCGGCGTGACGTTCGTGAAGCTCGGCCAACTGCTCTCGACCCGCGCCGATCTCCTGCCGCCGGTCTACATCCGCGAACTCAGCAAGCTGCACGATCAAGTTCCGCCCGCGCCCGAAGACGAGGTGCGCGCTTTGCTGCGGGAGGAAATCGACCTCACCGCCTTCGCCCACATCGACGACAAACCCCTTGCCGCAGCGTCGATCGCGCAGGTTTACGGCGCCCGGCTGCGGTCCGGTGCCGAGGTGGTCGTGAAGGTGCAGCGGCCCGGGATCCGCGAGCAAGTGGAACGCGACATCGACATCGTCCGCCGCCTCGCCGCCGTACTGTACGAACGCGCCGGCTGGGCACGTTCGCTCGGTGTCCGGGAACTGGCCGACGGTTTCGCCGAATCCCTTGAGGACGAACTCGATTTCCGCACCGAAGCCGCGAACATCGACGCCATCGCCGCACATCCGGTCCCCGGCGTCACGCTTCCGACTGTCCACAAAGCACTGTCCACGGAGCGCGTTCTGGTGATGCGCCGGCTGGACGGCAAACCGCTCGCGACAGGTTCCGCGCACTCCCGCGAAGAACTCGCCCGCACCTTCCTGCGCGGCCTGCTCGACCAGGTGCTGCTCGGCGGGGTCTTCCACGCAGATCCGCACCCTGGCAACGTTTTGCTGCTCGAAGACGGCACCCTCGGCCTGCTCGACTTCGGCTCCGTCGGCCGCCTAGACACCGGCCTGCGCGCCGGCCTGCAAGCCCTGCTGCCCGCCATCGACCGCGGCGACCCAGCCGGCGTCCGCGACGGCTTGCTGGAAATCGTCAACCGCCCGGACGATCTCGACGAACAACGCCTGGAACGCGCCCTCGGCGCCCTGCTGGCCCGACACTTCGGCCCCGGCCGGAGCCCCTGTCTCGACCTGTTCACCGGCCTGTTCCGCGTCGTAGCCGACTTCCGCCTCGCCGTCCCGCCGCCGATCGCCGCGGTGTTCCGCGCTTTGGCGACGATGGAAGGCACCCTCGCGACGCTAGCCCCGGACTTCGACCTGGTCGCCGAATCGCGCGCATTCGCCACCGAACGCATCGGCCTGCGCCCGGACACCTTGCGCCGCACCGTCACCGACGAATTCACCGCCTTGCTGCCAGTGCTGCGCCGCCTCCCCCGCCGCGTCGACCGAATCGGCGCGGCGCTGGAGGAAGGAAGACTGTCGGTGAACATGCGCCTGTTCTCCGACGAACGCGACCGCGACCTGGTGACCGGCCTGGTGCACGAGGTACTGCTGGCCCTGGTCGGCATCGCGACCGGGCTCATGGCCGTACTGCTGCTGTCCAGCTCGAGCGGCCCGCAGTTGGTGCCCGGGCTGACGCTCAACCACGTGTTCGGCTACAACCTGCTGATGATCAGCGCACTGGCGGGGCTACGACTGCTTTTCGTCGTCTTCCGACGCTCCGGACGACGACCCCGAACCCGCTGACCCCGGCCGAACCCGCCTCGGCGAAGTACGTGAGGGCCACCCTGAGGAACTCTGATTCCGTCAGGGTTCCCCTCACGACCGCACTCCGGTAGCGCCCCAATGCGGCATTGGGTGCGTCAGACGCACCGAACGCCACATTGGGTGCGTCCCACGCACCCAATGCCACATTGGGGCGCTATCCCACCCACCAACCGCAGCCGGTGCACCCAACGAGCGAGGCACCCAGCCCCTCCCCCGCACCCCGATACGAAGCTCTCCTGCGGTTCGGGGGTGCTTGTCAAGGCATCTTTCCCGCCTTGACAAGCACCCACCGACCGTCAGCACAATCAAGCTTCGGGGTGCCCCACGCAACCAACGGGCGCAATGTCGCCGCCAGGCGACGAGCCGCCCGAAACCACGACGCCCTCACCACCACAGCAAGTCACGCCAAGCATCCCCCGACCCAGCAAGGTGAAATACCCCTGCGCAACGGCATACGCGCCAGCCCCGCCGAAAACCGGCGAAGCACGCAGAAAACCAGCGGCGGTGCCAGAAACCCATCGATCACCGAGCGAGGATCAACCGGACCCGCGAATCCGTCACGCGGCCCAGAACCGCGCAAACGACCAACGCCCCTCTATCCACAACGGACCCACACAACCACCCACCCCCGTATAGGCCGTTATACAACCCCTACTCCCGAAGGATCGAATTAAGCGGCCGCCCAACATCCCCATAAGCAGGCATCAACCCAGGACTAACCGTGAACGCGACCGTCCCGGCCAGCGCCACCACCACCGTCAGCCCGCCCAGCAGCGCGCCTTTGCGGGCCAGGTCGCCGCCGTAGCGCAGTCCTCCCCCGAGCCGCCCCAGCACCACCGCCAGCACCCCGGCCAGCAGCGCCAGGAACCACAACGCACCGAGCACCAAGACGAACACCTCGGCCACGAGCGGATACACCCCGGCGGTCAGCATCCGGGGCCGGACCAGCAGCCACGCCAGCCAGGTGAGCACCGCGAGCGAGAAACTCACCGCGGCCACGGACACCGCTCCCACGGCCAGGCCGCGGCTGGGTCTTTCCTCGGAAGAACGCACGGATTCGGAGTCGGGTTCGGTCATTGACCAGTAATAGCACCCGTCCCCGACAGAATCCGGCGTTCCGCCCGGCAGCGCCCGAACGCACCAGCCCGGATACGCCGAAAGCCGCCCCCGGCGAACCGGGAGCGGCCTTCTCGAAGCACAACGTCAGACAGTGAAACCGAGCGCCCGCAGCTGCTCGCGGCCGTCGTCGGTGATCTTCTCCGGGCCCCACGGCGGCATCCAGACCCAGTTGATCCGGAAGTCGTTCACGAGACCGCCGGACGTCAGCGCGGCCGACGTCTGGTCCTCGATCACGTCGGTGAGCGGGCACGCCGCGGACGTGAGCGTCATGTCGATCGTCGCGGTGTTGTCGGTCTCGACCCGGATGTCGTAGACCAGGCCGAGGTCCACGACGTTGATGCCGAGTTCCGGGTCGACGACGTCGCGCATCGCTTCCTCGACGTCCTCGATCTTGGCGATGTCGGCGGGGACGGCGGCGGACTGCTCGGGCAGGTCCGCGGCGGTGCGCCCCTCGCGCGGGTCGGTGGCCGTCTCTTCGCTCATGCCTTCTCAGCTCCTGTGGTGGTGCTGGACACCGCGTCCTTGAACGCCATCCAGCCGAGCAGGGCGCACTTCACGCGCGCCGGGTACTTCGCGACGCCAGCGAACGCGACGCCGTCCTCCAGTACGTCCTCGTCCGGTTCGACCTTGCCCTTGCCCTGCATCAGTTCCACGAACGCGTCCATGGTCGTGAACGCCTCGTCGACCGTGTGCCCGACGACCAGGTCGGTGAGCACCGACGCGGACGCCTGGCTGATCGAGCAGCCCTGCCCGTCGTAGGACACGTCCTCGACCTTGCCGTCGCTGACCTTCACCCGCAAGGTGATCTCGTCGCCGCAGGTCGGGTTGACCTGGAACGACTCCGCGTCGAACGGATCGCGCAGGCCGCGCCCGTGCGGGTTCTTGTAGTGGTCCAGGATGATCTCCTGGTACATGCTCTCCAGGTTCACTTCTCGGCCCCGTCCTGGGCCACCCCGAAGAACTTCTGCGCCTCGCGGATCCCGGCGACCAGAGCGTCCACTTCGGACAGCGTGTTGTACAGGTAGAAGCTCGCCCGCACGGTGGCGGGCACCGAGCACGCCCGGTGCAGCGGCCACGCGCAGTGGTGCCCCACCCGCACCGCGATGCCGAGGCTGTCGAGCACCTGGCCGGCGTCGTGCGGGTGCACGCCGTCGATCACGAACGCGACGGTGGCGCCGCGGTCTTCCAGGTCGGTCGGCCCGACGATGCGCACGCCCGGGATCGCGCTGATGCCCGCGATCGCGGCCGCGGCCAGCTCGTGCTCGTGCGCCGCGACGCGGTCCATCCCGATGGCGGACAGGTAGTCCACCGCCGCGCCGAGGCCGATCGCCTGCGACGTCATCGGCACCCCGGCCTCGAACCGCTGCGGCGGCGCGGCGAACGTGGTGCGCTCCATCGTGACGAGCTCGATCATCGAACCGCCGGTCAGGAACGGCGGCATCGCGGACAGCAGTTCGGTCCGGCCGTACAGCACGCCGATCCCGGACGGGGCCAGCATCTTGTGCCCGGAGAACACCGCGAAGTCGACGTCCAGCGCGTGGAAATCGACCGGGAAGTGCGGCACGGACTGGCAGGCGTCGAGGACGGTCAGCGCGCCGACCTCTTTCGCCTTGGCCACCAGCTTGGCCACCGGGTTGACCGTGCCGAGCACGTTGGACTGGTGCGCGAACGCGACCACCTTGGTGCGCGGCGTGATCACACTGTCCATGTCGGACAGATCGAGCCGGCCCTCGGCGGTGACCTTGAACCACTTCAGCGTCGCCCCGGTGCGCTGGCACAACTGCTGCCACGGCACGAGGTTCGCGTGGTGCTCCATCTCGGTGATGACGATTTCGTCGCCCTCGCCGATCCGGAAACGCTCCGCTTCCGGTCCGGCGGTGGCGGCGTTGCTCATCGCGTACGCCACGAGGTTGATGCCCTCGGTCGCGTTCTTGGCGAACACCAGCTCTTCCGGGTCCGCGCCGACGAATTCCGCGGTCTTGGCACGCGCGGATTCGTAGGCGTCGGTGGCCTCTTCGGACAGCTGGTGGGCGCCGCGGTGCACGGCCGAGTTCGACGTGAACACGTACCGCCGTTCCGCGTCGAGCACCTGCACCGGCCGTTGCGAGGTCGCTCCGGAGTCCAGGTACACCAAGGGTTTCCCGTCGCGCACGGTGCGCGTCAGGATCGGGAAGTCGGCACGCAGTGCCGCCACGTCAAGGGGAACAGAGTTGGTCGGGCTGTTCGAAGCCGTGGTGGTCATCGAGCCAACTCCTCTCTCTCGGTGTCGTCGGGAACGGGGCGCGGGGAACGTCAGGCCTTGGCCGGCTCGGCGGAGCCGACGTACTTGACGTAGCCGTTCTCCTCCAGCTCGTCGGCCAGTTCGCGGCCGCCGGACTCGACGATGCGGCCGTCGGCGAAGACGTGCACGAAGTCCGGGGTGATGTGCCGCAGGATGCGGGTGTAGTGCGTGATCAGCATGACGCCGACCTCGTTGCCCGCCTTGTACTCGTTGACGCCCTCGGACACGACGCGCAGCGCGTCGACGTCCAGGCCGGAGTCGGTCTCGTCGAGGATCGCGAACTTCGGCTTGAGCAGCGCCAGCTGCAGGATCTCGTGGCGCTTCTTCTCGCCGCCGGAGAAGCCCTCGTTCACCGAGCGCTCGGCGAACTCCTGGGAGATGCCGAGCTTGCCCATCTCCTCCTTGACCTCCTTGACCCAGTGGCGCAGCTTGGGAGCCTCGCCCCGGACCGCGGTGGCCGCGGTGCGCAGGAAGTTCGACATCGAGACGCCGGGCACCTCGACCGGGTACTGCATGGCGAGGAAGAGGCCGGCGCGGGCGCGCTCGTCGACGCTCATCTCGAGCACGTTCTCGCCGTCCAGCAGCACCTCGCCGGAGGTCACCGTGTACTTCGGGTGGCCGGCGATCGCGTAGGACAGGGTGGACTTGCCGGAGCCGTTCGGGCCCATGATCGCGTGCGTCTCGCCCGACCGGATGGTCAGGTTGACGCCCTTGAGGATCTCCTTGGCGCCTTCGTCGGTGGTCACCGACGCGTGCAGGTCCTTGATTTCCAGGGTAGCCATTCTTCGTTTCCTAAAGTCTGCGGTGGAGGGCGTCAGGCGCCGACGGCTTCGAGTTCGGCCTCGATCGCGGCTTCGAGGCGCTCGCGCACCTCGGGGACGTCGATCTTCACCAGGATTTCGTGGAAGAACCCGCGCACGACCAGGCGGCGGGCGGCTTCTTCGGCGATTCCGCGCGACTGCAGGTAGAACAACTGCTCGTCGTCGAACCTTCCCGTCGCGCTCGCGTGGCCGGCGCCTTCGATCTCGCCGGTCTCGATTTCCAGGTTCGGCACCGAGTCCGCGCGCGCCCCGGGCGTGAGCACCAGGTTGCGGTTGAACTCGTAGGAGTCGGTGGACTCGGCCGCGGCCCGGATCAGCACGTCGCCGATCCACACCGCGTGCGCGCCCTCGCCCTGCAGCGCGCCCTTGTAGCCGACCCGCGACTTGCAGTTGGGCACCGCGTGGTCGACGAAGAGCCGGTGCTCCTGGTGCTGGCCGCCGTCGGCGAAGTAGACGCCGAGCATGTCGACGTCGCCGCCCTTGTCGGTGAAGGTCGCGGTCGGCGAGATGCGGACCAGGTCTCCGCCCAGGGTGATCACGGTGTGCCGCAGCGCGGCGTCGCGGCCCAGCTTGAGGTGCTGCTCGGAGACGTGCACCGCGTCGTCGGCCCAGTCCTGGACGCTGACCACGGTGACCTTGGCTCCGTCGCCGATGACGAACTCGACGTTGTCGGCGTAGGTGCCGGACCCGACGTGGTCGAGCACGATCACGGCTTCGGCGAACGCCTCGGCGCGGACCTGCAGGTGCCCGTAGGCGACCTGGCCCTCGCCCGGGCCGTGGATGCGCAGCACCGACGGAGTCGACGCCTTCGTCTCCTTCGGCACCGTCACGACGGTGGCCTTGGCGAAGGAGGAGTACGCTTGCGCGGCGATGCGGTCGCTCGGCACGCCCGCCTGGCCGAGCCGCGAGTCGTCGCGGCCGACGGTCTCGATCTTCAGCTCGGGCGCGGCCTCGGTCTCCAGCGTGATCTCGCCGGAGGCGACGGCGGAACCGTCGTGCAGGCCGCGCAGGCGCTTCATCGGCGTGAAGCGCCAGTTTTCCTCACGCCCGCCGGGGACCTCGAAGGCCTCGACGTCGTAGGAGGTGAAGCGCTCCGCGCGGGAGGCCGCCGGGATGACGGCCCCCTCGCGGATGGCTTCGGAAACGTTGTTCTCTGCCACGGACATTTAGCCGACGGACCCTTCCATCTGCAGCTCGATCAGGCGGTTCAGCTCGAGCGCGTATTCCATCGGCAGCTCGCGCGCGATGGGCTCGACGAACCCGCGCACGATCATCGCCATCGCCTCGGCCTCGTCGAGGCCGCGCGACATCAGGTAGAACAGCTGCTCTTCGCTGACCTTGGACACGGTGGCCTCGTGGCCCATGGACACCTCGTCGTTGCGGATGTCCACGTACGGGTACGTGTCCGACCGCGAGATCGTGTCCACCAGCAGGGCGTCGCAGACCACGCTGGAGCGCGAGTGGTGCGCCCGCTTCGCGACCTTGACCAGGCCGCGGTAGGAGGTCCGGCCGCCGCCGCGCGCGACCGACTTCGACACGATGGTCGAGGACGTGTGCGGCGCGAGGTGCTCCATCTTGGCCCCGGCGTCCTGGTGCTGGCCCTCGCCCGCGAACGCGACCGAGAGGACCTCGCCCTTGGCGTGCTCGCCCATGAGGAAGACCGACGGGTACTTCATCGTCACCTTGGAGCCGATGTTGCCGTCGACCCACTCCATGGTCGCGCCCTCTTCGCACTTGGCGCGCTTGGTGACCAGGTTGTAGACGTTGTTCGACCAGTTCTGGATCGTCGTGTAGCGGCAGCGGGCGCCCTTCTTCACGATGATCTCGACGACCGCGGAGTGCAGCGAGTCCGACTGGTAGATCGGCGCGGTGCAGCCCTCGACGTAGTGGACGTAGGCGTCCTCGTCGACGATGATCAGCGTCCGCTCGAACTGGCCCATGTTCTCGGTGTTGATCCGGAAGTAGGCCTGCAGCGGGATCTCGACGTGCACGCCCTTCGGCACGTAGATGAACGAGCCGCCGGACCACACCGCCGTGTTCAGCGCGGAGAACTTGTTGTCGCCGGCCGGGATCACGGAGCCGAAGTACTCCTGGAAGATCTCCGGGTGCTCGCGCAGCGCGGAGTCGGTGTCCAGGAACAGGACGCCCTGCTCCTCCAGGTCCTCGCGGATCTGGTGGTAGACGACCTCGGACTCGTACTGCGCGGCGACGCCGGCCACGAGGCGCTGCTTCTCCGCCTCGGGGATGCCCAGCTTGTCGTAGGTGTTCTTGATGTCCTCGGGCAGGTCTTCCCAGCTGGCCGCCTGCTTCTCGGTGGACCGCACGAAGTACTTGATGTTGTCGAAGTCGATCCCCGAGAGGTCGGCGCCCCAGTTCGGCATCGGCTTGAGGTCGAACAGCTTGAGCGCCTTCAATCGGGCGTCGCGCATCCACTCGGGCTCGGACTTCTTCGCGGAGATGTCGCGGACGACATCCTCGTTCAGGCCGCGGCGGGCGCTGGCGCCAGCCTCGTCGGAGTCCGCCCAGCCGAAGGCGTAGTTGCCAAGGGACGCGATGGTCTCTTCCTGGCTCAACGGCTCGGTGGTGGGAGTGCGCTGCTCGGCAGCGGCAGTCATGCGGGTTTCCCTCCATTCGGGATCCGTGGTGCGTGCCCTTCGGGCGGCGGGGCCGCTGGTCCGGGCGTCGTGCGGTCCGGCTCGGGATGGGCCGGGATACCCGCCGGTCCGGCGGGTACGTGTGTGGTGCACGCGTTGTCTCCGCGCGCGATGGTCGCCAGCCGCTGGACATGGGTGCCCAGCAGCTTCGCGAACGCTTCCGTCTCGGCCTCGCACAGCTGCGGGAACTCCGCGGCGACGTGCGCGACCGGGCAGTGGTGCTGGCACAGCTGCGCGCCGACGTTCGCGGCGGGGGTTCCCGCCCCGACCTGACGGGTCGAGGCAGCGTAGCCCTCCCTGCTCAGCGCGGTGGCGAGGGCCTCGGCGCGCTCGACCGGATCAGCCGATCCGGTGATCGCCTGCCGGTGCGGCCCGACGAGCCCCTCGACCCGGCGCTCGGCGAACGCGCGCACCGCGTCCGGGCCGGCGTGCTCGGCGAGGAAGCGGATGGCCGAGACCGCGAGATCGTCGTAGGCGTGGCCGAACCGGGCGCGGCCCGCTTCGGTGAGCAGGAACAGCTTGGCCGGGCGGCCGCGTCCGCGCGGGCCCTTGCGGGGGGCGTCGCGGGTCTCGGCCTCGCCGTCGGCCTGCAGCGCGTCGAGGTGCCGCCGGATCGCGGTCGGGCTGATCCCGAGCTGCTCGGCGACCACCACGGCGGTCATCGGGCCCTGCTCCAGCAGCAGCCGGGCGACCTCGTGCCGGGTGCGCCCCTCGGCCACGTTCGCGGCGCTGACCTGCACGGGAACGCCGACAGCCGCGGTGCGCGGCTGCTCGCCGCGCCCCTCGCCGGTGGTCCCGTTCTTTTTCACAACACAAGTGTGTCTTATTTCCGGCCGCCGGGCAAAGGCGGGGTGTCGCCCAGTGACCCGACTCACGCGGAACGGGCCTCGCCCCGCACCCGCCCACACCGTTCCCGCCGGACTCCGCACGCCGACCGGACTCGATCCTCCCCTCCGCCCGAACCAGACCGATCCGCCCCTCCGCACCCCCCGCCAAACCCACCCGCGACCCGCCGCCCCGCACCCGCCCGCAGCCTTCCGGCCGGACTCGCCACGCCGCCCGGACCGGACTCGATACGCTTCCGGGCGTGGCAGTCGGCGAACACCCGGACCAGCGGGCACCGGAACCGGACGTATCCGGCGGCGCCGACAGCGCTGACCACCCGGCGACCGTGCCGTCGCCGGTCGGCCCGCGCCGCACCGATCCGCTGAACGCCGCCGAGACCCGCGGCCTCGACGCGGTCCGCCGCTTCGGCACGGTCGGCTCGCTGTTCCTCGCGCTCGGCTCGCTCGGGGCCGGCGCCGCGCCGGTGATCAACCCGGTGCAGGACCTGCCGGTGCTGCGGCTGTTCATCCGGATCCCGACGGTCTCGCTCGCGATCGCGTTCTCCGGGATGGGCATCCTGGTGCTGAGCTGGCTCATGCTCGCCCGGTTCGCCCGTCCGGCGAGCGCGCGGCTGGCCACCAGCGGGCAGCTCGCCCGCACCGTCGCGATGTGGGTCGCGCCGCTGCTGCTGATCCCGCCGCTGTTCTCCCGCGACGTCTACAGCTATCTCGCGCAGAGCGAGATCGTGCACCGCGGCATGGACCCGTACCAGCTGGGCCCGGCGCAGGCGCTCGGCGTCGCGGACCCGCTCACCGCGGGCGTCACCAACATCTGGCGCGAGACGCCCGCCCCGTACGGCCCGCTGCTGCTGCGGCTCGGCGGGTGGCTGGCCCCGGTCGGCGGCAACAACATCGTCGTCGGCGTGCTGCTGCAGCGCGGCCTCGCGATGGTGGGCGTGCTGCTGATCGTGTGGGCGGTGCCGCGGCTGGCCCGGCGGTTCGGCGTGCAGCCGGCCACCGCGCTGTGGCTCGGCGCGGCGAACCCGTTGCTGATCTTCCATTTCGTCGCGGGCGCGCACAACGATTCGCTGGCCATCGGGCTCATGGTGGCCGGGCTGGAGATCGGCATCCGGCGGCTGCCGGTGCGGGTGAAGGGAGACAGTCCGCCGCCGCTGGCGAAGGGCGAATTGCTCTTCATCGCGCTCGGCGTCGTCATCATCACCGTCGGCGCCACCGTGAAGATCCCGGCGGTGCTGGCGCTGCCGTTCCTGTCGGTGATGGTCGCGCGCAGATGGCACGGGCGGCTGAAGGACCTGGTGTGGGCGGGCGCGCCGATGGCGTTGCTGTTCGGCGTGGTGCTCACCGCGATCTGCGTCGGCACCGGGCTGGGCTTCGGCTGGATCGGCGCGACGGCGAGCACGCCGGGGCTGGTGCGGTCGTTCATCTCCCCCACCGCGGAGATCGCGAACCTCAGCGGCGTCCTCGGCATCACGCTCGGGCTGGGCAACCACACCGACGCGCTGGTGCCGATCCTCGGCACGCTCGGCAACGCGATCACCGCGGCCGTCACGATCAAATTCCTGTGGGCCAGCTTCAAATGGCGGTACCGGCCGATCATCGGGCTCGGCGTTTCGCTGGGCGCGGCGATGATCCTGCAGATCAACCTCCAGCCCTGGTACCTGCTGTGGGCGGTGATCCCGCTCGCCGCCGCGGCCGGGACGTCGCGGTTCCGGGTCGTCGCCACGGTCATCAGCGCCGGGCTGCCGTTCCTGCTGCCGCCCACCGGCGGCACCTTCGACGGCCGCTCCTACGTCCTGCCGTGGGCCTACGGCGCGGCCGCTCTGGTGACCCTCGGCGGCCTCGCGATCGTGTACCGGGTTTCGCCGCTGCTGTTGTCCAGGACACCTCCGGCGTCCCCAGCACCGCGCGCGCCCGCCGACGTCGTATCGTGATTCGTTGTGGACAACCCCGCCGTCGAGATCTCCGGCTTGGCGAAAAGCTACGGCTCCACCACCGCGGTCGACGGCATCGACCTGCGCATGGAGCGTGGCTGCGTGCTGGCCCTGCTCGGGCCGAACGGCGCCGGAAAAACGACCACTGTCGAGATTTGCGAGGGTTTCCGCAGACCTGACGCGGGCCGGGTGCGCGTGCTCGGCCTCGACCCCCTCGCGGACAGCTCCCGGCTCCGCCCCCGCGTCGGCATCATGCCCCAGGGCGGCGGCGCGTACCCGGGCGTGCGCGCGGAGGAAATGCTGCGGCTAGTGGCTTCCTGCGCGGCGAATCCGCACGATCCGGCGTGGCTGCTCGACGTGCTCGGGCTGGCCGGCGCGAAGCGCACCCCGTTCAAACGGCTCTCCGGCGGGCAGCAGCAACGGCTTTCGCTGGCGTGCGCGCTGGTCGGCCGTCCGGAGCTGGTGTTCCTGGACGAGCCCACCGCCGGCATGGACCCGCAGGCGCGGCGGCTGGTCTGGGACCTGCTCGCGGCCCTGCGCGCGGACGGCGTGAGCGTCCTGCTCACCACCCACCTGATGGAGGAAGCGGAAACGCTGGCCGACCAGGTGGTGATCGTGGACCACGGCAAGGTGGTCGTCGAAGGCACGCCGCATTCGCTGACCCTGGAGGCGGGCGACGCGGCGCAGCTGCGGTTCCGCGCCCGCACCAAACTCGACACGACGCTGCTCGCGGCCGCGCTGCCGGAGGGCTACCGGGTCAGCGAAACCGCGCCCGGTTCGTACCTGGTGGAGGGCGCGGTGGACCCGCAGGTGGTTTCCGCCGTCACCGCCTGGTGCGCGCAACAGGGCGTGCTGCCCGAACAACTGCAAGTCGGACGGCGGACGCTCGAAGAAGTGTTCCTCGAACTCACCGGACGGGAGCTGCGCGCATGAGTTCTCCGTTCCCCGCGGGCACTTTCGCCCCCGCGCCCGGCCGCGGTTCGCTCGGCAAGATGCTGCGCACGCACGCGCGCGTCGAGGCCGCGCTGACCCTGCGGCACGGCGAGCAGCTGCTGCTCACCCTGATCATTCCGCTCGCGCTGCTGATCGGCCTGAGCCTGCTGGACATCCTCCCGGCGAGCCAGCTCGGTTCGACGTCCAAAGTGGACTGGATGACGCCGAGGATCCTCGCGCTCGCGGTGATGTCGTCGGCGTTCACCGGCCAGGCGATCGCGCTCGGCTTCGACCGGCGGTACGGCGTGCTGAAGCGGCTTTCGGCGACGGCGCTGCCGCGCTGGCTGCTGGTGGCCGGACGGGTCGTGGCGGCGCTGGTCGTGGTGGCGCTGCAGTCCGTGGTGCTCGGCATCGTGGCGGCTTTCCTGGGCTGGTCCCCGTCGGCCGCCGGGATCGGTTCCGCGGTGGTGCTGCTGGTGCTGGGGACGCTGGCTTTCGGCGCGCTGGGCGTACTGCTGGGCGGCGCGTTGCGCGCGGAAGCCGTACTGGCGCTGGCGAACATCGTGTGGTTCGTGCTGCTGCTGGCGGGCGGGATTCTGCTGGCCCCGTCGGCGCTGCCGTCCGGGGTCGGGTTCGTGGTGTCGCTGCTGCCTTCCGGCGCGCTGGCGGAAGGGATGCGCGCGGCGCTGGTGGACGGGCAGTTCCCGCTCGGACCGGCCGCGGTGCTGGTGGTGTGGGCGGCGGTGGCCGGCGTGCTGGCGACGCGAACCACAAAACTCACCTGAATCCCACACCGCGATTTCCGCGCGGAATTTCGCGCCGGAATGTGACCGCCGCCGCACCCGATTCCTTGCGCACGCTGGCAAATCCGGGCGGAACAATACCGCCGCGTGCAGGCGGGAAAACGCGCGCGAGTATTCTTTCGGCGTGTCCCTTCGCAGTTTGATCGCCCGCCTGCCGTATCCGTCCGCCGCGGTTCAGCGCGCGGTCGGGATCGCCGCGGTGGTCGCGCAGGCAGGCATCGGCGTCACCGGGTCCGTGGTGCGGGTGACCGGGTCCGGGCTGGGATGCCCGACCTGGCCGCAGTGCGTCGCGGGCAGCCTGGTGCCGGTGCGGCACTCCGGCATCGACGCGGTCACGCAGTGGATCGAGTTCTCGAACCGGATGCTGACCGGCGTCGTGATCGTGGTGGCCGCGCTCGCCGTGCTCACCGCGTGGCGGATCCAGATCGACCACCCGGAGCGCAAGCGGCTGGTGAAGCTCGCCTGGACGATGCCCGGCGGCGTCGTGCTGCAGGCGGTCATCGGCGGGCTGACGGTGCTGGCGAAACTGGAATGGTGGACGGTCGCGATCCACTTCCTCGCGTCGACGCCGCTCGTGTGGCTGGCGGTCCTGCTGCTGAAGGCCTTCCGCGAAGGAGACGAACCGGCGCGCCCGCTGGTCCCGAAGCTGGGACGGCAGATGCTGGTGCTGCTGACGGTGCTGATGTGGGCGGTGCTCATCGCCGGCACCACGGTCACCGGCGCGGGCCCGCACGGCGGCGACGTCAACACGCATCGCCTCGACGCCCCGATCGAGCAGCTGGCCCGGATCCACAGCGGACTGCTGATCGCGTACCTCGTCGTGCTGGGGGTCTTCGGGCTCACGCTGATGCGCGTCGGCGCGCCGAAGAGCGTGTGGCGGCGGTACGCGTGGGTGTGGATTGTCGCGCTGCTGCAGGGTGTTCTGGGGACGGTGCAGTACGCGCTGGGCGTGCCCGAGGCGATGGTGTCCTTCCACGTGCTGGGCTCGGCGCTCGTGATCGTGGTGACGGCGGTGCTGTGGACCGGCACTCGCGACCGGGGCCCGGTCACGTCGCTGGAGCCCGCCGAGAAGCGGGAACTCGCCACCGCGAACTGACGGTCATCCGGGCGTAACTGCGCGTCGGCCCGGCGGACAGGTCGGCGGCTTACCGTCGTCGCCGTCCGGCTTTCCGAAAAGCCCGAGGTGCCGCCATGCCGACCGCCCCTGCCCGTGCCGCCAAACCCCTGCTCTCCGGCCGGCGCGGGACCGCCGAGATGCTCGTGCTCAAGACGTTCCTGCTCGTGCCGTTCGCCGCGTTGATCGCCGCCGTGCCGCTGGTGTGGGGATGGGGCATCGGCTGGACCGACCTGATCCTCGCGACCGTTTTCTACGTGCTCGCCACCCTCGGCGTGACTGTCGGGTACCACCGCTACTTCACCCACGGCGCGTTCAAAGCGGGCCGCCCGCTGCGGATCGCGCTCGCGATCGCGGGCAGCATGGCGGTGCAGGGTTCGGTGATTTTCTGGGTCGCGAGCCACCGCCGCCACCACGCGTTCTCCGACCGCGAGGGCGATCCGCATTCGCCGTGGCTGTTCGGCACCTCGCCGGCGGCGCTGCTGCGCGGGTTCTGGCACGCGCACATGGGCTGGATGTTCCAGCGCGAGGTCACCAACGCCGACCGCTTCGCGCCCGACCTCGTCGGCGACCGCGACCTGCGCCTGGTGAACCGGTTCTTCTGGCTGTGGATCACGCTCAGCCTCGCCCTGCCCGCCGCCCTCGGCTGGGCCTTCAGCGGCACCTGGCAGGGCGCGCTGACGGCGTTCTTCTGGGCCGGGCTGGTGCGGATCGCGTTCCTGCACCACGTGACCTGGTCGGTGAACTCGGTGTGCCACCTGATCGGCGACCGCCCGTTCGCGAGCCGCGACCGCGCCGCGAACTTCTGGCCGCTGGCGCTGCTGTCCATGGGAGAGTCCTGGCACAACTCCCATCACGCCGACCCGACCTGCGCCCGGCACGGCGTCCTGCGCGGCCAAGTGGACGTCTCGGCGCGGGTGATCTGGACCTTCGAACGCCTCGGCTGGGCGACGGACGTCCGGTGGCCCCGAGCGGAACGACTGGCGGCTAAGCGGCGGACGGCTTGAGTTAGGCCAGTTGCTGCCGCATCGCCGACGCGAATCGAGCGTGCGTAACGCGCGGCTCAAGCGGGCGACTCACATCCGCTCAGCTTGAGCGCAAAGTCTCCCCGGGAAACGCCGCGTAGCCCGCCCGAGCTAGGCCAACTGCTGCCGCATCGCCGACGCGAACCGCAACGGCGCACCCGCGTCTGCGTGCCGGAAACCCAGCGAAGGCTCGGTCAATTCCAGCTCCAGCACCAGCGGACGCCCGTCGTCCCCGCGGACCAGGTCGACTCGCGCGTACAGCAGTTCCGCCCGCAAGATCCCGAGCAGCCCGCAAGCGGCGTCCAGCGCGTCCTCCGCCACCGCGCGCACCTCCGGGGCCGGGACCGCGGCCGCGAGCCGCTCCTCCCGGTACAGCCCGGAACTGTCCATTGAGGACTCCAGCGGCGCGAATTTCGTGAAGGCGTGCGAATAAACGCCGCCGAAATACGTCACCGCGATCTCGCCCTGAGCGTCCACACTGGACTGATACGGCTGCACCAGACCCGCGCGGCCCTCGTCGTGCAAAGTGCGCAGATGCTGCTCCGCGTCCGCACCGGCGGCGGCGAATCGGGCGGCGCCGCGGCCTCCCGCGCCCACCGAAGGCTTCACCACGAACGGCTTCTTCGGCCAGCGCGGCTTCTCCCCCGGCGGCACGATCTCGACCGGCACCGTCGGCACCCCGGCGTCGAGCAGTTCGCCGAGATACGTCTTGTCCGTGTTCCAGCGCACGACCGCGGCCGGATTGCTCAGCCCTGGCACGTCCTCGCACCAGCTGAGGAATTCCTCGCGCCGCTCCGGGTAGTCCCAGGCGGCGCGCAGCACGACGATGTCCGCCGACGCGAAGTCCGCGGCCGCGTCCCAGGCCGCCCAGCTCACGGCGAATCCGAGGTCCGCGAGCGCGGGCAGCACCGCGGCCTCGTCGCCGTCGCCCTCGGGCAGCGCGGCGCAGCCGACGAAAATCGCCGAGCTGGTCACCGGCCTGCTCGCGGCCCGGCCATCTTGCGCCGGTGCGCGGCACCGATTTTGACCGTCTTCACGGTTTCGCTGTCCCACTCCGCGGCCTCGAGGTCGTCGACCTGCTCGACCAGCGCGTTCCCGGTCTCGACGCCGGCGACCAGCACGTCGCCCATCGCCCCGTCCGGGCCCACGAGCACGACCCGCGCGCCGGCGAGGCCGATGTTCTCGACCACGGCGCGCGACGGTTTCCCGTGCTTCGCCACGAAGTCGCGGGCGGACGCCAGCTGGCGGGCAGTCGGCGCGGTCGGCGTGTTTTCGGTCTCCTCAGCCACGTCCGGAGCTTAACCCGAGACCCCCGCCCCCGCGGCCCGACCGTGTTCTCGGCCATAGTGGACGCCAGACGCGCCCATCTCGAGGAGGAACGATGCCGACCGCAGTGCAGGTGACCCGGACCGGCGGCCCGGAAGTGCTGGAACTGGCCGAGATCGAGCCCGGCCCGCCCGGCGCGGGCGAACTGCTGGTCGACCTCGCCGCCGCGGGCGTCAACTACATCGACACCTACCAGCGCCAGGGCATCTACCCGATCGACCTGCCGTTCGTCCTCGGCTCCGAGGGCGCCGGGACCGTCGTGGAGACCGGCGAGGGCGTCACCGAGTTCGCCCCCGGCGACCGTGTGACCTGGCAGGGCGTGCTCGGCAGCTACGCCCAGCGCGCGGTGGTCCCGGCGAGCGCCACGGTGAAGGTGCCGGACGGCGTGTCCGACGAGCTCGCCGCCGCCACGATGCTGCAGGGCATGACGGCGCACTACCTGGTGCGTTCGACCTACGAAGTCCAGGCGGGCGACGACATCCTCGTCCACGCGGCGGCCGGCGGCGTCGGTCTGCTGCTGGTGCAGTTGGCGAAGGCGCGCGGCGCGCGAGTGCTGTGCACCGTGTCCACCGACGAGAAGGCCGAGCTCGCCCGCGGCGCCGGCGCGGACCACGTGATCCGCTACGACCGCGAGGACTTCGCCGCCGTGACCCGCGAGCTGACCAACGGCGAAGGCGTCGCCGCGGTCTACGACGGCGTGGGCAAGAGCACCTTCGACGGCAGCCTCGCGAGCCTGAAAATCCGCGGCACCCTGGCGCTGTTCGGCGCGGCCAGCGGCCCGGTGCCGCCGGTCGACCCGCAACGGCTCAACTCCGGCGGCTCGCTCTTCCTGACCCGCCCGACGCTCGGCCACTACCTGCGCACGCGCGAGGAACTCGACTGGCGCGCCGGCGAACTGTTCGCCGCCGTGCAGGACGGTTCGCTGAACGTCCGCATCGGCGGCCGCTACCCGCTCGCCGACGCCCGCAAGGCCCACGAGGACCTGCAGGGACGCCGGACGACCGGGAAGCTGCTGCTGATCCCCTGACTCAGGAAACCGAGAGGGCGTCGGTCACGAACACCAGCGTTTCGTTGGGCGCGATGCCGCGTCCGCCGTCCTTGTAGGCGAGGGCGGGCGGGATGATCATCAACCGCCGCCCGCCCTGTTTGACGCCGACGAGGCCCTGGTCCCAGCCCTCGATCACCTGGCCGGCGCCGAGATCGAGGCCGAACGGCTCGCCGCGGTCGAACGAGCTGTCCAGCTTCTTCTTGTTCGACCAGGTGACGACCAGGTAGTTCATGGACAGCTTCGACCCGGCGGCCGCGGCCTTCCCGGTGCCCGCGGAGAGGTCCTTGGTGAGCAGCTTCTTCGGCGGGGCACAGTCGTCCGGGATGGTGATCGTCGGCGCCTGGCCGAAGTTCCCGGTGGTCTTGACGTCGTCCGCGGTGCACTCGCGGCTCGGGGTCGCCGGAGCCGCGCTGCTGTCGCCGCCGCAGGCCGTGAGGCCGAACGCGGCCACCGCCACGACCGCGCCGAAGACAGCTGTCCTACCGATGTTCTGCATGCCGGAAGATTAACCAAGCCCGCCGAGCGCGGGCACCGCCGGACCAGTCCGCACCACGCCGAGCCGCTGCGTCGCCCGGGTCAGCGCCACGTACAGGTCGTTCAGCCCGCGCGCCGAGCCAGCCACGATCTCGTCCGGCGACACCAGCACGACCCCGTCGAACTCCAGTCCCTTGGAACGATCGACGGTCAGCACGCTCAGCCGGTCGTCCTCCGGAAGCAGCTTCCGCACCTCGTCCACGCGCGAACCCGGCACCAGGACCGCGACCGTCCCACCGTCCACAGCGGACAGTTCCGCGGCCACCAGCGACGGCAGTTCCTCGTCCAGCGAGGCGACCTCCACGCCCCACGGCGGCACCCCGGTCTCCCGCACCGACGCGGGCGCGGCCAGGTCCACATCGAGTTCGGCGAGCACGCCCGCCGCGACCGCCATGATCTCCGCCGGGGTGCGGTAATTCACCGTCAGCTGCTCGAGCCGCCAGCGGTCCGCGACGTACGGCGACAGCACCTCGTCCCAGGTCCGCGCACCCCCGGCGGCCCCGGTCTGCGCGACGTCGCCGACCAGCGTCATCGACCGGTTCGGCGTGCGGCGCATCAGCAGGCGCCAGTCCATCGCGGACAGTTCCTGCGCCTCGTCCACGATCACGTGCCCGAACGTCCACGTCCGGTCCTGCGCCGCCCGCTGCGCCGCGGTCAGCTCGCTGCGCGCCTGCTGACGTTCGGCGAACAGCTCGGCGTCCAGTACGTCGGACACCCGCAGGATCTCCTCGTCCTGGATTTCCTCGTCCTGCTCGAGAATGTCCAGCACGCCCTCGGCATACGCGCGCTCGACGCGTTCCTGGCGCTTCTGCTCGGCCTCCTCCTCGGAGTCGTCGCTGCCGAGCAGTTCGGCCAGTTCGTCGAGCAGCGGCACGTCGGCGGGCGTCCACTTCGCGTCGCGGCCGCTCTCCAGGTGCTTCCGGTCCTCTTCGGACAGCAGCTCGCCCGCCGCCCGGTCGAGGTGTTCGCGCTCGGCGAACAGGTCGTCCAGCAGGCCCGCGGGCGTGAGTTTCGGCCACAGCGAGTTCAGCGCGGCGGCCACCGCGGGGCTCGAAGCGAGCTCCGCACGGATGTCCTGGACGTCCTGCGCGTCCAGCAGATCCTCGCCCAGCGCACGCGCGGCCTGCCGGGTGAGCACGTCGAGCACGTCGGAGACGAACAGCCGCCGCGCGAGGTTGTGCGGCCGGCGCGAACGGCGGGCCCGGGTGCGGGCCTGCGCGCAGGTCTTGCGGTCGAGCTTGAGGATCTCGCGTTCGTGCTCGATCTCGATCACCGGATCGGGTACACCTTGCCGGTCGCGGACCGCCTTGGCGAGCACCTCGGCCATCACCAGCCGGCCCTTCACCTCGGCCGCTTCCGGCGACTCGGCTCCGTCCGCGTCCAGGCCCGGCCACAGCTGCCCGATGGTCGACAGCAGCACGCCGGTCTCGCCGAGCGACGGCAGCACCTGGCCGATGTAGCGCAGGAAGGTCGAGTTCGGGCCGACGACGAGCACGCCGCGCGTGGTCAGCTGCTGGCGGTGTGTGTAGAGCAGGTACGCCGCGCGATGCAGCGCGACCGCGGTCTTGCCGGTGCCCGGCGCGCCCTGCACCACCATGACCCCGCCGAGCGGCGCGCGGATGATCCGGTCCTGCTCGGCCTGGATGGTGGCGACGATGTCGGCCATCTCGCCGGTCCGGCGGCGCTCCAGCGCGGCCAGCAACGCGGCCTCGCCGGCGAGCCCGAGGTTCTGGCCCTGGTCGGCGGCGGTCAGGTCGAGGATCTCGTCGTCGAACCCGGTGACGCGACGGCTCAGCGAGCGCAGGTGGCGACGGCGGCGCACGCCGTCCGGCGAAGCGGCGGTGGCGAGGTAGAAGGGCCGCGCGACCGGCGCGCGCCAGTCGATCAGCAGCGGCCGGTAGTCGTCGTCCTCGTCGAACAGCCCGAGCCGTCCGATGTAGGCGGTTTCCTCGGTGTCTTCGGAGGCGCTGCCGGGCACGAAGTCCAGCCGCCCGAAGCACAGTCCCTGTTCGACCGACCCGAGCTGGGCGAGCCGGTCGCTGTGCAGGTTCGTGGCGGCTTCGCGTTCGGTCCGCGCCTGCGGCGTCCCGCCGGTCTGGCGCAGGGTCTCGTCGAGGCGGCGCTGGGTCTGGGTGCGTTCGGCGTCGAGCTTCGCGAACAGCGCGTCGACATAAGCCTGCTCGCGGCGCAGCTCGGCTTCGTAGGCCGGTTCCTCGGGCAAGGAAAGGTCCTGCTTTCAGGTCGGGATCGGGGCCGGAAGAGTGCAACCGGCGAGGATCCCGGGCCATTCCTGCCCGGCGCGGATCGGGTGCGAACGGGTCGGGTCAGAAAGGCAGGCCGAGGACCGGCAAGCCGATCGCCGAGTCGACCGCCAGCGCGACGAACACGATCATCAGGTACGTGTTCGACCGGTGGAACAGCGCCATCGGCTTGGTCTCCTCGCCGCGGTGCACGGCGGCCTGCAGCCGGTGCGCGTAGAAGAGGAACCAGCCGCCGGCGAGGATCGCGAAGGTCGCGTACAGCCAGCTGGTGACCGGGAGCAGCAGCAGCGTCCAGGCGACCATCACCCACGAGTAGATGACGATCTGCCGGGCCACGTGCTCGGCGGTCGCGACGACCGGGAGCATCGGCACGCCCGCGCGCTCGTAGTCGTCGCGGTACTTCATGCCCAGCGCCCAGGTGTGCGGCGGGGTCCAGAAGAAGATCACGCCGAACATCACGAACGCCGGCCACTGCACGGTGCCGGTGACCGCGACCCAGCCGATCAGCACCGGCATGCAGCCCGCGGCCCCGCCCCAGACCACGTTCTGCGACGTCCGCCGCTTGAGGCCGAGGGTGTAGACGAAGATGTAGAACAGGATGGTCGCGATCGCGAGGACCGCCGCCAGCAGGTTCACCGTGAAGTACAGGACGGCGAACGAGGCGATGCCCAGGACGAGGCCGAAGACCAGCGCGTTGCGCCGCGGCACCGCGTCCTTCACCAGCGGCCGCCGCTTGGTGCGGTTCATGACCTTGTCGATGTCGCTGTCGATCACGCAGTTGAGCGCGTTCGCGCTGCCCGCGGCCATGGTGCCGCCGACCAGCGTCGCGACCACCAGCCACGGGTTCGGCACCTCGCGCCCGGCGAGGAACATCGCGGGGATCGTGGTGACGAGGAGAAGCTCGATCACGCGCGGCTTCGCCAGCGCGGCGTACGCGCCGGCCACCTGGCGGAAGCTTCGCCGGGCCCCGCTCGGCCGTCCGCCGTCCGGGGGTACGGCGCTGGTGTCTTCACTGCGTCCGTGCGCAGCGTTCACCAACGACATTTCTCTCCCTGAGTCAGTCCTGGGCCGGGCGGCGCGGAAGAAGAGGTGGTGCTCATGGAGAACTTCCGTGCCTGGCCCGCGATCGATGTTAGACGTGACGGACCGGCCCGACGCCCGCGGGTCCGGGACACGCCCGGCGGTGTTCCCTCCGTCACGTCCGCCGCGGCGGCCGCGATGAGTCGGGACGGCCCGCGGCGGGTAGCCGGAGACAGACAGGCGGGCAGGATCACCTCACCCGCAGGGTGCGCGCCCGCGCTCGCGCGCACGCGTACGCACTAGGGTGACAGCGACGGGCCGCTCGCTCCGCCTGCACAGCGCCGCCAGCAGGAATATCGTCCCTTCGGGATCGATTGAGATAACTGAGGGCGCACACCGCAGCACTTGAGCGGCACGCACGGAATACAGCCACCACTTCACCGACGCAGGAGTTCGAGTTCAGTGTCCGAAACCTCTAGCAGCGAGACCAACCCCTTGCTCCGGCGCAACGTGCCGGCCGACTGGACCGAGACCGACACCCGCGCCGTGGACACCGCCCGCGTGCTGGCCGCGGACGCCGTCGAAAAATGCGGCAGCGGGCACCCGGGCACTGCGATGAGCCTGGCGCCGCTGGCGTACACGCTGTTCCAGCGCACGATGCGGCACGACCCCGCCGACCCGGAGTGGCCCGCCCGCGACCGGTTCGTCCTCTCCGCCGGGCACTCCAGCCTGACCCTCTACATCCAGCTGTACCTGGCCGGGTTCGGCCTGGAGCTGGAAGACCTCGAGCAGCTGCGCCGCTGGGGCTCCAAGACCCCGGGCCACCCGGAGTACCGGCACACCAAGGGCGTCGAGACCACCACCGGCCCGCTGGGCCAGGGCCTCGCGAACGGCGTCGGCATGGCGATGGCGGCGCGCCGCGAGCGCGGCCTGCTGGACCCGGACGCCCCCGCCGGCGAGAGCATCTTCGACCACCACATCTACGTGATCGCCTCCGACGGCGACATCGAGGAGGGCGTCACCTCCGAGGCCTCGTCCATCGCGGGCCGCCAGGAGCTGGGCAACCTGATCGTCTTCTACGACGACAACAAGATCTCCATCGAGGACGACACCAACATCGCGCTGTCCGAGGACGTCGCGAAGCGCTACGAGGCCTACGGCTGGCACGTGCAGACCGTCGAGGGCGGCGAGGACGTCGTCGCGATCGAGGCGGCCATCAAGGCGGCGCAGGCCGAGACCCAGCGCCCGTCCTTCATCCAGCTGCGCACGATCATCGGCTACCCGGCCCCGACGAAGATGAACACCGGCAAGGCGCACGGCGCGGCGCTGGGCGCGGAAGAGGTCGCGGGTGTCAAGAAGGCGCTGGGCTTCGACCCGGAGAAGAACTTCGACGTCGACGAGGCCGTGCTCGCGCACACCCGCCAGGCGATCGAGCGCGGCGAGAAGCAGCGCGCCGAGTGGCAGGAGCGCTTCGAGGCGTGGGCCGCGGCGAACCCGGAGCGCAAGAAGCTGGCCGACCGGCTGTCGACCCGCACGCTGCCCGAGGGCTTCGCGGACAACCTGCCGTCGTGGGAGCCCGACGCCAAGGGCATCGCCACCCGCAAGGCCTCCGGCGAGGTGCTCAACGCGCTGGCCGAGCCGCTGCCCGAGCTGTGGGGCGGTTCCGCGGACCTCGCGGAGAGCAACAACACCACCATGAAGGGCGCCGACTCGTTCGGCCCGGCCGCGGCCGGCACCGACATGTGGAAGACCAACCCGTACGGCCGCACGCTGCACTTCGGCATCCGCGAGCACGCGATGGGCTCGATCCTCAACGGCATCGCGCTGCACGGCGGCACCCGCCCGTACGGCGCGACCTTCCTCACCTTCTCCGACTACATGCGCCCGCCGGTCCGGCTCGCCGCGCTGATGAAGGCCCCGGTCATCTACGTGTGGACGCACGACTCGATCGGTCTCGGCGAGGACGGCCCGACGCACCAGCCGATCGAGCAGATCGCCGCGCTGCGCGCCATCCCGGGCCTCAACGTCGTCCGCCCGGCGGACGCCAACGAGACCGCGTACGCGTGGAAGGCCGTGCTGGAGGACGTGCACCACCCGTCCGGCTTCGCGCTGACCCGGCAGAACGTGCCGGTGCTGGAGGGCACGAACGCCGAGGGCGTCAAGAAGGGCGGCTACGTGCTGGCCGAGGCGTCCAACGGCGCCCCGGAGGTCGTGCTGATCGCGACCGGTTCCGAGGTCCAGCTGGCCGTCGAGGCGCGCAAGACCCTCGAGGCCGACGGCATCCCCGCCAGCGTGGTCTCGATGCCGTGCGTCGAGTGGTTCGACGCGCAGGACCAGGACTACAAGGACGCCGTCCTGCCGCCGACGGTCAAGGCCCGCGTTTCGGTCGAGGCCGGGATCGCGATGCCGTGGCAGCGCTTCACCGGCGACGCCGGCGAGAACGTGTCGATCGAGCACTACGGCGCCTCGGCCGACGCCGCGACGCTCTTCCGCGAGTTCGGCTTCACCGCCGAAGCCGTGGTCGACGCCGCCCGCCGCTCGATCGCCAACACCAAGAACTGAAGGGAGAGCAACCATGAGCACTGATCGGCTCGCACAGCTGTCCGAAGCAGGCGTCTCGATCTGGCTGGACGACCTCTCGCGGGAGCGCCTGAACTCGGGCAACCTCGCCGGGCTCATCCGCGACAAGCACGTCGTCGGCGTGACCACCAACCCGACGATCTTCGCGAACGCGCTGTCGAAGGGCGCCGCCTACGACGAGCAGGTCAACGACCTCGCCGCGCGCGGTGCGGACCTCGACGGCACCGTCCGGGAGCTGACCACCACCGACGTGCGCAACGCCGCGGACCTGTTCCGCGACGTGTACAACGCCACGAACGGCGTCGACGGCCGCGTGTCCATCGAGGTGGACCCGCGCCTGGCGAAGGACACCGACAAGACGGTGGCCGAGGCCAAGGACCTGTGGAAGACCGTCGACCGGCCGAACGTGATGATCAAGATCCCGGCGACCGAAGAGGGCCTGCCCGCGATCACCGCGGTGCTCGCCGAGGGCATCAGCGTCAACGTCACGCTGATCTTCTCCGTCGAGCGCTACGAGGCCGTCATCAAGGCCTTCTTCGCCGGTCTCGAGCAGGCGAAGGCCAACGGCCACGACCTCAAGGGCATCCACTCGGTCGCGTCGTTCTTCGTGTCCCGCGTGGACAGCGAGGTCGACAAGCGGCTGAACGCGATCGGCACCGACGAGGCCAAGGCGCTGCTGGGCGAGGCGGCCATCGCCAACGCGCGGCTCGCGTACGCGGCCTTCGAGAAGCTGTTCGCCACGGACCAGTGGAAGGCACTCGCCGAGGCCGGCGCGAACGCGCAGCGTCCGCTGTGGGCCTCCACCGGCGTGAAGGACCCGGCCTACTCCGACACCCGGTACGTCGACCAGCTCGTGGTCAAGGACGTCGTGAACACGATGCCCGAGAAGACCATGGACTCGGTCGCCGACCACGCCGAGATCACCGGCGACACGGTTTCCGGAAAGGGCGAGCAGGCGCAGGCGATCTTCGACAAGCTGTCGGCGGCCGGCATCGACGTGCCGGACGTGTTCGTGACGCTGGAGACCGAAGGCGTCGAGAAGTTCGAGAAGTCCTGGCAGGAACTGCTGGACACGGTGACCGGGCAGCTGAACAAAGCGAGGGGCTGAACCAGAGACCATGAGCGGGGACGAAACCGGCGTCGTGATCGTCGACGCCGAACTGGCAGAAAAGGCAGCGCCGCTGGCGCAGCGGCTGGCCGCCGACGGCGCCGCTGCCAAGCTCGCCGCCAAGGACTCCACCCTGTGGGGTCCGGACGCCGAGTCCGAAGCGTCGATCCGATTGTCCTGGACGACGTTGCACAAGTCGTCGCGTCCGTTGATCGGGGAAATCGAAGCGCTGCGCGCGGAACTGCGCAGCGAGGGCGTGGACCGCGTGGTGCTCGCCGGCATGGGCGGTTCGTCGCTCGCGCCGGAGGTCATCACCGCCACCGCCGGCGTCCCGCTCACGGTTCTCGACACGACCGACCCCGGCCAGGTGGCCGACGCGCTCGCGGGCGACCTCGAGCGCACCGTCATCGTGGTGTCGTCGAAATCCGGCGGCACCGTCGAGACCGACAGCCACCGCCGGATCTTCGCCAAGGCGTTCGCGGACGCCGGGATCGACGCGGCGCGACGCATCGTCGTCGTCACCGATCCCGGCTCCCCGTTCTCCGAGCTGGCGGAGAAGGAGGGCTACCGCAAGACCTTCCTGGCCGACCCGCACGTCGGCGGCCGCTACTCCGCGCTGACCGCGTTCGGCCTCGTGCCGGCCGGTCTCGCGGGCGCGGACGTCGCGCGGCTGCTCGACCAGGCGGCATCGGTCGCGGAAACGCTCGCCGAGGACGCGCCGGAGAACCCGGCCGTGCAGCTGGCGGCGGCGTGGGGTGCGGCGCACGAGGCGGGCGCGGAGAAGGTCGTGCTGGCCGACACCGGTTCGGGCATCAAGGGTTTCCCGGACTGGGCGGAGCAGCTGATCGCCGAGTCCACCGGCAAGCTCGGCACCGGCCTGCTGCCGGTGGCCGTCGAGGGCCCGGACGCACCCGGGTTCGCCGGCCACGGCAAGGACGCGACCGCGGTCGCGATCGGCGCTCCGGAGGGCGCGGCGCAGATCTCGGTGACCGGCCCGCTCGGCGCGCAGTTCCTCTTGTGGGAGTTCGCGACCGCGCTCGTCGGACGGCTGATCGGGATCAACCCGTTCGACCAGCCGGACGTCGAGGCGGCCAAGAAGGCGGCGCGTGCGCTGCTGGACGACCCGGAGAAGCTGAAGGGCGGCGAGGAACCGGCCACTGTGGACGGTGCCGTCGAAGTCTTTGGCAGCGAGGGAGTTTCGACGGACGGCAAGCTCGCCGACGTCTTGCGCGCCTTCTTCGGTTCGGTGGCCGACGGCGGTTACATCGCCGTGCAGGCCTACCTCGACCGGCTGGACGACGCGTCGACTTCGTTGCTGCGCGGCGAAATCGCCAAGCGGACCGGCGTGCAGACGACGTTCGGCTGGGGCCCGCGGTTCCTGCACTCCACCGGGCAGTACCACAAGGGCGGCCACCAGAACGGCAGCTTCCTGCAGATCACCGGAGCCGTCGAGGACGACCTGTCGGTGCCGGACCGCCCGTACACGCTGGGGCAGCTCCAGCACGCGCAGGCGCTCGGCGACGGCCAGGTGCTCGCCGAGCACGGGCGCCCGGTGCTGCGGCTGCACCTGACCGACCGCGCCGCCGGGCTCGCCGAGCTCGTGCGGGCAGTGCAGGAGGCCGCTCAGTGACCACCTGGCGCAACCCGCTGCGGGACCCCCGCGACAAGCGGCTGCCGCGGATCGCCGGGCCGTCGAGCCTGGTGATCTTCGGCGTCACCGGCGACCTGGCGCGCAAGAAGCTCATGCCCGCCATCTACGACCTCGCGCACCGCGGGCTGCTGCCCGCCGGGTTCTCGCTGGTCGGCTTCGCCCGCCGGGACTGGGAACACCAGGACTTCGGCGAGCTGGTGCACGATTCGGTGCGCGAGCACGCGCGGACGCCGTTCAAGGAGTCGGTGTGGAACCGGCTCGCCGAAGGAATCCGGTTCGTCCAGGGCACTTTCGACGACGACGACGCCTTCGACCGGCTCGCGAAGACCGTGCGCGAACTGGACGAGGAACGCGGCACCGGCGGCAACACCGCGTTCTACCTGTCGATCCCGCCGGGCGCGTTCCCGGTGGTGACCAAGCAGCTGGCGCGTTCGGGCCTCGCGCAGGCCGACGAGAACACCTGGCGGCGCGTGGTCATCGAGAAGCCGTTCGGGCACGATCTCAAGAGCGCCAAGGAGCTCAACGCGATCGTGAACGACGTCTTCCCCGAGGAGTCGGTGTTCCGCATCGACCACTACCTCGGCAAGGAGACGGTGCAGAACATCCTGGCGCTGCGCTTCGCGAACCAGCTGTTCGAGCCGATCTGGAACGCGAACTTCATCGACCACGTGCAGATCACCATGGCCGAGGACATCGGCCTCGGCGGCCGCGCGGGGTACTACGACGGGATCGGCGCCGCGCGCGACGTCATCCAGAACCACCTGCTGCAGTTGCTCGCCTTCACCGCGATGGACGAGCCGCTGTCGTTCGAGCCGAAGGCGCTGCGGTCGGAGAAGGCCAAGGTGCTGGCGGCGACCAAGCCGATGCTGCCGCTCGACCAGACCACCGCGCGCGGGCAGTACGCGGGCGGCTGGCAGGGCGGCACGAAGGTGCCGGGGCTGTTGCAGGAAGCCGGGTTCGCGAAGGACTCGAAGACCGAGACGTACGCCGCGGTGACGCTGGAGGTGCAGAACCGCCGCTGGGCGGGCGTGCCGTTCTACCTGCGCACCGGCAAGCGGCTCGGCCGCCGCGTCACCGAGATCGCGGTCGTGTTCAAGCGCGCGCCGCACCTGCCGTTCGACTCCACCTCCACCGAGGAACTGGGGCAGAACGCGCTGGTCATCCGCGTGCAGCCGGACGAGGGCATCACGCTGCGGTTCGGGTCGAAGGTGCCGGGGACCACGATGGAGGTCCGCGACGTCACGATGGACTTCGGCTACGGCCACGCGTTCACCGAATCGTCGCCGGAGGCCTACGAACGGCTGATCCTGGACGTGCTGCTGGGCGAGCCGTCGCTGTTCCCGGTGAACGAGGAAGTCGAGCTGTCGTGGGAGATCCTCGACCCGGTGCTGTCGCACTGGGCGAAGCTCGGCACCGCGCCGGAGCAATACCCGCCGGGCAGCTGGGGACCGAAGTCGGCTGACGAGATGCTGGAACGTACCGGCAGGCACTGGAGGCGTCCGTGATCATCGACCTGCCGTCGACCACGACGTCGGCGCTGAACAAGAAACTGGTGGAGATCCGCGAGCAGGGCGGCCAGGTCGCGCTCGGCCGGGTGCTGACGCTGGTGATCGTCGCGGACGACGACGCCAAGCTCGAGGACGCCATCGAGGCCGCGAACGACGCCAGCCGCGAGCACCCGTCGCGGGTGATCGTCGTGGCGAAGGGCGCGCGCACGGCCGCGCCGCGGATAGACGGCCAGATCCGCGTGGGCGGCGACGCCGGCGCGAGCGAGGTCATCGTGCTGCGGCTGTACGGTCCGCTGGCCGCGCAGGGGCAGAGCGCCGTGGTGCCGCTGCTGCTGCCGGACGCGCCGATCGTCACCTGGTGGCCGGGCGCCGGTCCGAAGGCTCCCGCGGAGGACCCGCTCGGTCAGCTGGCACAGCGGCGGATCACCGACTCGGCCGCGGAAAAGAGCCCGATAAGGTCTCTCACCACGCGCGCGAAGTCCTATGTGGAGGGTGACACCGACCTGGCGTGGACCCGGCTGACCCGCTGGCGGGCGCAGCTGGTGTCGGCGCTGGACCTGCCGCCGTACGAGAAGATCACGAGCGCGACGGTCACCGGCGAGGCGGATTCGCCGTCCACCGAACTGCTCGCGGGCTGGCTCGCCGAGTACCTCAAGGCACCGGTGCACCGGGTCAAGAGCTCGAGCGCGCAGGGCATCATCTCGGTGAAGCTGGAGCGGAAGTCGGGCGCGGTGGAGCTGACGCGGCCGGACGGGCGGGTCGGCACGCTGACCCAGCCGGGCCAGCCGACGCGGCGGATCGCGTTGCAGCGGCGCAGCAACCCGGAATGCCTCGTCGAGGAACTCCGGCGGCTCGACCCGGACGAGATCTACGAGGCGGCGCTGCACGGGCTGCACAAGATCGCCGCTTCCAACGGATCGAAGCCCGCTGCCGCCAAGCCTGCGGCCGCCGCTAAGCCCGCTGCGGCCGCGAAGCCGAAGACGGCACGCAAGACGGCGGAAAAGAGCAGCTCATGAGCCGGACCGAGGTCGTCGTCTACGAAAACCCGGACCTGCTCGCCGCGGCCGCCGCGGCCCGCTTGGTGACCCGGATCGTCGACGTGCAGGCGGCCCGCGGTGCCGCGTCGGTGGTGCTCACCGGCGGCGGCACCGGCATCGCCGTGCTGCGCGAACTGCGGGAGTCGAGCGCGCGGGACGCGATCGACTGGTCGCGGCTGGACATCTACTGGGGCGACGAACGGTTCGTCCCGGCGGATTCGGACGAGCGCAACGAAAAGGGCGCCCGCGAAGCCCTGCTCGACCACGTGCCGCTGGCTCCGGAGCGGGTGCACGCGATGGCCCCGTCGGACGGCGAGTTCGGCGACGACGTCGACGCTGCCGCCGAGGCCTACGCGAAGGTCCTCTCCGACGCGGCGGGCCCCGGCGCGGACGTGCCGGAGTTCGACATCATGCTGCTGGGCCTCGGCGGCGAGGGCCACACGGCGTCGCTGTTCCCGGAAACCGCCGAGGTGCGCGAAACACAGCGCTCGGTAGTGCCGGTCCGCGACTGCCCGAAGCCCCCGCCGACGCGCGTATCGCTGACGCTGCCCGCCATCCGCCGCGCCCGCGAGGTGTGGCTGATGACGGCAGGAACCGCCAAGGCGGACGCGGTCGCGCAGGCACTGGCCGGTGCGCCGGAAACGCAGATCCCCGTCTCGGGCGCCCGCGGCTACCGGCGGACGCTGTGGCTCCTCGACCGCGAGGCGGCCGGGAAGCTGACGAAGGTGTATCAGCCGCCTGCCGAGTAAGACGGTTTGCCGGGAAGGGCTCCTCGCGCGTGTGGCGCGGGGAGCCTTTTTCGTTGCCCGGTAAGGGAAGCGGGCGGACTGGGCTCGTGAGTGTTCACGCCGGTTCTAACCGGCGTAAACACTCACGACTCCCCCGTCTCCGCCCCAGTCAGCAGCGCCGCCGTCGCCCCGAGGTGGTCCGTCAGCAGTCCCGCCGCCTCCTCCGGGTCCCGGCTCAGCGCGGCCCGCTCCAAGGCCTCGTGCTGGGCGAGCACCTCCTCCACCGGCAGCCGGTACGCCGGGTGCACCGTCCAGCGCCGGGCCAGTTCGCTCGCCATCCACATCCGGTCGAAATTCTCCAGCAGCACCGCGTTCCCGCAGCCGTCGAGCAGCGTGCGGTGGAACAAGCGGTGCGCCTCCGCCCAAGCAGCGGAGTAGTAGCTGCCTTCGTCCGGCACATACATCGGCGTCCGGGCGAGCCGGTGCCCCGCCGCGCGCACCCGCGTCTCCCACTCCAGGTCTCCGCGCGCGACCGACAACCGCAGCATCGCGGGCTCGACCGTCTGGCGCGCCTCGACGATCTCCTGCCACCGCCGATCCGCCAGCGAGGGCACCGCGAATCCGCGGTTCGTCAGCCGTTCCGCCAAGCCCTCCCCGACCAGCCGCACCAGCGCTTCCCGCACCACGGCCAGGCTGACCTCGTACCGCGCCGCCAGTTCCTGCGGTTTCAGCGCCTGCCCCGGCTCGACCTCGCCGCGCATGATCGCGTCGCGGACCTGGTCGTAGATCTGCTCGGACAGCATCTGCTTCATGCCCTCAGGATAGACGATCCCTCAAATCATCGATTATTAGTGTTATAGTCGATGACGTACCGCTTCTCCTGAGAGGAACCCATGTCCGCCAACTCCCCGTTCGCGCGCCTTCCCGAGGTGCCGAGCTTCACCGTCACCAGCACGACCGTCGCCGACGGCGCGGCCTGGTCCGCCGAGCAGTTCTCCGGGATCTTCGGCGTGCCCGGCGGCAAGGACACGTCGCCGCAACTGTCCTGGTCCGGCGCTCCGGAAGGCACGAAGAGCTACGCCGTCACGGTGTACGACGCCGACGCGCCGACCGGCTCCGGCTTCTGGCACTGGGCCGTCGCCGACATCCCCGCCACCGTCACCGACCTGCCGGAAGGCGCGGGCGACGACACCGGCTCCGGACTCCCCGAGGGCGCGTTCCAGCTGCGCGGCGACGCGGGCGCCGCCCGTTTCATCGGCGCGGCCCCGCCCGCCGGCCACGGCGAGCACCGCTACTTCGTCGTCGTGCACGCCCTGGATGTCGCGTCGATCGGCGTCCCGGCCGACGCGACGCCCGCCGTCCTCGGGTTCACCATGTTCGGCCACGTGCTCGGCCGCGCGGTTCTCGTCGCGACCGCGGAGACGCCCGCGTAAGCCTCAGCCCGCCCGCTTACCCGGCCGCCGCGTCCGTGCTCGCCACGACGCGGCGGCCTTCGACTGCGCAGCGACACTTCCCACCCACCCGCACGGGTGATCTCTCCCCTGTACGCGTGGCACGGACCCGGCGTCGACCTGGGCGGCAAACGGAGTAACTGACACTGCGCCAAAAAGCGGCTCACCAGTATGTGGGAACCGCCGTATGGTGAACATAAGGTGATGTGATCGACACAAGGTGATGTCGACCGCGCTATGTTCATCCTGTTGGAGCAGTTGTGGAGATTACAACACCACAAGAACCACTCTGGGTGAAACTTACTGGCAACACACACGTTCCCGTTAGCATCCGCACATTTGTTCACCGCCGCGCGTCCCGATCGGGTGGCCGGAGCATCTCATCACTAAGTCCACAAGACGAATGGGGTCGCCGCGATGAGCACTGAGGGACTCTCGATTCCTGGCATCTCGATGAGCAGCTCCGCCGCGGGAGCCGCCCGGCGGGACAGGCGAGTCAGCCTGACCGGGGCGTTCGCCGTGTTCCGGAAGCCCATCGTCGCGACGATCGCCGTCGAAGCGGTGGTCGTGCTGCTGGCGGTGCTCGACGTCTGGCTCGTCGTGCCGCCGAAAGCACAGCCCTATTCGCTCTACCTGTCGGCCGCCGCGTGCCTCGCGGTCGTGGTGCGGCGGCGGTTCCCGTTCCTCGCGGTGCTCGCCGCGGCACCGGGGTTCTTCGCCGGATGGGCGCAGCTCGCGTCGATGCTCAACCTCGGCATGCTCGCGACACGGCGGCAGCTGCACTGGCAGACCTGGGTCGGCGCGGGACTGGTGTTCACCTGCCGGTTCGTGCGGTGGCCGCTGTCGGAGTTCGCGGAACTGAGCTGGCGCGAACACGTCCTCGACGGGATCTACGGCGTGCTGGTGGCCGGGATGCCGATCGCGATCGGCCTGCTGATCGGGGCGCGCGCGGAGATCTCGGCGAAACTGCGCGAGCTGGCCAAGAGCCGCGACCGCGAACGCCGCTTCCACGCCGACGCGGTGCGCGCCGAGGAACGCGCCCGGCTGGCCCGCGAGATGCACGACGTGGTTTCGCACCAGATCACGCTGATCGCCATGCAGGCCGGCGCGCTGCAGGCACAGGCGAAGGACGGTCCGGCGCTGGAAACGGCGCAGGTCATCCGCCAGCTGTCGACGCGGACGCTCGAGGAACTGCGCTCGCTGGTGAGCGTGCTGCGCTCCGGCTCCGGCGACGACGGCCCGCGGCCCGGCATCGGCGAGCTGGACCACCTGATCCGCGAGTGCGACGTCCCGGTGCAGCTGACCGTCGAGCAGCTCCCGGACACCCTGCCGAGCCAGGTCTCGGCGGCGGCGTACCGGACGGTGCAGGAATGCCTGACGAACGTCCACAAGCACGCCCCCGGCGCGACGGCCACCATCCGCATCCACGCGGCGAGCGGCGCGCTGGACATCGAGGTGGAGAACGCCCGCGCCTGCCGTGCGGGCGAGGCCTTCCCGTCGGGCGGCCACGGACTCACCGGACTCGCCGAACGCGCCCGCCTGCTGGGCGGAAGCTTCGAAACCTCCGGGACGGAGGACGGCGGATTCCGGGTGCGGGCGCGGTATCCGCTGGACCGCTGAACCTGACGGGGATTGGTCTGGACCGGTCAAGAGCCTTGGCCGCGCCGGGTCTTGCTGGCACCAGAGCGGGAATCGGGCCTTTCCGGAGGTCTAGACCTGCTCCTGAGCGGTCTGAACCACTTGGGCGGCATCCAGTCCCGGCGGTCCGAGCGGGAGCTCTCCGCCGGGCTGAGCCGCCCGGGCGACAGCCACTCCCCCGGCGCAAACCGAGGGTCTTCGGGCCCGCAAAGGTCCTGAAGGTCCGGACCACGCAGGCGACGCCCCGCGCTCCGGACCGCACCACAGGTCCCCACCCGTCTTCTCGCCCGGCTGGACCGCCCGGACGACAGCCAATCCCCACCGAACCGAACCGCCGGACCCGGCCGCGGTCCAGACCGCCGAGGCATCCCCACCGCACGGGAACGCCCGGGGGTGGTCTGGACCTGCCTCGGTCCAGACCACCCCGGGAACTAAAAAACCACCGGCCCTCGCCCTCGCGGACGGGAAGCCGGTGGTCCCGGAGAAACCGTGCCTCAGATCAATTCGCGGCGTTGGCGGAGGCGCTCGAGCGCTTCGGCGAGGATGGCCTCGCCGTCGGCGTCGCTGCGGCGTTCCTTCACGTAAGCCAGATGTGTCTTGTACGGCTCGGTACGAGGCGCGGCGGGCGGATTCTGCTCGTCCTGACCGCCCGGGAGCCCGCAGCGCGGGCAGTCCCATTCGTCGGGGATTTCCGCGTCCATCGCGAACGACGGGCGAGCTTCGTGCCCGTTCGCGCACCAATACGACACCCGGCGCCGTGGCGCCGATTCACCCCGCTCCGATTCGCCCGAAGGACCGGCACCCACGCGGGTGCCGCGAATCGCGTTACCGCCAACCATGAATCCTCACCCGTTGGAATCGGCGGCGCGCCCCCCAATAGGCACGCCGATCGCAAGTCCCCTTCCGGGGACCCGGTCATACCTTGAGCAGGAGGCCGAGACCCACGATGCTGATCAGCCAGATGGCCCCGAGCAGCAGCGTGATCCGGTCGAGGTTCTTCTCGGCGACGCTGGACCCCGCGAGGCTCGACTGCATCCCGCCGCCGAACAGGGACGACAGGCCGCCGCCCCGGCCGCGGTGCAGCAGCACGGCCACCACCAGCAGGACGCTGGAGGCGATCAACAGGATTTGCAGGAACAGCTTCATGTCATCCTCTGTGCTTGTCGGAGCATGCAGGGGTACGGCCGAACCCGCACAGCGTGCGGATCTTCACCGTACCCCTGGACTCGTCCACTGCTCTAGTGACGGACCGAACACACAGGCTACCCGGTAGTGCCCACGATCAGGGCAGCGGGCCACCGGCGGCGAGCGCGCAGAGCTTGGTGAACTCCTCGCCGTCGAGGCTCGCGCCGCCGACCAGCGCCCCGTCGATGTTGTCCGCGGCCACCAGCTCGGAGACGTTCCCGGACTTCACCGAGCCGCCGTAGAGCACGCGGACCGCGGTGGCGACCTCGTCGCCGTACTTCTCCGAGAGCGTCCCGCGCAGGGATTTGCAGACCTCTTCGGCGTCGGCTGCGGTCGCGACCTTGCCGGTGCCGATGGCCCACACCGGCTCGTACGCGATCACCACGGCCTGCACCTGCTCGGCCTTGAGCCCCTTGAGGCCCTCGATCAGCTGGTTGCGGGTGTGCTCGAGGTGCTCGCCCGCCTCGCGGATCTCGAGCTCCTCGCCCACGCACAGGATCGGCGTGATGCCGTGCTTGAGCGCGGCCTTGACCTTCTTGTTGACCAGCTCGTCGGTCTCGCCGTGGATCGCGCGCCGCTCCGAGTGCCCGACGGTGACGAAGCTGCAGCCCAGCTTCGCCAGCATCGGGCCGGAGATGTCGCCGGTGAACGCGCCCGAGTCCTGCGGCGACAGGTCCTGCGCGCCGTAGGTGAGGGAGAGCTTGTCGGCGTCGACGAGCGTCTGCACGCTGCGGATGTCGGTGAACGGCGGCAGCACGGCCACGTCCACCTTCGCGTAGTACTTCTCCGGCAGCGCGAAGGCGATCTTCTGCACCAGGGCGATGGCCTCGAGGTGGTTGAGGTTCATCTTCCAGTTGCCTGCCACCAGGGGCTTGCGTGCCACTTAGTTCTTCCCCTCCAGCGCCGCCACGCCGGGCAGCTCCTTGCCTTCCAGGTACTCCAGCGAGGCGCCGCCGCCGGTGGAGATGTGCGAGAAGCCGTCCTCGGGCAGGCCCAGCTGCCGCACCGCGGCGGCCGAATCGCCGCCGCCGACCACGGTGAACGCGTCGCTCTTGACGAGCGCCTCGGCCACCGCGCGGGTGCCGCCGGCGAACGCCTCGAATTCGAAGACGCCCATCGGGCCGTTCCAGAAGACGGTCGCCGCGTCGGCGAGCTTCCGCGCGAACAGCTCGGCGCTGCGCGGGCCGATGTCGAGGCCCATGCGGTCGGCCGGGATGGCGGTGACGTCGACGGCCTCGTGCGCCGCGTCGGCGGCGAACCCGTCGGCCGCGAGCACGTCGACCGGCAGCACCAGTTCGACGCCGCGCTTCTCGGCCTCGGCGAGGAAGCCCTTGACCTGGTCGAGCTGGTCTTCCTGCAGCAGCGACGTGCCGACCTCGCAGCCCTTGGCCTTGAGGAACGTGTACGCCATGCCGCCGCCGATGAGCAGCCGGTCGACCTTGGTGAGCAGGTTCGCGATGACGCCGAGCTTGTCGGACACCTTCGAGCCGCCGAGCGCGACCACGTACGGCCGCTTGACGTCGTCGGTGAGCTTCTTCAGCACGTCCAGCTCGGCCAGCACGAGGCCGCCCGCGTACGCCGGGAGCACCGCGGCGATCTCGTAGACCGAGGCCTGCTTGCGGTGCACGACGCCGAAGCCGTCGGAGACGAACGCTCCGCCCGGGGTCAGCGCGGCCAGCTCGGCCGCCAGCTCGGACCGGTCGACGGCGTCCTTGCTGGTCTCGCGCGCGTCGAAGCGCACGTTCTCCAGCAGGACGACGCTGCCGTCGGCCAGACCGGCGGTCAGCGCCTTCGCCGACTCGCCGACGAGGTCGCCCGCCAGCGGGACCTCGGCGCCGAGCAGCTCGCTGAGCCGCTTCGCGACCGGGGCGAGCGTGAACTTCGGGTCCGGCTCGCCCTTGGGGCGGCCCAGGTGCGCGGTGACGACGACCTTCGCGCCCGCGTCGGCGAGCTTCTTGATCGTCGGCAGCGCGGCGCGGACCCGGCCGTCGTCGGTGATGGCCGACCCGTCGAGCGGGACGTTCAGGTCGCTGCGCACCAGCACGTAGCGGCCCTGAACGCCCTCGCCCAGCAGGTCGTCGAGGTTCTTGACGCTCATCAGGTTCAGAGCTTCGAGCCGACGAGCTTGATCAGGTCGGCGAGGCGGTTGGAGTAGCCCCACTCGTTGTCGTACCAGCCGACGACCTTGACCTGGTCGCCGATCACCTTGGTGAGCGGCGAGTCGTAGATGCAGGACGCCGGGTCGGTGACGATGTCCGAGGACACGATCGGGTCGACCGAGTACTTCAGGATGCCGGCCAGCGGGCCTTCGGCGGCGGCCTTGTAGGCGGCGTTGATCTCCTCGACCGTGGCGGACTTCTTGAGGGTGACGGTGAGGTCGGTGGCCGAGCCGGTCGGGACCGGGACGCGCAGCGCGTAGCCGTCCAGCTTGCCGAGCAGCTCCGGCAGCACGAGGCCGATCGCCTTGGCCGCGCCGGTGGAGGCCGGGACGACGTTCAGGGCGGCGGCGCGGGCGCGGCGCAGGTCCTTGTGCGGGCCGTCCTGCAGGTTCTGGTCCTGCGTGTAGGCGTGGATCGTGGTCATCAGGCCCTGCTCGATGCCGAAGGCGTCGTTGAGGACCTTGGCCAGCGGGCCGAGGCAGTTGGTGGTGCAGGACGCGTTCGAGATGATCGTCTGCGAGCCGTCGTACTTGTCGTCGTTGACGCCGAGGACGACGGTCAGGTCCTCGCCCTTGGCGGGCGCGGAGATGATGACCTTCTTGGCGCCGCCGGCGATGTGCGCCTTGGCGGCGTCGGCGTTGGTGAAGAAGCCGGTCGACTCGACGACGACGTCCACGCCCAGGTCGCCCCAGGGCAGGTTGGCCGGGTCGCGCTCGGCGAGCGCCTTGATGGTCTTGCCGTCGACGACGATGCCCTCGTCGGAGACGCTGACCTCGCCCGGGAAGCGGCCGAGGATCGAGTCGTACTTGAGCAGGTGGGCCATGGTGGCGACGTCGCCGAGGTCGTTGAACGCGACGACCTCGATGTCGTGACCGCTCGCCTTCACGGCACGGAAGAAGTTGCGGCCGATCCGGCCGAAGCCGTTGACACCTACGCGAACGGTCACTGCTGCCACTCCTCTGGTGTTGATCACGGCGGCGGCGCGCCGGCCGCCGACCGCTGAAGTTGGTCACTGCGGAAGTTCCCCGGGGCGCCCGCCCCGGACGACTTCTGCGACTTCCGGAATCGGTGCAACCCTAGCGTGCGGGCCCCGTTGCCCCGGACTGCCCTGACGAGACTTCCACCACTGCCGGGAGACGTCAAGAATCGATTAAGAACCCAGCTCAGCCGGGTGAGGACCGAAAACGGGGCGGACGCTCCCGCGGTGTCAGGGGGCGGGAGCGGACCAGTGGCTTGATCGGTCTTGGTGCCCCGGTTCACGCTGTCGGGACGGTTTCGCCGGGGGTGGTGGGGCGGGGTCGCGGGGGTGGGGCAGAGGAGGGGGGCGGCTCGGGTTGGCCGGGTGGGGGCTTGGGGCAAGGTCGGCAGGACCGAGACGGGGTGGCTCGAGGGCTGGGCTCGGCGGGAGCGGCGCAGCAGGAGCTCGGGGCCAGGCTCGGCAGAACCCGGCCAGCAAGAGCACGACGGCCGAACTCGGCAGGGCTAGGGGGTCCGGCGGGAACCGGCACGGCATGCGCTCGGCACGGGCCCCGTCGCGCGAACGTCCGAGTGATTCGCGGCCGAGTACCGGACTCCCGCGAAGCGCACAGCGAACTCGCACCAGCCGCCGCGTCCCACGCTGCGCCGGTCTAGGTCGCCTCGGGCGAGTTGGGCAGGCGCGGCCTACCCGCCGAACCTTTAGGACATGCTTCGTTCCGGGCTCTCTTCGGCGACTCGGCAGCCGCGCGGTATACGGCCGTCCGCGTGTCCCCGGCAGGACTGGCTGCCAGGCGTCCCGAGGCTGGACAGCCTGGTCACGAGCCCGGCCACCGGGTAGTCTGGCTGTCGCCTGCCCCACCCATCGCCGGGTCGTCCGGCTCTCAGCAGCTCCACCCGCCGCCGGTCGGTTCGGCACCGTGCACGGGCGCTATCCGGACAGCTCCTTCTCCACCGGCGTGCGGAACTTCGGCACGACCCGGGCGTCTCCCAGCCAGGCGCTCAGCCGGGCTGCCTCGGCGTCCACCGCGGCGGTCTTCTCGGTTCCGATGTCCTCCAGCAGGCGGACCGCGACTTCTCCCGACGGGCGGTGGCACCAGGCTCCGACGATGCGGCCGTCGCTCCAGACCGTCGGGCCGATGTTGCCGCTGCGGTCGAACAGGGCGGGGCGGTGCGGGCCGACGTACCAGTCTCGGGACTGCCAGCCCATCGCGGTCGGGTCGAGGGCCGGGAGCAGGGCGATCCACGGGTCGGGCGCGGCTACCGGAGCCAGGTCGTCGGGCAGGGCGATCGCTGGTTCGCCGTCCAGGTCGACCTCGGCGGGGGCGACGGCGGTCAGGGCCTTTTTCGTCTGACCTGTCGTCCAGCCCGTCCACCAGCGGAGGTCGGCGACCGGGGCGGGGCCGAAGGCGTGCAGCCATCGCCGGGCCAGGGCGGCTCGGGCTTCGTCTTCGGAGAGGCCTGGCCAGTCGGAGGATCCGCCGACGGTGCCCAAATCAGAGCCGTTTGGTTGTCCGGCGGTGCCGGGTTGGGAGCGGCCTGGCCCGCTGGTTCCAGAACCCGAGCCCGCGACGCCGGGAACGGAGTGGCGCGGATTCCCAGCAGTAGAGCCCGGCGAGTCGGCGGGGACGAGGGCGGGGCTGCCGGACCCAGCACCGGTTTTGCCTCCACGGCCAGCGCCAGAACCAGCCGACCCCTCGGCGTTTGCCAGCCAATCCGTCAGCGGGGACCAGTGGTACTGCGTGCTCTGCCAACTCCCCCGCGGGCGTCCGCGCACGATGTGTCCCTCTGCGGCCAGCTGGAACAGCACTCGGCTGGTGACGTTGCCGATCGACTCGTACGGTTTTCCCTTCGCCATCAGCAGTTGCTGCCGCAGGCGCGGTTCGTCGTCCGTCAGTTGCTGAGCGGTCGCCGATCCCCTGGCGCGCAAGGCTTTTTCGACGCTCGCCATGACCTCGTCCAGCCATTCGCCAGGACGCGCGACATTCTCCGGATGGCCCAGGGTGCCCAGCTGCTTCTCGAGCAAGCGGCGTTGCCGGGCGGCGACGTCGTATGAGCACGCGGCTTGCACCGCACCGGCAGTGGCGACGTCGGTGACGAAAACGGTGCGCCGCATGCCCAGGATGCGCAGCAGGGTGCGCCGGGAGTACAGCGCGTCCTCGACGTCGGCGATCGAGACGTCACGCACGCGCGACCAGGCGGACAGGTACACCGAAGCGGGATCGGTGGCGTGCAGCGCGACGACGCCGCCGACTGCTTCCTCGACGGTCGTCGCCCGTGCCGCGAGGTGGTGGCGTATGCCGAGGCGGGCCCGGCGTTGGGCGAGGGTCATCTTCACGACTTGATTCCTACCAGCTAGGTCCGACAAAGAACGCATCCGCGCTGGTCAGGAGGATGCGAGCAGTGCGGCGCGCACGTGGTTCCGGAACCAGGCCTGGGCGGGATCGGCTGCCGTCCGGGGATGCCAGGCCAGGCCCAGTTCGACGGGCGGCAGGTCGAGCGGGATGGCGAACGTCAGCAGGCCCAGAGCGGCCAGCAACGGGTCCAGCCAGCCTGCGATGCCGATGGTCACCAGGTCGCTCTCGCTCGCCAAAATCAGGGCGCTCGGGTGGCCGGGGACGACCGCGGCGACTCGGCGGTGCAGACCCAGCCGGGCGAGGGCGGCGTCGATCGGGCCTTGTTGCTTGCCTCGGCGGGAGATGCCGATGTGGTCGGCGGCGGCGAAGGAAACCGGATCGATGGGGGCAGAGAAGAGCGGATTCCCTTGGCGCGCAATGCCTAGGACCGTCGAGCGCACCAACGGCTCCGTGCGGGTTTCCGGATCGTGGTGACCGGCGGCGCCGATTTCCAGGTCTACCCGGCCGTCGCGCAAGGCTCCGCTGTCCTCTGTGGACTCCGGGACGAAGATGACCTCGACGTGCGGGGCTTCGGCGCGGAGGCGGGCAGTCAGAGAACCAGCCAGGCCGCTCACGACCAGGTCGGTCGCCTGGACGGTGAACGTGCGGCGGAGGTCAGCGGGGACGAAACCAGGGCCTGGGCCGAGGATGCGGTCGGCGCGGTGCACCAGGGTGGCGACTTCGTCTTTCAGTTCCAGCGCGCGTGGGGTCGGGACTAAGCCTTGACCTGCGCGGACCAGCAAGGGATCGCCGGCGGCGCGGCGCAGTTTGGCGAGGGTTCGGCTCACCGCGGCGGGCGAGCTGCCCAGTCTGGCCGCGGCGCGCGTGACGCTGCCTTCCTGGAGCAGGACGTCCAGCACGCGCAAGAGGTTCAGGTCCACGGCCGTCCCGGAAGGTTTGCGTTCAGCGGAAGAATTCCATGCCGATTCTTGCATCGACGCGCAATCCGCGGCCGCCCAGAGTGGATCTCGTAGCCGAACACAAAGGAGAGAGCCAATGCGAGAAGCGATACTCGCGGTCGCGGGCGCGAAGGGGCCGGCGGTCGCCTTCTTCGACGTCGGGTCCGGGAAGCATCTCGGCACCGTCGAGGTGCCTGCGCAGCCGCACGACCTGTGCTTCGACCCCGTCCACCGCCTCGTCTGGACCGCGAGCGCGTACCGCCGCGGGGCCTACCACAGCCACGGCGAACGAGCGACCGAGCTGACCGCGATCGATCCGGATTCGCGCGAGGTCCTGGAGGTCGTCGATCTCTCGCCGGATCACGCGCCGCACGGTCTGGCGATCGATCCGACGCGAGGGCTGCTGTACGTGACGGTCGAGGCCAATCCGGAAAGCGAGGGCGGTCTGGTGGTCGTCGATACCGCGACGCGGCGGCCGGTCCGGCATCTCGCGACCGGCGCGCCGGGGCCGCATTGGGTCGCCATCAGTCCGGACGGGCGGCGCGGGTTCGTGACCAACAAGGAAGCGCCGTTCGTGTCCTTTGTGGACCTGGACAGTGGCGAGGTCGAGAAAATCTTCGTGCCCGGCAGTGAAGGGCTGGAGGTTTCCCGGGACGGCAAGCGGCTGTACGTCGCGGCTCCGTATCTGGAAAACGGGACCGAGCCGGTTCGCGCGGCGCCCGGGATCCGGGTGTTCGACGCGGTCACCGGGACTCTAGAAACCCTGTTGCCGACGGAACATCCGGTGCTGCCGATCCATTGCACGGCGTCCGGCGAGGTGCTGGCCGCCGAGCTGGGCGGGCGGTTGCTGGCGTTTTCGGCGACCAGTCACGAACTGCTCGGGTCCATGGACCTGCGGACGGACTTTCCGCTCGCGATTCTCGCCGCCCCGGACGGCCGGATCGCGTTCGTGTCCGGGGCGGCATCGACCGAAGTGGAGGTCATCGATCTCCAGACCCGCACCCTGGTGACCACATTGGACACTGAAGCGGCCGGAGCGGCAGGCGGCCACGGGCTGGCGTACGTGCCCGTCAGCTGACGGGTCTCGGCGCGCGGTGTGCCGCCCGGGCAGACCGCGCGCCAGCCGTCAGGCCGGTTGTTCTTCTTCGGCAGACGAGTCCACCGCGGGAGCCGAAGACCCCCGGCTGAACATCCGCGTCGCCGAAAGCCGGGCGACCCCGTCCGGGTCCCCGAGGTCGTCGAGGGAATTCCGGATCGTCGCGTCCACCGACAGGTACTTGCGCCCGGCCCGCAGGTCCGCGTCGTTGCGCAGCCGCACGATCAGCGGGAATTCTGCCAGCGCGCCCGCGTCGAACAGGCCCGTCGTGTAGATCAGCTGCACGCCCAGCGCCTCCGCGACGGCCCGCTGCAGTTCCAGCAGGTATCCGGCGGACGCACGGCCGATCGGGTTGTCCAGGAACAGCACGCCCGAATGCCGGTTCCGCGCCTTGCCCCGATTGTTGGCGCGCAGCGCGGCGAGCGTGCAGTACAGAATGATCGCCGCGGTCAGCTGCTGGCCGCCGGAGAACACGTCGCGGATTTCCGACACCCGCTGGCGTTCGGTGCGCAGCACGGAGTCCGGCTTGAGCATGTCGACCCGGTACCCCTTGGGCGCGGCGACGTGCACCCCGCGCAGCACCAGCGACAGCCCGTCGCGCTTCACGTCGCGGCCGTCGGCGGTCTTGCCCGCGGCCGCCTCGTCGACGACCTCGCCCAGTTTTTCCGCCAGCACATGGTCTTCCAGCTCAGTGAACCGGATCCGCAGGAATTCCTGGCCGGACCAGTCGCCGAGCCCGTCCGGCAGCCGCGACACCCGCTGCGCCGACCGCAGGGTGCGCAACGCGCCTTCGACCATCCCCTGCAGCCGCGTGATGATGCCGCCGCGGTGCCGGTCGATCTGCGCGAGGTCGTCGGTGAGGGTCCGCAGCCGGGGCCGCAGCGCCTCGCTCCATTCCGCCGCGTGCGCGGGAAGCTGGTCCCGCTTCACGGAAATCACCTGCTGCCGCACCGGCGTGCTGAGCTTTTCGAACCGCTTCTCGGTCGCGTACTGCGCCAGCTGGTCCGCCGCCGCGCGCACCCGCCGGTCGCCGGAATCGGCCGCCGACTGCGCGTCGTTCAGGACGGTGTTGAGCTGGTTGTACCGGGTCCGCGCGGACTCGACGTCGCCGTCGTAGGCGTCCGCGGGTTCCTCGGAACGCAAGTGCGCCAACGATTCCGACAGCAATCCGAAGCCGGACGCCGAAGCCTTGCCCGCTTCCAGCGTCGCTTCCGCCGCCGCCCGGCGTTCCTGCAGCTCTTCCCATTTCCGGGCCGCCGCAGACACTTCCAGCGAAGCCGCGTCGATCAGCTCGAGGCCGTGCTCGATGTCGCGCGGCCGCTCAGCCGGAGAAGCGACGCCGGTCTGCAACGGCAGCACGTCCAGCTCCGCCCGGCGCGTCGACACCTGGCCGATCGCCTCGGTGCGTTCCTCCTCCAGCGCATCGACGACCCGCCGCGCCCGCGCCAACGCCGCCGCCCGGGTGGAAGCGTCCGAGCCGTCCGGCGTCTCCAGCAACGCCCCCGCGCGCACCCGGACCTCTTCGTCCAGCGCTTCCAAGGCCGACGACGCCGCTGCCTCAGCGGATTCCGCCTGCTCCAACTCGGCCCGGAGATCACTGCCGACCTCGACCTTCGCGTACGACTCGGAAGCCGACACGAAGGTGCGTCGCAACGCGTCCACCGGTTCCGAAGGCGCTTCGACATCCTCCGGCAGTTCGGCCGCGCCCGGCACCTCGGCCAGCTCGGACCGTGCCGTCGTGACCGTGCGACGGTGTCCGTCAGCGGTCCGCTGCTCCTCCGCCGCCTGCTCGCGCAACCGCGCCGCTCGCGCCGATGCCTCAGCTGCCGAGGTCTCCGCGCGTTCCGCGATTTCCGTTGCCCGCTCGACTTCTTCGGTCCACTCCGCGACACGCGCGGCCCGAGTGGACAGTTCGCCGAGCCGACGCGCCTTCTCCTCGGCTTCTGCCGCTGCGGTCCGCAACGCCGGGACTCGCTCCCGCAAGGCGGTGATTTTTTCGCTCAACCGGGCGAATTCCGCCTCCGCCTGCGCGAGCGCGGTCTGCGCGGTCTCCCGGGCGACGCGAGCGCTTTCAGCCTGCTCAGCAAGCGTTCCGATCGCCCCGGCCGGATAGTCCTCGCGCCAGGTGGTGAGCTTCCACGTCAACGCGCCATCGGCCGCCAGTGACTCCGACAACTGCTCCAGCCGACGCTGCCGTTCGGCGTGCCGCTGCGCCACGGCTTCCCGCTCGGTGTCCGCGGCTTCCTCGTCGTACATCGCCGGGTTCGGCGGCACGAGGAACTCGACACCCGCCGCGGCCGGACCGTCCTTTTGGAACGCGTCCGTGGTCCCGACCGCGATCACCGCGCTCGGCAGCAGCCGCGAGGCCGCCAGCACTTCCCGTGCCCGCTTCACCTGCGCCGCGTCGTTCAGCAGCACGCCGGCGACGAGCTGCGGCATCCGCTCCAGCACCTCGTCGCGCCGCACCGAGTCCAGTTTGGACAGATAACGCCAGCCCGACCACGCGGTGATTCCCGCCTGCTCCAACGCATCCAGCGCGGCCTGGACGTCTTCCGGCGGCGGCAGCAGCCCGCCCGATCCGAGCGCGGCCAGCGCCCGCTCGTCGGCCGACTCCTCCATCCGCAGCGCGGTCTGTTCCTTCTCCACCGCCGCGCTCGCGTCGCGCAACCGCTGCAGCAGGACCGGAAGATCGCTCTCCAGCTTGACGTCGTCCGCGCCGAGCAGCTCCATCAACCGCGGTTCCGCGGCCAGCGCGTCGGTCCGCCGGTGCGCGCGTTCGAGGTCTTCGGCCGCCCGCACGAGACGGTCCTGAGTGGACCCGGCGAGCTGATGCGCCTCGTTCACCGAACGCTGCGCCGCTTGCAGATCCTCGCCGACGCGGTCGAGTTCCTGTTCCCGGCGAACGGACTCCGCCGCCGCGGCCTCGGCTTCCGCCCGCGCGGACCGCGCGGCTTCGGCGACATCCGCCCCGGAGGGCAACAGTCCACTTCGGACAGACTCGGAGATTTCCTCGCGCAGCTCAGCAATCCGCGACGAAAGTCCACGCGCCTCAGCCCGACGACCAGCAGCCAGGTTCGCCGCCTCGTCCCGCTCGACCTGCGCCTTCTCCGCTTCGGCGCGCAACGCGTCCGCGTGCGCCTCGGCTTTGTCCGCCTGCCGCTGCGCGTCACGCGCCAACGAAAGCAAACCGCGCCCCAACGCGACCGCCGCCGCATCCCGGGCGGCCAACGCGGGCTTCGCCTTCTCCTCGCGGTTTCCGACCAGCTCCCGCAGGTCTTTCGCCTTGCGCGCGGCGTTCAGCCGGTTCAGCACGGTCGCGGTTTCGCGCCACGCTTCCGCCTGCGTCTTCGCCTCGGCCAGCTCGCCGTCGACGCGCTCGCGTTCGATCTGCGCTTCTTCCAGCCGCAGCACCGCGACCAGCCGCCGCAGCTCGGTGACGCCCGCGGTCAGCCGCCGATGGTCGCCCTCGGCGAGCTTTTCCGCACTGCGCACTTCCTCGACGTGTTCTTCCAGCCCCGACAGCCGCGCGTTCTCCAGCTCGTTGCGCGCGTGGATCCGCCCGGCCAGCTCACCGAGGTCCTCACGCGCCGATTCGGCGATCCGGCGCGAAGCCGCGGCCACGCCTTCCTCCTCGGCCAGCGGACCGAGCAGTTCCAGCGCGCCCTCGACGAATTCCTTCTCCGCCATCAGATCGCCGCGCTGCGCGAGGTTGTTCGCGTACGTCGACACGACCTCGGCGAGGTCCTTCGGCTCGTCCTCGGACAGCACCGCGCGCAACAGGAACTCCACGAACGCCTCGTCAGTGGAGAACTGGAACGCGTCGGCCGCCTCGCCCTCGCCCGCGTTCATCGCGCGCTGGTAGCGGAACAGCTCGGTGTCGAGACCGAGCTGGTCGAGCCGCCCGGTCCACTCGTGGTGCCGGCGCGTCCAGAACAGCTCCAGCTCCGGTTCGGCCATCGCCGCGCCCGCGATCCGGTCGTGGAACCCGGACATCGTCAGCAGACGGCCGTCCTCGGTCAGCGGCAGCGAATCGAGCGCGACGTCGGCGGTCGGCCGGAAGCAGTACCAGGAGTCGACGAGGTTTTCCGAGTCCGCCGACGTCACGTGCCCGCGCCACTCCGACACCTTGCCGGTGATCACCCGCTGGCCGGTCTCGACGTGCAGCCACTCCAGCACCACGTGCGCGACGTCCTTGGCCGTCACGAACTTCTCCAGCACCTTCGTGCTCGTGGTGCCGACGACCTGGCGCCGCCCGGGCAGCATCACCGAGAAGATCAGCTTGATCAGCACGGACTTGCCGCCGCCGTTCTCCAGGAACAGCACGCTCGCCGGAGACGGGCGGCGCACCGGCCCGCCGGCGTGGATGCCCGCGGAGAACAACGCGTCCTGCTTCGGCGCGGTGATCGTGGCCCCGACGCCGCTGAAGTCCAGCACCACGTCCTGGTACCGGGCGCCCGCCGGGCCCACCGAATGCAGGCGGACCCGCGAAAGCTCGTACATTCCCGTCCCCTCTTACTGCAGCGTGTCCGAGGCCGTCGCGCGCAGCGTTCCCCCGGCCCCAGCGACCGCGACGACATCGAGCGCGAGCAGGTCGTCAAACGCGGCGTCCGCGGCCAGCTCCCGGACCTGGATCTGGTACCGCGGCGTCGTGCGGTACGTGCCGCCCTGCTCGTCGCTCACCTGCACCAGAAAGCCTTGATCGGCAAGGAATCGCAGCGCCCGCGACACCATGCCGCGCGTGGTGTCCGCCGCCATCCGGCCGTCCTTCGTCGCCGCTGCGGCCGGACGTCGAGCGTACGCGCGCCACGCCTGCTCCAGCTCCGGCGCGTCCGCGAGCGGGTCGTTGTTCGCCTCGGCCAGCTGCGCGCGCTCGTCTAGCACCCGCGCGGCTTCGCGGACCATCGCGTCGACCTGCTCGACGCTCACCCGGCCGATGTAGGTGTCGTTGGCCAGGTCGTCCGGCCGCGGGTAGCCGAGCGCGGCCGTCGCGAGGTGGATCAGGCCGTGCAGCACCTTTTCCGTCTCGCGCCGCTCGCGGATCTTGGCCTGCCGCGCGTAGCTGTCCATCTTGATCTCGAAGACGGACTCGTCAGTGGCCGCGAGCACGCATCCGGCCTGCTGCGTCACCTCCAGCACCATCAGCCCGAGCCCGGACGCGACCGCGTGGGTGAGCGCCTTGAACGCGTTGTCCTCGCCGTAGCGGCGCACCAGCTCGCCGTACACGACGTCGCGGGCGGGCAGCTGCTTCGGGCGCATCCCGAACGCGACGAGGCGCGCGGCGGCCTCGGCGTCGACGCTCGTGTGCGTCACCGGCATCAGGCGACCTCCTCGGTCTCGTCGTCAGCTCGTTCGACCTCCGCGGTGATCAGCAGCAGATCGGCCCCGCCGAACTCCGGGTCGTCGAGCAGGGTGCCGTCGTCGACGGCGAGCAGCACCTGGCGTTCCCCCTGCCGGCGCGCCGCGCCGACCTCGGGACTGTAGGCGTGCAGCGCACGCAGCGCGACCAGGGACGCCAGGTTCGGCTGCCCGGAGCGGCGCGCGTCCTCCAGCAGCCCGGACAGCCGCCGCGGCACGTCGGGCAGGTCGAGCAGTTCGTCGGCGAGCCGCCACACGTCGTCGCCGAACCGGTCGGTCACCTCGGCGGGCACCAGCTCCGGCTCCGGCACCTCGCCGACCAGCTGGTCGCGTTCCGGAGCGGGCCGCAGCAGCAGCGACACCAGCGAGGACAGCGACGGCACGACCGGCGTCGTGATCCCGGCGACCGCGTGGAAGAAGTGCTCGGCGGGCGCGGTGGCGTCGGCGAGCGGCAGCCCGAGCGTCGGCATCAGGAGCTGGCCGAACAGGTCGATCGTGGCCCGCTGCGGCGGTCCGGAGAACTGCTGGCGGTCCTGTTCGGCGCGGAAGACCGCGCCCGCGTCGGCGAGCCGCGACTGGAGGCGGGTGTGCCGCCGGATGCAGTCGGCGACGATGTCGACCAGTTCGGCGGCGCGGCGCTTGTGGTCGGCGTCCTCGGACTCGTCCCGCGCGGTGGTGATGTTCTTCAGGATCGCGTTCTCCGCGCGGAACCGGGACTCGATGTGCCCGAGCGCCGATTCGATCAGCTCCGGCACCTCGCTCTCCCAGTCGACCGCGCGCACGTCGCGGCGGGTCGCGTCAAGCTTCGCGCGCAGCGTCTCGCCGTACTGCACGGTGCGGTAGCGCGCCTGCTCCGCGGCGAGCTTCGCGTCGGCGAGGCGGCCGCGGTTGATCAGGTTCTCCAGCTTCACCTCGGCCGCGATCTGCGCCGACTCGACGTCCGTGTCCAGCGCGCCGACCAGCACGTTGATCGCCTCGTCGGTGGCGCGCAGGTAGACCTCGCCGTCGGGGGCGGCCAGCTCGACCAGCAGCTTGAAGTCGAACTGGCGGCGCTGGTAGCCGCCGGGGCCGAGCGAGCCGTACACGCGCCGGAAGCCGCGGTCGGTGGTGCCGACGTTGATCAGGTTGTCCAGCACCCACTTCGCCACGCGCACGTGCTCGTCCGGCATCCGCGAGGGCGCCTGCAGCGAGATGAACGGCAGCAGCCGGTCGATGACCTGGTCGTGGCCCGCGCCGGTGTCGAAGTCCATCGCGATGGTGACCTGGTCGATCGTGTGCAGCGCGATCTCGGCCATCTGGTACACCGTGGCGTCGGCCCAGTCGAGCTTCGCCTTGCGCGCGTCGAGGTCGTGCAACGGCGCGGTGCAGGCGAGCGCCTTCAGCCGACGGGTCAGCCCCTCGTCGGCGAGCCCAGCGGCGCCCATCTCGTCGTATCGCACAGCAGGTCAGGCTAGTCGGCCCGGCCGGGAGCCCGCACACGCGGACGGCTAGCGTGGCGGGCATGCGGGAGATGACCAGGGCGGAGTGGTGGAAGTTCGCGAGCGAGGGCACGCGGACCGGGATGCTGGGGATCGTGCGGGCCAACGGGGCCCCGGTCGTCACGCCGGTGTGGTTCTTGCTGAACGAGGGACCGAACGGCGACGAGCTGATCTTCACCACCGGCACGGACACGCTCAAGGGCAAGGCCCTGCGCCGCGACGCGCGGCTCTCGCTCGCGGTGGACGACCAGCGGCCGCCGTTCTCGTACGTCCAGTTCACCGCCGAGGCGGAACTGCACCACGACTACGACGAAATGCTGGAGTGGGCCACCCGGCTCGGCGCGCGGTACATGGGCGAGGAGAACGGCCCGGCCTACGGCAAGCGCAACGCCGTCCCCGAAGAATCCCTCGTCCGGGCGAGGATCACGAAGGTGATCGCGCGGGCGGACATCGCCGGCTTCTGACCTACGCGTTCTTTCTGCTCGCGCTCCGCGGCCACGGCTGCGGAGCGTAATGCCGCGATCGCACTATTGACACCGCACCTGCCGAGGGTGTGTGATCTGTCCCGATAAATAGGAAACTTTCCTAACGAAGACCGTGCAGTTCCCCGCCGCCGCCCCGATCCCCCTCAAGCAGGAGGCCCCCGTGGCACGACGCTCGACGTTGAGCGCGCTGTTCGCCGGTACCGCGGCGACCGCGCTCGGCTGCGCACTGCTGACCCCCGTGACCGCCACCGCGGCGACCGGGGATTACGAGTCCGAGGACGCGACGCTCTCCCAGGCCAAAATCGCCACGAACCACTCCGGCTACTCCGGCAAGGGATTCGTGGATTTCGAAAACGTCGTCGGCAGCTACGCCGACTACTCGGTCAACGCGGCACAGGCCGGCACGCACACGCTGACTTTCCGCTATGCCAACGGAACCGCCGACGACCGGCCGATGAAGCTCGTGGTCGACGGCGGCGACAAGGGCACGGTTTCCTTCCCCGGCACGGGTTCCTGGACGACGTGGAAGACCGTCACTGCGACCGTCCAGCTCACCGCGGGCGTCAACCACGTCCGCACCGTTTCGGCGTCCGCGAACGGCGGGCCCAACACCGACAAGATCACCGACAGCTTCAGCGCCCCGGTCGACACCGAGCCGCCGACGCCGCCGAAGAACTTCCAGGCGTCGAACATCCGGCCCACCGCGGCCGATTTCCGCTGGGACGCGGCGACGGACAACGTCGGCGTCACGCGGTACGAGATCAACCGCGGCGGCAACACGCTGAAGGTCGTGGACGGCAAGACCACCTCGGCGACCGTCGACCAGCTGACGCCGAACACGTCGTACGACATTTCGGTGATCGCCTACGACGCGGCGGGCAACCCGTCCCAGCCGAGCAACGTCGTCGGCGTGAAAACCCCGCCCAGCGACGACAAAACCCCGCCGAGCGTGCCCGGTTCGCTCAAGGTCACCGGCAGCACTTCGGACAGCATTTCGTTGTCCTGGAAGGCTTCCACCGACGACAGCGGCTCGATCGCGGGCTATGACGTGTACCAGGGCGGCACCGTCGTCTCGACCACGTCGCAGACTTCGGCGACGGTCACCGACCTCAAGCCGAACACGTCCTACACGTTCACAGTGAAAGCCCGTGACCCCAACGGAAACGCCTCCGCGGCGAGCAACGCGGTCACCGCGAAGACGACCAGCAGCAGCGGTGCGGGCGGCGGAATCCCGTCGTACGACAAGGACATCGCGAAGGTCGACCTCGGCTGGGCGGTCGGTTTCCTGCCGAACGGCAACGCCTTGGTGACCGAACGGGACCGGTTCGAACTGCTGCAGATCACCCCGGACGGCAAGAAGACGACGCTCGGCAAGATCCCCGGCGTGGTCACCACGAACGGCGAGGGCGGCCTGCTCGGGCTGGCGATTTCGCCGCAGTGGAACACCGACCACGCGGTGTACCTGTACCACACGTCGTCCAGCGACAACCGGATCGTGAAGGTCACCTACGACGGCGCCACGCTGTCGAAGACCACCACGCCGGTGCTGACCGGGATGTCGAAGAACCAGTACCACAACGGCGGCCGGATCGCGTTCGGCCCGGACGGCAAGCTGTACGCCACCGTCGGCGACGCGAAGGTCAAGGCCAACGCGCAGAACAAGAGCTCGCTCAACGGCAAGATCCTCCGGCTCAACCCGGACGGTTCCGCGCCGAGCGACAACCCGTTCTACGCCACCGGCGGCAACGCGCGGTACGTCTGGAGCTACGGGCACCGCAACCCGCAGGGCCTCGCCTGGGATTCGCAGGGGCGGCTGTGGTCGTCGGAGTTCGGCGAGAGCAGCCAGGACGAGCTGAACCTGATCCAGAAGGGCGGCAACTACGGCTGGTCGGCGTGCGAGGGCACGATCGGCGACTGCAAGGGGACGATCGCGCCGAAGAAGACGTGGCCGACCTCGCAGGCCGGGCCGTCGGGCATCGAGATCGTGAACGACTGGATCTACATCGCGGCGGTGACCGGCAAGCAGTTGTTCGCGACGCAGATCAAGGGCGACAGCGTGGGCACCGTGTCGGCGGTGTTCTCCGGCCGCTGGGGCCGGCTGCGCTCGGTGACCAAGACGCCGGACGGGCGCCTCTGGGTGACCTCGACGAACAACGACAAGCTCGGCGGCACGCCGGACACCATCGACAACGTGGTGGTGCAGCTGAAGTTCCCCGGCGCGGCGTTCGCCGGATAAAGCCGCGGCAGGGGTGACCGGAGCGGCGCCGGTCACCCCTGCCGCACCTTATTCTTTCACCAGTTCGTAGCAGCGGATTCGCGCCTTCGCGTCGAAGACGGGGACCGTGACCATGATTTCGTCCGCGCCGGTCTGCTTCGCCAGCTCCGCGAGCCGCGCCTGGACCTGCTCCCGCTCGCCGTACGCCTGAGCCGCGCGGAAGTGTTCGAGCTGCGGAACCATCTCCGGCGCGAACTCGTACCCGGCGGCCTCGTCCGGCGTGAGCATCGGCTGGTCTCCCCCGCCGCCGGTGAGCAGATGGGACTTGAGGACGTTCATCGGCCCGGAGAGGTATTCGGCTTCGGCCTCGGTGTCCGCGCAGATCGTCTCGACGCACAACAGCACGTACGGCTCGAAGCGCCACTTCGACGGCCGGAACTTCTCCCGGTACCGCTCCAGCGAGGGCGCCGTGTTGTCCGGCCGGATGTGATGCGCGAACGCGATCGGCAACCCGCGCTCAGCTGCCACCTCCGCGCCCGCCGGACTGGAACTGAGCAGCCACGGCTCCGGCACGGTCACTCCGCCGGGGAGGACCTTGTCGCTGCCGAGATGCTTCAGGAGCTCGTCAACGTCAGCGTGATAGTCGGCTTCCTGGGCTGGCTCGGCTCCGCGGCGCAGCGCCCGGATGATGTCCGGATCGAGCGCGCCCGGCCCCCGTCCCACCCCGAGATCGACCCGGCCGCCGTTGAGCGCGGACAGGGTGCCGAACTGCTCCGCCAACGCGAACGGGGCGTGATTGGGCGCGAGAACGCCGCCGGACCCGACCCGGACCCGGGACGTCACCGCACCCGCGTGCGCCGCGAGCACCTGCGGGGAGGCACTGGCGATGGCCGGGGAACCGTGATGCTCGGCAAACCAGAGCCTGCGGTAGCCGAGCTCGTCGACCCGGCGCGCGACAGCGGAGAGCGGTTCGAGCGCCGCGGTGGCCGACTGCCCGGCCTCGACCAGCGCGAGTTCAAGTGCGGAGAGCGGCAGATCGATCATGCCCCCTACGGTAGCGAAGACGGTGGTGTGGCGGGGGTGATTTGTCCACTGTGGACGAAGTCTTGACGGCCGGGACGGCGCGGTTGGGGGGCGGGCAGGTGGTGCGGAAAGCGCAGGGTGGGGTGGGGCGTGGTACGGAAGGCGTAGCGGGAGGTTCGCGGGGCAAGGGATGATGCCGGGCTCGGCCAGCGTGGCGAGGTTCTTCGGCGGGCGCACTCTCGTGAGCGTTTTTGCCGGTTAGAACCGGCATGAACACTCACGAGACTCCCGCCAACGATCACGCAGGCCCCGGGCGACCACGGCTGATCCTCCGACGCGGCTTCTTGTCGCGCGGATCTTGGCGGGTCGACCCTCGCCAGCCACCGCGAACGGAGCAGGCTGGCCGCCAGACCAACGCGACCGGGCGAAGCGGGCTTCCACCTGAGAAAGCCACAAACCGGGCCAGGCAGGCCGCTCTCCCCCAGCCAAACCACCGCGGCGGGGCTAGGCATCCCCGCCTAGAACCCCGCCGTCAAGCGTGTCAGGCTTCTTCTTCCAGCATTTCCGGGGTCACCGCCGATTCGGTGTCCGGGATGCTCAGTTCCTTCGCCCGCTTGTCCGCCATCGCCAGCAGCCGGCGGATCCGTCCGGCCACGGCATCTTTCGTCATCTGCGGGTCGGAGAGCTGGCCCAGTTCCTCGAGCGACGCCTGGCGGTTCGACAGGCGCAGACGTCCGGCGGCGAGCAGGTGGTCGGGAGCGGTGTCGCCGAGGATCTCCAAGGCGCGTTCCACCCGGGCGGCCGCGGCCACGGCGGCGCGGGCCGAGCGGCGCAGGTTCGCGTCGTCGAAGTTCGCGAGGCGGTTGGCGGTCGCTCGCACTTCCCGGCGCATCCGGCGTTCTTCCCACTGCAGCACGCTCGTGTGCGCGCCCAGACGGGTCAGCAGGGCGCCGATGGCGTCGCCGTCTCGGACCACGACGCGGTCCGCGCCCCGCACTTCACGGGACTTCGCTTGGATGCCCATCCGCCGCGCCGCGCCGACCAGGGCCAAGGCCGCTTCCGGGCCGGGGCAGGTCACTTCCAGGGAAGACGAGCGGCCCGGTTCAGTCAGCGAACCGTGGGCCAGGAAGGCGCCGCGCCAGGCTGCTTCGGCGTCGGCCACTCCGCCGGACACCACGGCGGCGGGCAGGCCGCGCACGGGGCGGCCGCGCTGGTCGATCAAACCCGTCTGGCGCGCCAGGCCCTCGCCGTCCTTCACCACGCGCACGACGTAGCGCGTCCCCTTGCGCAGGCCGCCGCTCGCGGTGATCACGTGGACGTCCGAATGATGTCCGTACAGCTCGTGGATCTCCTTGCGCAGCCGCCGCGCGACCGAACCCGTGTCCAGCTCCGCTTCGACCACCACCCGGCCGGCCACGATGTGCAGCCCGCCCGCGAAGCGAAGCAGCGACGCGACCTCCGCCCGGCGCGGCCCGATCTTCGTGATCTCGAGCCGGCTCAGTTCGTCTTTCACCGCGGCGGTCATCGCCATGTACTGCCCCTCCTGCCTTTCGCTGCGCGCCCGCCGTCACCCACAGTGCTCCCCGCCGAGGCCGAGTGCCTCTCGCATGCACTGGGCGAGCGCACCAGGATCATGCCGTCCCGCCACGACCGGGTCGGCCACCGCCCCCAGGCAGGCCCTCGCCCCGAGGCGTTCGGCCGCCCGGCGCAGGCTTGCCGGGTCAGGGACGGAATCACGGTCCGCGACGACGGCGTCGACCCGCAGCGCGGGCGCGTGCTCGAAGAGTACGTCCAGATGCCGCTCCGGGGAGAATCCGCCGGTTTCCCCCGGTTGGGGGACCAAGTTCAGCACGACGACCTTCGTCGCCGTCGTGCGCACGAGCGCGTCGTGCAGATCCGGGACCAGAAGATGCGGCAGCACGCTGGTGAACCACGAGCCGGGGCCGAGGAACACGACGTCCGCCTCCAGCACCGCCTCGATCGCCTCCGGGCAGCCGCGCGGCGGGCGCTCCTGGCGGCCGGCCGGGTGCAGCGTGATGCGGTGCACCTGGCCGGGCGTGCTCGCGACCGCGACCTGGCCGCGGATGCGCCGGATCGCGTCCGGGTCTTCGCTGTCCAGGCCGCTGACCTCGCCCTCGATCTCCAGCGGCTCCGGCGACATCGGCAGCACCCGGCCGGAGATGCCCATCAGCCTGCTCGCCTCGTCGAGCGCGGCCACCGGGTCGCCGAGCACCTCGAACAGCCCGGCGAGCAGCAGGTTGCCGACCGCGTGCCCGGCGAGCGCGCCGTCGCCGCCGAAGCGGTGCTGGAACACCTCCGCCCACAGCCGCCCGCCGTCCTCCGCGGCGAAGGCGGCGAACGCCTGGCGCAGGTCGCCCGGCGGCAGCAGCCCCAGTTCGCGCCGCAGCCTGCCGGACGACCCGCCGTCGTCGGCCACCGTGACCACCGCCGTGACGGCGCGGGTGATCCGCCGGAGCGCGGTCAGCGTCGCGTGCAGCCCGTGTCCTCCGCCCAGCGCCACCGCGCGCACGTCACTCCCGGCCAAGATCCCGGTGCACCACCTTTACTGCCATGCCGTCCTCATTGGACAGTCGCTGGGCGAGTTCCTCGGAGATCGCGACGCTGCGGTGCTTGCCGCCGGTGCAGCCGACCGCGAGCGTCAGGTACCGCTTGCCCTCGCGCTTGTAGCCCGCGCCGATGAGCCGCAGCAGCTGGTGGTAGCGGTCGAGGAATTCCTCGGCGCCTTCCTGCGACAGCACGTAGTTGCGCACCTCGCCGTCGAGGCCGGTGTGCTCGCGCAGCTCCGGGATCCAGAACGGGTTCGGCAGGAACCGCACGTCCATCACCAGGTCGGCGTCCATCGGCAAACCGTACTTGTAGCCGAAGGACAGCACGGTGACGCGGGTCTGCGTGCTGGCCTCGGAACCGAACGCGTCCTCTATTTTCGCGCGCAGGTCGTGCACCGACAGCGCGGACGTGTCGAGCACCAGGTCGGCTTCCTCGCGCAGCGGCGAAAGCAGTTTGCGCTCGGCGGTGATGCCGTCGGCGAGCCTGCCGTCGCCCTGCATCGGGTGGCCGCGGCGGACCGACTCGAAGCGGCGCACCAGCACCGCGTCGGTGGCCTCCAGGAACAGCACGCGCGGCTTGTACCCGCGCGCGTCGAGGTCCTTGATGACCGAGGCGAGGTCGTCGGTGAACGCGCGCGAGCGCACGTCCATCACCACCGCAACCTTCGTGATCGCCCCCCGTGCCTGCGCGCCGAGCTCGACCATGGTGGCGATCAGCTCCGGCGGCAGGTTGTCGACCACGAACCAGCCGAGGTCCTCCAGGCATTTGGCCGCCGTGGAGCGGCCCGCGCCGGACAGGCCGCTGACGACCGCGACCTCCATCCCGCTGCCCCGCTTTTCCTCTTCCGCACTCACGTCTGTGCTTCCTTCCCGATCACGACCCCTGGTCCCCTCCCGGTACTGCCCGCGGTGCGGCGCCGGTCTCCCCGGCCAGTGCCGCCACCACGGCCTCGGCAGTGCGCCTGCCGAAGCCGGGCACCGCTTCGATTTCCTCGACCCGGGCCTGTTTGAGCTTTTTCACCGAGCCGAAGTGCTTGATCAGCGCGGTGCGCCGAGCCTGCCCGAGTCCGGGCACACTGTCCAATTCGGACGTCTGCATGCGCTTGGCGCGCTTTTCGCGGTGGTAGCGAATGGCGAACCGGTGCGCCTCGTCGCGAAGCCGCTGCAGCAGATACAGCGCGTCCGACGTGCGCGGCAGGATCATCGGATCCGGTTCGCCGGGCAGCCACACCTCTTCGAGCCGCTTCGCGAGCCCGACGACGGCGATGTCGGTGATGCCCAGTTCGGCGAGCACGTCCGCGGCCGCGGTGGCCTGCGGGCCCGCGCCGTCGACGACCAGCAGGTTGGGCGGGTAGGCGAACTTGCGCGGGCGGCCGGTCTCCGGGTCGATCCCGGCGCGCACCGGCCGGACCGCCTCGTCCGCGGTCTCCGACGCGGTTTCCGTTGTCTCCTCGGCGTTTTCGGCCGTTTCCTTGAGGTACCGGTAGAACCGCCGCCGCACGACCTCGGCGATGGACGCGACGTCGCCCTCCGTCGCCGCCTCGCGCAGCGCGAACTTGCGGTACTCGGACTTGCGCGGCAGCCCGTCCTCGAACACCACCAGCGACGCCACGACGTCGCTGCCCTGGATGTGGCTGATGTCGATGCATTCGATGCGCAGCGGCGCGCTGTCGAGCGCCAGGTAGTCCTGAAGTTCCTGCAGCGCCGCGGACCGCGCGGTGAGATCGCCCGCGCGGCGCAGTTTGTGCTGGGTGAACGCTTCCTTGGCGTTGCGCTCCACCGTTTCCGCGAGCGCCTTCTTGTCTCCGCGCTGCGCGACCCGCAGCCGTACCCGCGACCCGCGCAGGCCGGACAGCCACTCCGCGACCGCGTCGGCGTCCGCGGGCAGCTCCGGCACCAGCACCTCGCGCGGGACGACCGGACCGGTCTCGACGTCGTCGCGGCCCGCGCGGTCGGATTCCTCGCCGTAGAACTGGGTGAGGAAGTGGTCGACCAGCGCCTGGACGTCCATTTCCTCGGCCTTGTCGATCACCCAGCCGCGCTGCCCGCGCACGCGCCCGCCGCGCACGTGGAACACCTGGACGGCGGCTTCCAGCTCGTCGTGCGCGAACGCGACGACATCGGCGTCCGTGCCGTCGCCGAAGACCACGGCTTGTTTCTCCATCGCGCGCCGCAACGCGCCCAGATCGTCCCGCAGCCGCGCGGCGCGCTCGAACTCCAGCTCCTCGGAAGCGGCGGCCATCTCGCGTTCGAGCCGCTTCACCATCGCGTCCGTGCGGCCGGCGAGGAAGTCGCAGAAGTCCTCGACGATCGCCCGGTGCTCGTCCGCCGACACCCGGCCGACGCACGGAGCCGAGCACTTGTCGATGTAGCCGAGCAGGCACGGCCGCCCGATCTGCCCGTGGCGGCGGAAGACGCCGGCGGAACAGGTGCGGGCGGGGAAAACGCGCAGGAGAAGGTCGAGCGTCTCGCGGATCGCCCACGCGTGCGAGTACGGCCCGAAGTAGCGGACGCCCTTCTTGCGCGCGCCGCGGTAGACGTGCAGCCGGGGGAACTCCTCGTTCAGCGTGACCGCGAGGACCGGGTAGCTCTTGTCGTCGCGGTAGCGGACGTTGAACCGCGGGTCGAACTCCTTGATCCAGTTGTACTCCAGCTGGAGCGCCTCGACCTCGGTGCCGACGACGGTCCACTCGACGCTCGCCGCGGTGGTGACCATCTGCCGCGTGCGCGGATGAAGGCCGGACAGGTCGGCGAAGTACGAGTTGAGCCTGCTGCGGAGGCTCTTCGCTTTGCCGACGTAGATGACCCGCTTGGCGTCGTCGCGGAACTTGTAGACGCCAGGCGAGTCCGGGATGCTCCCCGGCTGAGGTCGGTAGGTGGTCGGATCAGCCACGTGCCCCACTGTATGGCGAGGGTCCGACAGTTTCCGTGAGACCCCTTGCTGCGGGCAGGGGTGCCGGGCCGCGACGTTCGCGAGCGACAGTGTGCTCGCGTCCCCTGGGGGTCGTGCGGCGGAAGGCGTCCCGAGGCACGGAACTGGGCTGCCGTAGCCTAGCCTCGCCGACCCGCCGAACGATCAGGAGCAGCCATGACCGTCCGCGTCGCCACCTGGAACGTGAACTCCATCGTTCCCCGGCTGCCGCGCGTGCTCGACTGGCTCGACAGCACCGCTCCGGACGTTCTGTGCCTTCAGGAGCTCAAGAACACCACCGAAGCCTTCCCCGCCGACGAGATCACCGCGCGCGGGTACGAGGTCGCAGCGTACGGGCTGGGGCGGTGGAACGGCGTCGCGATCCTCTCCAAGATCGGGCTCGACGACGTGGTGCGCGGGCTGCCGGGCGAGCCGGGCTTCGACGGGAAGGCCGAGGCGCGCGCGATCGGCGCGACGTGCGGCGGGATCCGCGTCTGGTCGGTGTACGTGCCGAACGGGCGCGAGCCGGAAAACCCGCACTACGCCTACAAACTCGAGTGGTTCGAGAAGCTCGGCGACCTCGTCGGCGAAGAACTGAACCACGCGCGCCCGTTCGCGGTGCTCGGCGATTTCAACGTCGCGCCGACGGACGAGGACGTCTGGGACATCTCGCTGTTCGCCGAATCCACGCACGTCACCGAACCCGAACGGGCCGCGCTCAAGAAGCTCCGCGACGCGGGACTGTCGGACGTGTTCCCGCGGCCGCTGAAGTACGACCACCCGTTCACGTACTGGGACTACCGCGGCGGGAACTTCCCCAACAACAAGGGAATGCGCATCGACCTCGTCTACGGGAACGAGGTTTTCGCCAAGGCGGTCACCGATTCCTACGTGGATCGCGAAGCCCGCAAGGGCAAGCAACCGTCCGACCACGCGCCGATCGTCGTGGATCTGGAGCTGTAGGAGAAACTCAGGCCTCGGTGGCGGCGCGGTGCAACCGGCGCAGCGCGCGCACCGCCGTCACCGCGCGTTCGCGGTCCACTGCCTGCACGGCCATCACCGAGAAGTACTCGTCGTCCGGCAGTTCCAGCCGGGCCCACGAAGCCCCGTCCGGGAAGCTGATCGACAGCACCTGATCCCAGGTGAAAACCCGCCGCGCCAGCACGTTGCGGACCTCGATGCCGGTGGCGTCCGCGCGGACGCGGGCGTTGCCGAACAGCATCGTGCCCGCCGACAGCGCGACGCCGATGCCGATCATCGCGATCTGGTCCGACGCCTCGAACACGACGCCGGTGTGCGAACTGCGCAGCAGGACCGCCACCACCACGAACGCCGCGAGCAGCGCCACCGCGAGCACGCTGCACATGATCAGCGCCCGGCGCGGCCGGATCACCAGGGCGGTCTGCTGCTCGGTCATCACGCTCACACGAATCCCCGCTCGGTCCACGGCTTGCCGAGACCGCGCAGCACGTGCGCGGTGTCGAGCGCCGCCACGGCCGCCTCGTAGCCTTTGTCCTCCACGGAGCCGGGCATGCCGGAGCGGTCCAGCGCCTGCTGCTCGGTGTCGCAGGTCAGCACGCCGTTGCCGACCGGGGTGCTCTCGTCGAGCGCGACCCGGGTCAAACCGGCGGTGACCGCGTCGCACACGTACTCGAAGTGCGGGGTGCCGCCGCGAATCACGACGCCCAGCGCGACGACCGCGTCGTGGTTGCGCGCGAGCGCCTGCGCCGCGACCGGAAGCTCCACCGCGCCCGCCACCCGGATGACCGTGGGCTCTTCCTCGAGCCCGGCGTCCTTCGCCGCGGCGAGCGCGCGCTCCAGCAGCACGTCGGTGATCTTCGCGTTCCACCGCGTCGCGACGACCGCCAGCCGCAGGGACTTGCAGTCGCGCAGGTCGAGCGCGGCTTCCGGCCGCCCCTCGCCGCTCATCGCGTGGTGTCCTCCTCGGTGCCCGGGTCGGACGCGCCGACCTGGTCGTAGTGCTCGAGCTGGCTGAGGTCGTGCCCCATCCGGTCGCGCTTGGTGCGCAGGTACCGCAGGTTTTCCGGGTTCGGCGAGATCGGCAGCGCGACCCGCCCGGTGACGCGCAGGCCGTAGCCCTCGAGGCCAACCCGCTTCGCCGGGTTGTTCGTGAGCAGCCGCATCGACCGGACGCCGAGGTCGCACAGGATCTGCGCGCCGGTGCCATAGTCGCGCGCGTCCGCCGGGACGCCCAGCGCCAGGTTCGCGTCGACGGTGTCCGCGCCCGCGTCCTGCAGCTGGTACGCCTGCAGCTTGTGCAGCAGGCCGATGCCGCGGCCCTCGTGCCCGCGGATGTACAGCACGACCCCGCGGCCCTCGTCGGCCACCTTCTGCAGCGCGGCGTCCAGCTGCGGGCCGCAGTCGCAGCGCAGCGAGCCGAACACGTCGCCGGTGAGGCATTCGGAGTGCACCCGGACCAGGATGTCCTCGCCGTCGCCGATCTCGCCGTACACGAAGGCGACGTGCTCGATCCCGTCGAGCAGGCTGTCGTACCCGACCGCGCGGAACTCCCCCGCGGCCAGCGGGATCCGCGCCTCGGCGACGCGCTCGACCTGCTTCTCGGTGCGCCGCCGGTAAGCGATGAGGTCCGCGATGGAGATGATCTTGAGGTCGTGGTCGGCGGCGAACACTTCCAGCTCGTCGCGCCGGGCCATGTCGCCCTCGTCCTTCTGCGACACGATCTCGCAGAGCGCGCCCGCCGGGTGCAGACCGGCCAGCCGGGCCAGGTCGACCGCCGCTTCAGTGTGACCGGGCCGGCGCAGCACGCCGCCTTCCTTGGCGCGCAGCGGCACCACGTGCCCGGGTCGGCGGAAGTCCTTCGCGGTGGCTTCGGGGTCGGCCAGCAGCCGGGTGGTGTGCGCGCGGTCGGTGCCGGAGATGCCGGTGCTGATGCCCTCCGCCGCGTCGACCGTGACGCTGTACGCGGTGCCGCGCTGGTCCTGGTTCGTGTGGTACATCGGCGGCAGGTCGAGCCGGTCCGCCTCGGATTCGGTCAGCGCGACGCACACGTAGCCCGAGGTGTAGCGCACCATGAAGGCGAGCAGCTCCGGCGTCGCCTTCTCGGCGGCGAAGATGAGGTCGCCCTCGTTCTCGCGGTCCTCGTCGTCCACGACGACCACCGCACGCCCGGCGGCGATGTCCGCGATCGCCGCCTCGATGGCGTCCACGTCGACCGCCGCGCCTGCTCCGCACGGGGTCCATCCGGTCTGCGGCTCGGCCGCCTTCGTCTCGCTCACGGGTGCTCCTTCGCTGCCGCCGCCGGGTGGATGTCACACATTGTGCGCGTTCGCCGCCACGTGTGGCGCAGTGAGCTTCTCCACGTACTTCGCGACGACGTCCACTTCGAGGTTCACGTGGTCACCTTCCTGCCGCCTGCCGAGGGTCGTCACCTCGAGCGTGGTGGGGATCAGCGCGACCGAAAACCGGTCCTCGGAGATGCTCGCGACGGTGAGCGAAACGCCGTCGACGGCGATCGAACCCTTCTCCACGACGTACCGCGACAAGGCCGGGGGCAGGGAGAACGTCGTCACGCCGCGCTCGTCGCGGGAGACGAAGACGCCGGTGCCGTCCACGTGGCCCTGCATGATGTGCCCGCCGAGCCGTCCGCCCGCCGGGGTCGCGCGCTCGAGGTTCACCGCGTCGCCGACGGCCACCTTCGCGAGGCTCGAACGCTGGAGTGTTTCGTTCACCACATCGACGGTGAACTCGCCGCCGGAGACCGTGACGACGGTCAGGCAGACGCCGCTGACCGCGATCGAATCGCCGTGGCCCGCGTCCGAGGTGACCAGCGGGCCGCGGACGGTGAGCCGAGCCGCGTCGGTGAACTGCTCGACCGCGGTGACCTCGCCGACCTCTTCGACAATTCCCGTGAACACTGCTGCCTCCTCGCCCGGCCGCCGTCTTCGGCGACCCCTCCATCCAACACCCGCCCGGCCCCGGGAGCTTCCCCGGCCGGAACGTCAGCCGACGCGGAGGCGGGCGGCCTGTTCGCGCAGCGCGGCGACGGCGCGACCCGGGTCCTCGGCCCCGTAGACGGCCGAGCCCGCGACGAAGCAGTCGACGCCCGCTTCGGCGGCCTGTTCGATGGTGTCGGAGTTGATCCCGCCGTCGATCTCGACGACCAGCTTGAGGTGCCCGGTGTCGACCAGCCGGCGCGCGGTGCGCACCTTGTCGAGCACGTCGGCGATGAACGACTGCCCGCCGAAGCCCGGTTCGACCGACATGACGAGCAGCGTGTCGTAGTGCTTGAGGGTTTCCAGGTGCGGTTCGAGCGGCGTGCCCGGCTTGATCGACAGCCCGGCCTTCGCGCCCGCGGCACGCAGGTTCTTCGCCAGCATGACCGGGTCCGCGGCGGCTTCCACGTGCACCGTGACGTTGTACGCGCCGGCCTCGGCGTAGCCGATCGCCCAGCGGTCCGGGTCGTCGATCATCAGGTGGCAGTCGATGGGGACGTCGGTGGACTTGAGGATCGACTGGACCACCGGCAGGCCGAGGGTCAGGTTGGGCACGAAGTGCGCGTCCATGACGTCCACGTGCACCCAGTCGGCCCGGGTCTCCCCGGGGCGCGCGACGGCCGCGATCTCCTCGCCGAGCTTGGCGAAGTCGGCGGACAGGATGCTGGGTGCGATGAGAGGTGAAGCCACGACCCGAGTGTAAAAGGACCCGGTTCCGGCCTGTTCACCGGCCGTGACCGCACCGGAGTTCGCTTTACGGACATCCGGCGCTCATCCGGATTCTCCGCGTCGAACACATCGTCGAGCACTAATGGGTCACGTCCGGAAGTTCCGGACGAGAGGCACTTCGAGGAGAACCATGAGAACGGTCTTGGCAGGCCGCCGCAAGTGGCTGGCCGCGGGCGCGCTCGGCGTCGCGATGGTCGCCGCCGCCCCGGTCGCGATCGCCGCGCAGGGCAACCAGGACGACCAGGGCGCGCGGGCCGCTTCGGCCGGTGCGGGCGACCGCACGCAGGAGATCCGCCAGGCGATCCAGGGCGGGCACGCGCGCAACGTCATCCTGTTCATCGGCGACGGCATGGGCCAGTCCGAGATCACCTCGGCGCGCAACTACGAGCGCGGTGCGGCCGGGCGGCTCGCGATGGACGAATTCCCGCTGACCGGCGACTACACCACGTACGCGGTCGAGAAGGGCAACCCGGCGAAGCCGGACTACGTCACCGACTCCGCGGCGTCGGGCACCGGCTGGGCGACCGGCACGAAGACCTACAACGGCGCGATTTCCGTGGACGCCTACGGCAACCCGGTCCCGACGCTGCTCGAACTCGCCAAGCGCAGCGGCCTGCGCACCGGCGACGTGACCACCGCCGAGGTCCAGGACGCGACCCCGGCCGTGCTCGGCGCGCACGTCGTCGACCGTGACTGCAAGGGCCCGGACGAGACGACCAAGAAGTGCGCGCGGAACGCCAAGGAGAACGGCGGCGCGGGCTCGATCTCCGAGCAGCTCGTGCAGACCCGCCCGGATGTGCTCCTCGGCGGCGGCGCGAAGTACTTCGACCAGAAGGCGACCGCCGGGCAGTTCAAGGGCAAGCCGGTGCTGGAGCAAGCCAAGGCCGCCGGGTACACCGTGGTCAACACCGCTGACGACCTCGCCAAGGCGCGTCCCGGCAAGCCGCTGCTCGGGCTGTTCGCGCCGGGCAACCTGCCGGTGAACTGGACCGGCCCGAAGGCGACGCAGGGCGGCACCGCACCGACCCGCTGCACCGCGAACCCGGCGCTGCCGAAGACTCAGCCGAAGCTGGTGGCGCAGACGCAGAAGGCGTTGCAGCTGCTGGAAGACCGCCGCAGCAACAAGGGATTTTTCCTCCAGGTGGAGGGTGCGTCGATCGACAAGCAGGACCACGCGGCCGACCCGTGCGGGCAGATCGGCGAGACGATCGACTTCGACGCCGCTGTCGCCGCCGGGCTCGCGTATGCGCGCAGCCACACCGACACGCTGGTTGTGGTGACCGCGGACCACGGGCACACCAGCCAGATCGTGTCCAACGACGCCAAGACGCCTGGGCAGACTGCCACGCTGATCACCAATGAGGGCGTGAACATGACCCTCAACTACGGCACCGCGCTGCCGGGTTCCTCGATGGAGCACACCGGCACGCAGGTCCGGATCGCGGCTTACGGGCCGCAGGCGGCGAACGTCGTCGGGCTGACCAACCAGACCGACCTGTTCGGCACCGTGAAGCGCGCTCTTCGCCTCCGCTGAGCCTGAAGTCCGTGAAGGGCTCCTTGAGGGAATCTGATTCCCTCAAGGAGCCCTTCACGGCTTTTCACGCAGGAGAGGGCAGCAGATCGAGCGCTTCCGACCAGGGTCGGCGCGGGTCGAGCCGGTGCAGCCGGACGCCCGCCTCGGCCAACGTGTCCAGATGCCGCCGCCAAGCCGGATGGTGCTCCCGGGTCGGCTGGATCTGGTAGGCCACGACGATCGTGATCCCTGGCGCGCCAAGGACATCGCCGAGCAACGTGAGCGCCTGGTTGTCCGCGATCCCCAGCGCCAGCTTCGCCACCGAGTTCGCCGAAGCGGGCGCGAAAAGGAACACCTTCGGATCCGGATGCGGACGCGGCTCGCCGGGAAGGCGGGACGTGCTGCGCACCGGAAGATCCGTCGTGGCTTCGAGTTCGCCCAGCCCGCCGGTCGCTTTCAGCCAGCCCCAGGCGGTCGGCGTGAGGGTGACGGCCAGCCGCCAGCCTCGGGCTACCGCTGGTTTCGCCAGCTCGTCGGTGAACCGGGTGTCCAGTCCGCCGCACGAGCTGGCGACCAAACCCAGATCTGTCACGGCTTGCGCAGCACCGCGCAGAACATCGCGTCGGTGCCGTGTCGGTGGGGCCACAGCTGGACGTACGGGCCGTCGCCGAGTTGCGGGACGTCCGGGAAGAACTCGCGGGCGTCGACGATCTCGGACTTGGTCCGGCGGGCGGTTTCGCCTACCACGCCTTCGGTTTCGGCCAGATGCGGCGAACACACGACGTACGTGACGATGCCGCCCGGACGCACCAGGTCCAGCGCCGCCATCAGGAGTTCGCCTTGCAGTTTGGTGAGGTCCGCGACGTCCGACGGCTTGCGGCGCCACCGGGCTTCCGGGCGTCGGCGGAGCGCGCCAAGACCGCTGCACGGGGCGTCGACCAGGATCCGGTCGTAACCCGGTTCGAGGCCGGATTCACGACCGTCGGCGACGTGCACGGTGACCGGCAGGCCCTCGGTCGCGTTCTCGATCAGCCGGGCCCGGTGCGGGGCCTTCTCGACGGCGTCCACGTGCGCACCGCTGATCTTGGCCAGCGCGCCGAGCAGCGCCGCTTTGCCGCCGGGGCCCGCGCACAGGTCCAGCCAGCGCTCGTCGGAGCCTTCCAGCGGGGCCTTGGTGACGGCGATGGCGCACAGCTGGCTGCCTTCGTCCTGCACCGCGGCGAGGCGCTCGCGCACCGGTTCCGCGTCGGCCGGATCGCCCGCGCCGGCGGGCAGGTGGACGCCGTAGGGCGAGTACGGCGCGGGGTCGCCGCCGGTGATGGCGGCCAGTTCGTCGGCGCTGATCTCGCCGGGACGCGCGACCAGGTGCACCTCGGGGCGGGCGTCGTCCGCTTCGAGGGCGGCTTTCAGCTCAGCGCCCTTGTCCCCCAACGCTTCCGCGAACGACCGGGCGACCCAGCGCGGGTGCGCGGTGCGGAGCGCGTACGCGCCGATCGGGTCGGTGGCCTCGTCCGGCGTCAGTTCGTCGAGCCACTGCGTCTCGTCCTTCGCGGACACCGCGCGCAGGATGGCGTTCGTGAATCCCGTTGCCCACGAACCGGCTTCGGCGCGCACCAGGTCCACAGTGGACCCGACAGCGGCGTGCTCCGGGATCCGGGTGCGCAGCAGCTGGTAGACGCCGAGCCGCAGCGCGTCGAGCACCACCGGGTCGGTCTTCTCGATCGGCCGGTCGGCGCACGCGGCGATCACCGCGTCGAGCAGGCCCTGCGCACGAGAGGCGCCGTAGGTCAGTTCGGTGGCCAGCGCGGCGTCGCGGCCGGTCACGCGACGTTCCCGCAGCAGCTGCGGGAGGACGAGGTTGGCGTACGCGTCCTTCTCGCGGACGGCGCGCAGCACGTCGAACGCGACCTGGCGGGCCGGGTCGATCTCCGGCGGACGCCGCGGTCCCTGTTTGCGCGGAGCCGGACGGCCCCGCTGCGGCCGCGACGGCCGCCGTTCTCCACGCTCGTTCACTGGAGGCGCTCTCCTTCGTCGATCCTCGTGCCGCGCGCCCAGTCGGTGGCCGCCATCCGTTTCTTCCCGGCCGCCTGGACCTCGCCAAGCCGCACCGGTTTCGTCGCCGTGCCCACGAGCACGCGCTTGCGCTCGACCACCAGCTCGCCCGGCCGCGGACCGGGTTCGTCGAGCACGGTGACCGGCCCCAGCTTGAACCGCTCGCCGCGGAACTCCGCCCACGCGCCGGGATCCGGCGTGACCGAACGGATGTGCCGGTCGACCGCGGAAGCCGGGTCGGCGAACGACACGCGCGCGTCCTCGACGGTCACCTTCGGCGCGTAGCTCATGCCCTCGCCCGGCTGCTCGACCGCGCGGAGCGTGCCGTCCTCGATGCCGTCCACGGTGGACACCAGCAGATGCGCCCCGGACTCGGCGAGCCTGCCGAGCAGCGCACCGGACGTGTCGTCCGGGCCGATCGGCTCGGTCACCACGCCGAACACCGGCCCGGCGTCGAGCTCCTTCACGATCCGGAAGGTGGACGCGCCGGTCATCTCGTCCCCGGCCCGGATCGCCGCCTGGACCGGTGCCGCGCCGCGCCACGCGGGCAGCAGCGAAAAATGCAGGTTGACCCAGCCGTGCGCGGGAATGTCGAGCGCGGACTGCGGCAGCAACGCCCCGTACGCGACGACCGGGCAGACGTCCGGCTCCAGCTCGCGCAACCGGGCGAGAAACGCCGGGTCGCCGGCGCGCGCGGGCGTGAGCACCTCGATGCCGTGCTCGTCGGCGAGCGTGCCCACCGGGGACCGCAGCACCTTGCGCCCGCGCCCGGCCTGGGCGTCCGGCCGCGTGACGACCGCGACGACCTCGTGCCGCTCAGACTCGATCAGCGCGCGCAACGACGGCACGGCAGGCTCCGGGGTGCCGGCGAAAACGAGACGCATCACCGCACCTCCGGAAGGGAAAAGGGGATTTCAGGCTGGTCGGACATCGGAAGCGAGTCTAGAAGACCCCTGCATCGACGGCGCGGCGCGGGCAGCCAGCCGCGGCGGGCGCCAGGATCGGGTATATGACCACGCTGAAGGCGACCCTGCACGACGACCTGACGACCGCGATCAAGGCCCGAGACCAGCTGCGCTCGGCAACGCTGCGGCTGACCCTCTCGGCGATCGGCTACGAAGAAACCGCAGGCGACACCGCCCGCGAACTCTCGGACGACGAGGTACAAAAGATCATCACCCGAGAGGTGAAGAAACGCCGCGACGCCGCCGAAGCCTTCGAGAAGGCAGGCCGAGCGGAATCAGCGGAACGCGAACGAGCCGAAGCAGAGGTCCTCACCGCCTACCTGCCCGCCCAACTCTCGGACGACGAGCTGCGCACCTTGGTCACCGAGGCAGTGACGGAAACCGGTGCCTCCGGAATGGCCGGAATGGGCGCCGTGATGAAGGCCGTACAGCCAAAGATCGCAGGCCGCGCCGAAGGCTCCCGCGTCGCCGCAGAGGTGAAACGCCAACTCGCCAACAGCTGACTCCGGCTGCGCCCCCTCTCGCCCAGGCACTTCGGTCCGTGAGGGCCACCCTGAGGAACGCTGATTCCGTCAGGGTTCCCCTCACGACCCACCGCCGCCGGAACACGCCCCAATGCGGCATTGGGTGCGTCAGACGCACCGAACGCCACATTGGGTGCATCCCACGCACCCAATGCCACATTGGGGCGCTACCCCACCCGCCAACCGCAGCCGACGCACCCACGCATCGAGCACCCAGCCCCACCCCGCAGCCGGTGCACCCAACGGTCGAGGCACCCAGCCCTCCCCCAACCCCGATACGAAGCTCCCCTGCGGTTCGGGGGTGCTTGTCAAGGCATCTTTCCCGCCTTGACAAGCACCCCCGAACCGTCAGCACAATCAACCTTCGGGGTGCCCCACGCAACCCTCAAAAGCAATGTCGCCGCCAAGCGACGAGCCGAGCCAACTCACTTAGAAGCAGCCATAGCCACCGCAGTAATAGTCGCCAACCCCCCAACCCCAGCCGCCCCCACAACCAACCCGGCCACAGCCGCAACCGAAGCAGCCAACCGCACCGCCAGCCCGGCAACCCACCGCAGCACCCGAACCACCGCGATCAACACAACCAGCGCCAGCACCAAAACCCCAGCCGACACCCCTTGCCCGCCGCTCTCCGCAGCAGCGCTCTCCGCAGCAGCCAGCACGGCACTCATAACCGCACCTCTATCCGCGGTTCGGCCAAGCTCTCCCGCCCGAATTCGCGCACGTTCTCGTACGCCCGCCTGCGCATCTCCTCACGCGCCCGCACCCGCCGCCGTTCCGAACCCAGCTGCCACACCCACCGCCAGCCGATGACCGTCGCGACGACGGAACCGGCGAGGGTCACCAGGAAGGCCTGTCCGACGAGACCGTGGAGCGATTCGAGGCTCAGCAACACCAGCAGCGCCCACACCTGAGCGACGGTGAACGGGATGACCAGAGCTGCCGCGTACACCCCCCGACGCCAGCGAACCGGCTGAGGAGCGGGAAGAAACGGTTCCATGACTGCCTCCCTCGGTGGTGTGCTTCCAGAAAACCCCGGCGGCGCCGGGAAATCTGTGTCAGCTGACACGTTTCAGCGGGCGAGCCTCCGCAGTTCCGCGAGCCGGTGAACGGTCACCTTGCCGCGCGCGGTGCTGATCACCCCCTGGCGGCGGAGTTCCCGTGTCACCCGTGCCCACGATTCGCGCGAAATCGCTGCTGTCATAGCGAGTTCTGCTTGCGTTCCGGGCACCGCGACTTCGATATCCGTACCTCGCCGCACGCCGTGCTGAACCGCCAGCTGCATCAACTGCGCGGCGACGCGGCGGGTGGCCGTCCCGCCGCCGATGTCGAGCCATTGCCGTCCGACGTCGCGCATCCGGTCCGCCAGAACTTGCAGCAGCGCCCAGGAAATCGCCGCCTCGCGCCGGCACAGCGCGACGAACCGCGCGGCGGGCACGACCAGGACGTCCAGTTCGTCGAGCGCTTGCACTGTCGCCGACCTCCGTCCGCCGTCGATCACGGCGAGTTCGCCGATCACGTCGCCCGCGCCGCGGACGCCGATCACGACCTCGCGCCCGTCCGGCGTCGCGTTGGTGATCCGGACGTGCCCGGCAAGGAGGAGAAGCACCACCGAGGCCCGCTCGCCTTCGCGGCAGAGAACGTCCCCGCGCCGGTAAGCCTTGCGGACGGACAGCTCTTCGAACTTCGCGCGCTCCGCGGCGCCCAGCGCCGGCCAGAACCCGATCGTTTCCACGGCGGTCCCCCTCCTCGTCGTCGGCCGGACCGGTCAGGCGATCAGTCCCGCTCCCGGCCGGACGGCGTCGGTGGTGCGGACCCAGCCGCGGGTCCGCTGCCCGCCGACGCGCACGCGGAAGGCGTGTGCGAAGGAGCTGCGGTCGATCCCGGCGTAGCCGTGCCGGACGACCGAGCGGTGGATCGCGTTCGAGACGACGAGCGCGAGCGGCCCCGAGGAGCTGCGCAGCCTGCGTCTCAGATCAGGGGCGTCGAGGAGACGGCAGGCGATGTCGATGTCCTCGCCGTACGGCCCGTGCGCGTCGTAGTGCACCTCGCCGGCGTGCACCGAAACACGCAGCCGGAAGGCCAGTTCGGGCTCCTGGTCGCCGTGCCGGGCGAGCAGGTCGGCGAGCGCGGGCACCACGCGGGCGAGCAGGACCGTCTTCGGCACCTCGTCGACCGGCCGGACGAGGCACAGCGCCCCGTCGCCCCGGTCCACGAACGGATCCCGGAACTGCTCCGTGATGCCGCCGGCCCGGAACGCCTCGTCGAGCAGGGCGAACAGAACCGAACGGAGCCCGGCCCGAGCCGGGTTCGTACGGGTGGTCGACCCTTCGATGTCGACGACCACGATGGCTCGGTGTACTGGTGCCGGTACTGCTGAGGTGTCCATGACCGCCCCCTTATTTCAGGAAGCTACTGAAATCTAGTAGACTTTCACAGCAGCTACTATAAGGGTGGGCCCGTACTGAAACAATGGTGTCGCGCACACGACATCTTCGATTCAGGTGCGGGTCAAGTCCGAGATAGGCAACCCCTGAACCCTCGCCGACACTCGACCCCGGCCCGTCCGGCCACTCCGGCTTCCCGGGTGTAGAATCCCCGCCATTCACGCCTGACTGAACTTCACTGAAGGGTCTGAAGTCGTGTCTCAGCCCAACCCCGCGCTCGCCGCTCGCCTGCGTACTCTGCGCAAGGAGAGCTGGTCCGACGTGGTGCTCACCCAGAAGCAGCTCGCCGAGGCCTTCGGCGTGAGCACCGGCCTGCTGTCGTCGTGGGAGAACGTGGCGAAACCGGTGACGCCCCCGCCGCACCGCCTCGAGGCGTACGCGACCTTCTTCGCCACCCGCCGTTCGGTGCAGGGCCCCCAGCTTCATCTCCTGGACACCGAAAACCTGACGGACGACGAGCACACCGTCCGCAAAGAACTGCTCGCGGAGCTGCAGGCGCTGCGCGGCGACCTCGACGACCCGCCGGCCCAGCCGGTGTTCGCCCCGTCGAGCCTGTGGCACTTCCCGCCGAACCAGGACATCGTCATCGTCTGCGCGCAGCTGCCGGAGAAGTACCGGATCGCCTACACCGACCCGTCCAGCCCGGACTACGTGAACCTCTACACCTACGCCGACCCGGACGCGCTGCTGGAGCTCTACGGCCACATCCGCGCGTGCAACCCGGCCAGCAACGTCACCTTCCGCACCACCGACCAGAACACGACGCTGTCGGCGGACGAGTACACCGCGCACCTGGTGCTGCTCGGCGGCGTCGACTGGAACCCGCAGACCCGCGCGCTGCTCGACCGGGTCGACGTGCCGGTCCGCCAGATCAGCCGCAAGGGCGACGAGGACCAGCTGGACACCGGGTTCGAAGTGACCCGCCCGGACGGCAGCACCCAGAGGTTCAGCGCCAAACTGCGCGACGGCATCCTGCTCGAGGACGTCGCGCACTTCTACCACGGCGTCAGCCCGCTCAACCGCAAGCGCACCGTGACCGTGTGCAACGGAATGTACGGCCGCGGCACCCTCGGGGCCGTACGAGCGCTGACCGACCGCCGTTTCCGCGACCGCAACCAGGCCTACCTCGACCAGCGCTTCGCGGGCGCGGATTCCTTCAGCATCATCAGCCGGGTCCCGGTCTTCGACAACCAGGGGCTCACCCCTGACTGGACCCTGCCCGAAAACCGGCTGCACGAGTGGCCAGAATCGAGCCTCACATGACCGCGACCGTCGCAGCGCCGGCGCAGCACACGACGCATCAGCGGCTGCTGCACCACGTCGCCGCCGAAGACGCGCCGCAGGCCAGGCTGGACGCGATCGTCGTGCCCAACGGCCGCCCCGCCGCCTATCTCAAGGACGCGTTCCGCGCCGCCCGCGAAGCCGACGCCACGCTTCTGCTGCTGTGCAGCAAGAACGCGCGCGCGACCGACGCGGTGCTCGCCGGGAAGCGCGCCGGGGTGCGAGTCCGCGCGATCGACACCGACGAGGCCGCCGGTCTCGGCGCCGTCCCGCCGTTCGCGACGAGCAAGCTGCTGCAGGCGAAGCGCCTGCTGCGCCGCACTGACACGAGCTTCAAGCGCAACCTCGGCGTGCTCGTCGCCGACCTGGCGGGCTGGCAGCGCATCCTCTTCCTCGACGACGACATCCGGCTGTTCCCGCACAAAGACATCCCGCTCCTTCGCCCGAGCAACCTGCGCGCCGCCGCGGGTCTGCTCGACCAGTACGCGGCAGCGGGCCTGGCCAACGTCGGCATGCCGGACAACTCCGTGGTGTGCCACGCCTACCGCGAGTCCGGCGGAAAACAGGACACGTTCGTCGGCGGCGGCGCGCTGGCCGTCGGACGCGCCGCGTTCTCGTCGTTCTTCCCGGACATCTACAACGAGGACTGGTTTTTTCTCCTCACCGCGACCGGATTGCGCGCCACGGCGATCACCAGCTTCGCCTACCAGCACGACTACGACCCCTTTCGCGACACGGTGCGCGCCCGGTCGGAGGAACTGGGCGACACGCTCGCCGAGGGCATCTACGGCCTGCTGGACAACGGTCTCGGCATCGCCGGCGCGGACGTCGCGTACTGGGCGGACTTCCTGGGAAGCCGCCGGGCGTTCATCCGCACCACGCTGCAGCAGGTCCAGGACGCGCCTTACCTGACCGGCGCGTACGAGAACCGGATGGTCGCCGCGCTGAAGGCCGCGCTCGGCCGCAGCCTGCTGATCGAGCCGGACCTGTGCGTCCGGTACCTGCGCGCTTGGCAACGGGACCGGGACACGTGGGAAACGCATCTGCTGTCGTTGCGCGCACGCCACGGCGCGCCGGGCGATCCGGACGCCGCGTTCGACACGCTGGGGATCGCGGAGATCGTGCACAAGTCCTGAAGGTTCAGCGTTCGCCGCAGCCGCGGGTGGCGAGCGGCGCGGGACGGTCGTCCGGCAGCCGCTTCACCAGCACGTGGCAGCGTTCGGCTTCGAGAATCGTGCGCCCGTCCGGCGAAACGCGCTCGGCGTAGCAGACGACCGTGCCGTGACCCCAGTCGTGATAGCCGAGGCGGCGGTACAGCCTCGCGGCGCGCGTGTTGTCCGTGCGGACCGCGAGCGCGCCGAGCGCGTGACCGTGGCCGACCAAGTAATCCTCGACTGCGCGCACGAGAGCCGCGCCGATGCCGCGGTTGCGCGCGTCCGGGGCGACCTCCAGATGGTTCAGGAGCGGAACGCCCGGCAGGTGGCCGCGGATCGGCGGCTCCTCGGCGTCCTCGAGCCAGAGATACACGGCGCCGACCGGCCGCGCGGAGCACCACGCGGCGAACAGGACGCCGAGTCCCTTCGCCTGCCGGGTGAACCGGTCCTCGAAAAACCCCTGGTCGCCGAGGATCCCCGCCAGCGCCGCGAGGTCCGCCTGCTCAGCCGGCCGGATCGAGACCTCGCCCATCAACGCCGACTCCTGTCCGCGGGACCGGGGCACGCGAGCGGCAGGCCCGGGCCGCGGTCCTGATCTTGGCCGCCCGGCCTCAAGGGTAAGTGCGCGCCTGGGCACCGCGAAGACGGCGAATGCCGCAGCGCGGTCCTGCGAACGGAGCAACGGGCCGCCCTGCGCCGCCGCGCCCCTCCCCCGGTTTCCACGTCCCCAATACACCCCAGGACGCCCCGATTCAAACGGAAACCGGGCGGTAGTGCGGAAAACCGCTTCCGGTGGTGGGTTTGGCGCGCAAATGAACGGTCGGGCGGACGGGGGTCAGCGGATCCAGTCGTGTTGGCGGGTCTGTGCGGCGGTGGGAGGACCGCTGCCTGGCCGCCCCGCGCCTCGATCAGGACCAGCCGATCCAGCCGTGCTCGCAGCGGAACAACCGCTTCCCCGCCGCACGGCGCCTAGATCAGGTCCAGCGGATCCAGCTGCACCCGCACCGGTTCGACGGCTTTCCGGGCGTCCCGGCGGGCCACCGCGTCGCGCACCACTGTCGCCAGGGCGCGGCCGTCCGGGCGGGCCACCCGTACCAGTGCCCGTTCGCGTTCCGCGTTGCCCTCGTCGTCGTAGTCGCCCAGCGGGACCGGGCCCAGGACCTCGCCGCTGTCCGGCAGCGGGAGGTCGTCGAGCACGCTCGCCACCGCAGCCGGGCTTCCCTCGACGCTCGCCATCCGCATCGCGGGCGGGAAACCCAGTTCCCGGCGCTGTTCCAATTCCTGGCTCGCATGCCAGCCCGGATCCCAGCGCACCAGCGCCTGCACCACCGCCAGCCCCGCCTCCGCGCCGACGATTACCCGGCCCCCGCCCGACGCGGGGCGCACCAGCGCGCCGGCGGCCATCCAGCGGCGAAGGGTTTCTTCCGCGGCACGCAGATCCTGGCGTCCGAGCAACGCCCAGCCGTCCAGCAGCAGCGCCGCGCCGTAACCGCCTTCGGCGACCGGCTCCGCGCCCGGCGTGCAGACCACCAGCGCCGGGCGGCCCGGGACGGTCGCGAGGACTTCGGTCGCGCCGGAAGTCCGGACCGGAACCCCGGGAAAAGCCCGGCCCAGTTCTTCGGCGGTGCGTTTCGCGCCGACCACCACGGCCCGCAACCGGACGGAACCGCAAGCAGGACAACGGAAAGCGGTCTCCGGGACGCCGCACCACCGGCACGCGGGCGGGCGCGGAGCACCGTCCGCCGACCCGCCGGGCAACGCCAGCGGACCGGCGCAGCGACGGCAGTGGGCGGGCGTCCGGCATTGGCCGCACGACAATCCGGGAACGTAACCGCGGCGCGGAACCTGGACCAAAGCCGGCAAACCGGCGGCGAAAGCTTGGCGCGCGGCTTCGAACGCGACCGCGGGCAGCCGGGCGACCCGGGCGGCTTCGTCGCGCGCTACGTCGAAGTCCTCGCCGACCGGGGTCACGCGCGGGGCGGCGGCGCGGAGTTCGGCGCGATCGGCCTGGATCTGTTGCGCCCAGCCGGATTCCACCAGCAGCTGCGCCTCGGCGGTCCGGGCGAATCCGCCGACCAGGAACGCCGATTTCGTGGCATGCGCCCGATCCATCAGCACATCCCGCACGTGCGGGTACGGGGCATGCGGATCCAGATGCAGATCGTCGCCGTCGTCCCACACGACGAACAGACCGGGATCGGCGACGGGCGCGAACATCGCCGCGCGAGTGCCGACCACCACGCGAACCGCGCCGCGCAGCACGGAAAGCCAGCGACGGTACCGTTCCGCCGGGCCCAGCCCGGCGATCAGCGCGGCGACGCCCTGCTCCCCCACCAGTTCGATGCACGCCTCGTGGACCCGGGTGAGGTCGCGGTGGTCCGGGACTACCAGGACCGCCCCCCTGCCTTGAGCTGCCGCGGTGGCCGCCGCTTCGGCGAGGCGGCGCGGCCAGTCTTCGCCGGGGAGGGCCTGCCAGACCGCGTTCGCTTGACGGGATTCGGCGATCGCTTCCAGGAACGCTTCGCCGCGTTGGTAACGGGACCAGGCGGAGACGTCCGGGGCCTCGGGTTTCGGGGCCGGTTCCGCGGGCGGCTCGCTTTCGGTCTTCGCGTGGCGTGGCGGCAGGGCCAGGCGCAGGACGTCGGAAAGGGTTCCGGCGTAGCGGTCGGCTACCGAGCGGCAGACGGCGTGCAGCGACGGCGGGAGGACGGGTTCGCTCGAGGTGACTCGCTCCAGGTAGGCGAGTTTCCGTTCGTACTCCGTCGTGTCGGTGCGTTCGATGAGGTAGCCGTCGACCAGCTGGCCCGCGAAGCGCACCCGGACCCGGCAGCCGGGGACTGCGGATTCGTGCAGTTTTTCCGGGACCTGGTAGTCGAAGGTGCGGTCGAGGTGGGCCAGCGGGATGTCTACGGCGATCTTCGCGACGGGGAGTTCGGGGGCCGGGGTTTGCTGGCCTTTTCGGGATCGGGTCGGTTTGCGGGCGGGCTTTTTCGCCGGGGTGGCCTTCGGCTCCGGGGCGGAGCGCGGAGGCTCCGGGAGGTCCCATAGGGGGGTGGGTTCGGAGCTGGTCACTTGGAGATCTCTACCAGACTGGTCCGACAGTGCGGCGGGGAGATTCCCCTTCGGGGGGAAGGTGCGGCGGGGCACCCCGAAGCTTGATTGTGCTGACGGCTCGGGGAGGGAGATTCCCCTTCGGGGGGAAGGTGCGGCGGGGCACCCCGAAGCTTGATTGTGCTGACGGCTCGGGGGTGCTTGTCAAGGCGGGAAAGATGCCTTGACAAGCACCCCCGAACCGCAGGGAGGCTTCGTATCGGGGTGCGCGGGAGGGGCTGGGTGCCTCGAACGTTGGGTGCGCTGGCTGCGGTGTGGGCGAGGTGGGGGCTTGCGCCCCAATGTGGCATTGGGTGCGTCAGATGCACCCAATGTGGCGTTCGGTGCGTCAGATGCACCCAATGCCGCATTGGGGCGGCATCCCGGCGGCAGGTGGGCGTGGGGCGAGCGGGTCGGTCGTGAGGGGAACCCTGGGGGAATCAGAGTCAATGAGGGTGGCCCTCACGAACCGCGACCGGGGCCGAAAGCCGTGAAGGGCTCCTTGAGGGAATGGGATTCCCTCAAGGAGCCCTTCACGGACCGAAACGGATCAGGCGCCGGCGAGTGAGCGCAGGGCGTCGGCGCGGGCGGTGCTTTCCCACGGGAGGTTCAGGTCGGGGCGGCCGAAGTGGCCGTACGCGGCGGTCGGGGCGTAGATCGGGCGCAGCAGGTCCAGGTCGCGGATGATCGCGGCGGGGCGCAGGTCGAAGACCTCGCTGATGGCCGACTGGATCTTGGTCGGGTCGACCGTTTCGGTGCCGAACGTCTCGACGAACAGGCCCACGGGAGCCGCCTTGCCGATGGCGTACGCCACCTGCACCTCGACCCGTCCGGCCAGGCCCGCGGCGACCACGTTCTTCGCCACCCAGCGCATCGCGTACGCGGCCGAGCGGTCCACCTTGGACGGGTCCTTGCCGGAGAACGCGCCGCCGCCGTGGCGGGCCATGCCGCCGTAGGTGTCGACGATGATTTTGCGGCCGGTGAGCCCGGCGTCGCCCATCGGGCCGCCGATCACGAAGCGGCCGGTGGGGTTCACCAGGAGGCGGGTGCTGTCGGTGTCGAGGCCCAGTTCGGCCAGCTCCGGCTCCACGACGTGCTTGCGCACGTCGACGCCGAGCATCTGCTCCAGGTCGATCCCGTCCGCGTGCTGGGTGGACACCACGACGGTGTCGAGCCGCACCGGCTGTTCGCCCGCGTACTCGATGGTGACCTGGGTCTTGCCGTCCGGGCGCAGGTACGGCAGCACGCCGTCCTTGCGGACCGCGGTCAGCCGGCGCGACAGGCGGTGCGCGAGCGCGATCGGGAGCGGCATCAGTTCGGGCGTGTCCGAGCAGGCGTAGCCGAACATCAGGCCCTGGTCGCCCGCGCCCTGGCGGTTGATCTCGTCCTCGTCCGATTCGACGCGCGACTCGTACGCGGTGTCGACGCCCTGGGCGATGTCCGGCGACTGCGAGCCGATCGCCACGTTCACGCCGCAGGAGTTGCCGTCGAAGCCCTTGGCCGACGAGTCGTAGCCGATGCGCAGGATGACGTCCCGCACGATGGTGGGGATGTCCGCGTAAGCCTCGGTCGTGACCTCGCCCGCGACGTGCACCTGGCCCGTCGTGATCAGGGTCTCGACGGCGACCCGGCTGCGCGGGTCCTTGGTGAGCAGGCCGTCGAGGATCGAGTCGCTGATGGCGTCACAGATCTTGTCGGGGTGGCCTTCCGTCACGGATTCCGACGTGAACAGCCTCTTCGTGGACGCAGACACGACCTCGTCACTTCCCTCGGTCAAGCGATGGCGCCCCACCGGTATTTCAGGCGCTCCTGGCACAGCCCACCCTACCCAGCGGGCCTGTAGCTAGAGTCGACGTTCGATCAACGCTGTTACGGCATCCCACAATGTGGCCGCCAGCCGGGCTTTAGCGCCTTGCGAGATGACCTGCTCGGTGCCGTCCGCGGCGAGCAGCCAGCCCGAATTGTCCTCGGTGCCGAAGGCTTTGCCGTCGCCGACCGCGTTGACCACGAGCAGATCCGCGCCCTTGCGGCGGAGCTTGGCGCGGGCGTGGTCGAGCACACTGCCGTTCTCGTCGCCGGTTTCCGCGGCGAAGCCCACCACGATCTGCCCGGAACGCCGTTCTCGCACCAATTCGGCGAGGATGTCGGCGTTGCGGTCGAGCGTGATGACCGGGTCCGGGCTGTCGTCGGACTTCTTGATCTTGTGGTCGGCCAGCGTGGCGGGCCGGAAATCCGCGACCGCGGCGGCCATCACGACCACATCCGCGTCCGCCGCGGCGGCGTGCACCGCTTTGCGCATTTCCTCCGCAGTGGACACGCGTTGCAGCGTCGCGCCCGCCGGGGACGGCAGTTCGTCGGTGTGCCCGGCGACCAGCGTCACCTCGGCGCCGCGCTGCGCGGCGACCCGGGCGAGCGCGAAGCCCTGTTTGCCGGACGAGCGGTTGCCGAGGAAGCGGACCGGGTCCAGCGGTTCGCGGGTGCCGCCCGCGGAGATCACCACGCGCAGGCCTTCGAGGTCCCGCGGCAGCGCGCGCGGCTCGGCGAGCAGCAGCCGGGCCAGGTCGACGATCTCGGCCGGGTCGGCGAGCCGTCCCTTGCCGGTGTCGACGCCCGTCAACCGGCCCGCCGCGGGTTCGGTGACGACCATGCCGCGCGAGCGCAGCAGCGCCACGTTGTCGCGGGTGGCCGGGTGCTCCCACATCTCCGTGTGCATCGCCGGGAAGAAGGCGACCGGGCACCGGGCGGTGAGCAGGGTGTTGGTGAGGAGGTCGTCGGCGAGCCCGTGCGCGGCCTTGGCCAGCAGGTTCGCGGTCGCCGGGACGACCAGCACGAGGTCGGCCTCTTTGCCGACCCGCACGTGCTGCACCTCGGGCACCTCGGTGAAAACCCCGGTGTGCACCGGGTTCCCGGACAGTGCCTCGAAGGTCGCCGCGCCGACGAAATTCAGCGCGGCCTCGGTGGGCACGACGCGGACGTCGTGCCCGGATTCGGTGAGGCCCCGCAGGACCTCGCACGCCTTGTAGGCGGCGATGCCGCCGCCCACGCCCAGGACGACCCTGGGCTTGGCGTCATTCACCCTCGGTGTGCTCGAGCAGCCCGCCGTGGATCTCGCGCAGCGCGATCGACAGCGGCTTCTCGCGGGGGCCGGGCTCGACCAGCGGGCCCACGTACTCCAGCAGGCCCTCGCCCAGCTGCGCGTAGTAGTCGTTGATCTGCCGGGCCCGCTTGGCCGAGTAGATCACCAGCGCGTACTTCGAGGAGACCTTCTCGAGCAGGTCGTCGATCGGCGGGTTGGTGATGCCTTCGAGCTCTTCCAGCGTCGCCTGTTGCACAGTCACTCGTGGTGCTCCGTATCGTCACATCGATCGGCGGCAGAATCGCCACCGCCGGTAATCAAGTCTAGCAACCGCCGCGCGGCGACCTCGACGTCGGCGTTCACGACCCGTTCGTCGAACTCCCCTGCCGCGGCCAGTTCGCGTTCCGCCTCGGCCAGCCGGGCGGCCACCGCGGCCTCGGTCTCGGTGCCCCGGCCGGTGAGCCTGCCGACCAGTTCCTCCCAGGACGGCGGCATCAGCATGACCAGCCGCGCCTCCGGCATCGCGGCCCGGACCTGGCGCGCGCCCTGCAGTTCGATCTCCAGCACCGCCGGACGGCCGTCCGCCAGCGCCTTCTCGACCGGCTCGCGCGGCGTCCCGTACCGGTTGCCCGCGAACTCGGCCCATTCCAGCAGCCGGTTCCCGGCCACCATCCGGTCGAATTCGGCGGAATCCACGAAGTGGTAATGGTTTCCGTCGACCTCGCCCGGCCGCGGCGCCCGCGTCGTCACCGAAACGCTGAAGTACAGGTTCGGCTCGAGCCGGCGCAGCTGTCCCACCACACTCGACTTCCCGACGCCGGAAGGGCCGGAGACGACCGTGAGCCGGGGGCGGGAGATGTCCCCCGCCACCGGCTCACTGCCGCGGTCGGCGCCCCGGGTCACCGGGTAGTCCTGACCGACGCCGCTCACTCGCCGCTGAACTCGGCCAGCAGCGCCTTGCGCTGCCGGTCGCCGAGCCCGCGGAGCCTGCGGCTGGGGGCGATCTCCAGTCGTTCCATCGTCTGCTGGGCACGGACCTTGCCGACGCCGGGGAGCGCCTCGAGCAAAGCCGAAACCTTCATCTTGCCGAGGACTTCGTTCTCCTCGGCCTGCTTCAGCACGTCGACCAGAGTGGTACCGCCCCGCTTCAGCCGCTCCTTCAGCTCAGCACGGATGCGGCGGGCGGCGGCGGCCTTCTCCAGCGCCGCAGCACGCTGTTCCTCTGTCAGCTGGGGAAGTGCCACGTTTTCCTCCGGTAGTTCTCACATCTGGGTGGGTGACGCGACGGTACCCACCCCTGAGCAGGGGCCACAATGCGGGGGTGGCTGGTGGAGCGCGATTCCGGGGCCTGCTATTGGCCTTTTCCGCGCAGTCCCGCCAACCGGCCGTTCACCTCTTGGGCCGCACGGCGTAACGCCGCCGTGTCCGGGCCGTGCCGCAGCAGGTCGCGCGAAGACGCCGGGAGCAGGCCAGGGAGGCCTTCCCCGAAGACTGCCCGCAAATCCGCCTCGGTTGCCCCCTGCGCCCCGAAACCGGGCGCGAGCACCGGTCCGTTGAGCCGGCTCAGGTCGACTTCCCCAGGAGCCACAGTGGCCCCTACGACCACGCCGACGTCGCCGTACGGCTCAGCACCTGCGTTGTGGTCCGCCGCAGCGTCTACGACGCTCTGAGCGACCGTACGGCCGTCTTCGAGCCGCGCGCGCTGCAACGCGTCCGCTTCCGGGTTGGACGTGCGCGCGAGCACGAAGAGGCCGTTGCCCGCTTCGCGCGCCGCCGCGACAGCCGCGTCGAGCGCGCCGAAGCCGAGGTAGGGCGACACCGTGGCCGCGTCGGCGGTGAAAGCCGCCTTTTCGGCCACGTACGCCGCCGTGTAGGCCGCCATGGTCGAGCCGATGTCACCGCGCTTCACGTCCAGCAGGACGAGCGCTCCGGCGTCGTGAGCGACGTCCACGACGCGTTCGAGCACCGCCACCCCGGCGGGCCCGAACGCCTCGAAGAACGCCGACTGCGGCTTCACGATCGCCGCCACCTCGCCCAGCACCTCCGCGGCGCTGAGCGCGAAGCGTTCGAGCCCGCTCGAGTCGAGCGGCAGGCCCCACGCCTCGATCAGGCCGGGGTGCGGGTCGATCCCGGCGCAGAGCGACCCGCGCGCGGCCACCGCTTCGGCGAGCCGCGTCCCGAATCGCGCGGTCACGACGTCGCCTTCAGCGCCGCCTGGAGGTCCTGCAGGCTGCGCACGCCGATGTCGCCGCGGATTAGCGCTTCGATGCCGTGCACCGCAGCCGCGGCGCCCTGCACCGTGGTGACGCACGGAATGTCGCGCGACACCGCGGCAGTCCGGATTTCGTAACCGTCCACGCGCGGTCCGCTGTTTCCGTACGGCGTGTTGATCACCATGTTGACGTCGCCGGCGAGGATCACGTCGACGATGTTCGGCTCGCCGGTGCCCGGGTCCGGCTCGGAGTGCTTGCGCACCACCGAACAGGCAACCCCGTTGCGCCGCAACACTTCCGCGGTGCCGGAGGTGGCGAGGATCTCGAAGCCGAGATCGGCCAGCCGCTTCACCGGGAAGACCAGCGAACGCTTGTCGCGGTTGGCGACGGAGACGAATACCCGGCCCGAGGTGGGCAGCGATCCGTAGGCGCCGCTTTGCGATTTCGCGAATGCTTTCCCGAAGGAGGTGTCGACGCCCATGACTTCGCCGGTGGATTTCATTTCCGGGCCGAGCAGGGAGTCGACGCCGTGTCCTTCCGGCGTGCGGAACCGGTGGAACGGCAGCACGGCTTCCTTGACCGCGACCGGGGAGTCGGCGGGCATCCGGCCGCCGTCGCCCTCGGCGGGCAGGACTCCGGAGGCGCGCAGGTCCTTGATCGTCGAGCCGGTCATCACCAGCGCCGCGGCCTTCGCCAGCGGGACGGCGGTGGCCTTGGACACGAACGGGACGGTGCGCGAGGCACGCGGGTTCGCTTCCAGGACGTAGAGCACGTCGTCCTTGAGCGCGTACTGCACGTTGAGCAGGCCGCGGACGCCGACGCCGCGCGCGATGGCCTCGGTGGAGCGGCGGACCGCGTCGAGGTCCTGCGCGCCGAGGGTGATCGGCGGCAGCGCGCAGGAGGAGTCGCCGGAGTGGATCCCGGCTTCCTCGATGTGCTCCATCACGCCGCCGAGGTAGAGGTCTTCGCCGTCGAACAGCGCGTCGACGTCGATCTCGATCGCGTCGTCGAGGAACCGGTCCACCAGCACCGGGTGCTCCGGGGTGACCTCGGTCGCGCGGCGGATGTAGCCGGCCAGGGACTCCTCGTCGTAGACGATCTCCATGCCGCGCCCGCCCAGCACGTAGGAGGGGCGGACCAGGACCGGGTAGCCGATCTCGTCGGCGATCCGCTTCGCGCCCTCGAACGAGGTCGCCGTCCCGTACTTCGGCGCGGGCAGCCCGGCTGCGGTGAGGACCTCGCCGAACGCGCCGCGGTCCTCGGCCAGGTCGATCGCCTCCGGCGGCGTCCCGACCACCGGCACCCCGGCGTCGGCGAGGCGCTGCGCGAGCCCGAGCGGGGTCTGCCCGCCCAGCTGCACGATCACGCCGGCGACCGTGCCGGACTGCTGCTCGGCGTGCACGACCTCCAGCACGTCCTCGAACGACAGCGGCTCGAAGTACAGCCGGTCGCTGGTGTCGTAGTCGGTGGACACGGTTTCCGGGTTGCAGTTGACCATCACGGCCTCGAACCCGGCCTCGCGCAACGCGATCGCCGCGTGCACACAGGAGTAGTCGAACTCGATGCCCTGCCCGATCCGGTTCGGCCCGGAGCCGAGGATAAGCACCTTCGGCTTGTCCGACTGGACCGCGACCTCGGAGGTGGCGGCGGGGTCGGTCTCGTAGGCCGAGTAGTGGTACGGGGTCTTCGCCGCGAACTCCGCCGCGCAGGTGTCGACCGTCTTGAACACCGGCCGCACCCCCAGCCGGTGCCGCAGCGCCCGCACGCCGTCCTCGCCCGCCAGCTCCGGCCGCAGCGCGGCGATCTGGCGGTCCGACAGGCCGGTGCGCTTCGCCCGCCGCAGCAGGTCGCCGTCCAGCACCGGTGCGTCGCGGACCTCAGCGCCGACCTCGCCGATGAGAGCGATCTGGTCGATGAACCACGGGTCGATCCCCGACGCCTCGTGCACCTGCTCGACCGTCGCGCCCAGGCGCAGCGCCAGCTCCACCTCGTAGAGACGGCCTTCATGCGGGGTGCGCAGCGAGTCCAGCGTGGACTCGACCGTCGCGCCCTCGGGGTCGGGCTGGGTCCAGAACCCGGTCGCCTTGGTCTCGATCGACCGCATCGCCTTCCCGAGGGCTTCGGGGAAGCTGCGGCCGAACGACATCGCCTCGCCGACCGACTTCATGGTCGTGGTCAGCGTCGGGTCCGCGCCGGGGAACTTCTCGAACGCGAACCGCGGGACCTTCACCACCACGTAGTCCAGCGCGGGCTCGAACGACGCCGGGGTCTCGCCGGTGATGTCGTTGCGGATCTCGTCGAGGGTGTAGCCGATCGCCAGCTTCGCCGCGATCTTCGCGATCGGGAAACCCGTCGCCTTCGACGCCAGCGCGGACGAACGCGACACGCGCGGGTTCATCTCGATCACGACCATCCGGCCGTCGTCCGGGTTGAACGCGAACTGGATGTTGCAGCCGCCGGTGTCCACGCCGACCTCGCGCAGCACCGCGATCCCGACGTCCCGCATCACCTGGTACTCGCGGTCGGTCAAGGTCATCGTCGGCGCGACGGTGACCGAGTCGCCGGTGTGCACGCCCATCGCGTCCACGTTCTCGATCGAGCACACGACCACCACGTTGTCGTGCTTGTCGCGCATCAGCTCGAGCTCGTACTCCTTCCAGCCGAGCACGCTCTCCTCGATCAGCACCTCGGTCACCGGGGACTCCGTGAGCCCGGTCGACGCCAGCCGCTCCAGGTCTTCGGGCGTGTGCGCCATGCCCGAGCCGAGGCCGCCCATCGTGAACGACGGCCGGATGACCACCGGCAGCCCGAGTTCCTCGACGGTGGAACGAACCTCGTCCATGTCGTGGCACACCCGCGACCGCGGCACGTCCGCGCCGACCGTGCGCACGATGTCCTTGAACTTCTGCCGGTCCTCGCCCCGCTGGATCGCGTCGATGTCCGCGCCGATCAGCTCCACGCCGTACTTCTCCAGCACGCCGCGCTCGTGCAACGCGACCGCGCAGTTCAGCGCGGTCTGCCCGCCCAGCGTCGCCAGCAGCGCGTCCGGGCGCTCCGCCGCGATGACCTTCTCCACGAAGTCCGGCGTCACCGGCTCGATGTAGGTCGCGTCCGCGAACTCCGGATCCGTCATGATCGTCGCCGGGTTCGAGTTCACCAGCGACACCCGCAGGCCCTCGGCCCGCAGCACCCGGCAGGCCTGCGTGCCCGAGTAGTCGAACTCGGCCGCCTGCCCGATCACGATCGGCCCGGAGCCGATCACCAGCACGTGCTGGATGTCCGTCCTCTTCGGCATCAGGCCTTCTTCTCCATCAACTCAACGAATTCATCGAACAGGGGCGCGGCGTCGTGCGGACCCGCGGCCGCTTCGGGGTGGTACTGCACGGAAAACGCGGGCACGTCGAACGCGCGCACGCCCTCGACCGTGTCGTCGTTCGGGCAGTAGTGGCTGATCTGCGCGGCCCCGTAAGGGGAATCGAACCGCTGGCCCGGTTCGCCCTCGAGGGCGAAACCGTGGTTCTGCGCGGTGATCGCGACCCGCCCGGTCGCCACGTCGATCACCGGGATGTTGATCCCCCGGTGCCCGTAGCGCATCTTGTAGGTGCCCAATCCCAAGGCGCGGCCCAGGATCTGGTTGCCGAAGCAGATGCCGAACAGCGGAATCCGCTGCTCCAGAACGGTTTTCGTCAACGCCGTCGCGTGCGCGGTCGTCGCCGGGTCGCCCGGGCCGTTGGACAGGAACACCCCGTCCGGCTCCAGCGCCAGCAGTTCCTCCGCGCTCGTGCTCGAGGGCAGCACGTGCACCTCGATGCCCCGCTGCGTCATCAGCCGCGGCGTGTTCGACTTGATCCCCAAGTCCAGCGCCGCGACCCGGAACCGCTTCTCCCCTTGCGCCGCAACGACATACGGCTGGTCCGTGGAGACCTCGCCCGCGAGGTCCGCGCCCTTCATCTGCGGGCTCGCCAGCACCTCCGCGACCATCTGCTCGTCGCTGCCCAGCGCGTCGCCCGAGAACACGCCCGCGCGCATCGCGCCCTGCTCGCGCAGATGCCGCGTCAGCGTGCGGGTGTCCACTTCGGAAATCCCGACCACGCCCTGGCGCACCAGTTCCTCGTCCAGCGACCGCTTCGAGCGCCAGTTCGACGGCGTGCGCGCGGGATCCCGCACCACGTAACCGGAAACCCAGATCCGGGCCGACTCGTCGTCCTCGTCGTTCCAGCCCGTGTTGCCGATCTGCGGCGCGGTCTGCACCACGATCTGCCGGTGGTAGGACGGATCGGTCAGCGTTTCCTGGTATCCCGTCATGCCGGTGCAGAACACCGCCTCGCCCAGGGTCCGCCCGCGCGCGCCGTATGCCGCGCCGCGGAACACCCGGCCGTCTTCGAGAACCAGGGCGGCGGGGCCGCGAGTGCCGGTGCTCACTGGGCACCTCCCTTGATGTCGTGATCGGAAAGTTCGTTGATCCACAATGGATAGTCGTCGAGATCGTCGCCGCGGAACCCGGTGTCCAGCGCGACGTCGCCGAGCTGCCAGGTGATCACCAGCAGCACGTCGGTGCCGGTGACCTTCCCGGCGAGCCGGGAGTCGCGGCGGATCCCGGTGATCGAGGCGCGCGGGATCCAGAAGTCAGGGAGCCCGCCGCGTTCCACGGCCACCCCGTCCGGGTGCAGCCGCCAGACCGCGCCGGACCGCGGGCCCGCGCCGCGCGTGACGATGCGGTCCTGCCAGTTGCCCGCGGTCGTGGTGCCCACGTACACGCCCGTCGATTCCAGCTGGAATTCGCCGGGGTCGGCCGGGACTTCCGGGAACGGGGCGATCCGCGCGCTCTGCGAACGCGCCTTGCGCCGCCAGCCCATCCACATGCCCCACAGGCACAGCAGGAAGAACGCGACGATCCCCAGCGTCAGCAGCAACCGCTCCATCAGCAGATCTTCCCCTCGCGCGCGGTGATCCGCCCGCGCAGCAGGGTCGCCGTCACCACGCCGGGCAACCGCATTCCCTCGTACGGGGTGTTGGCCGCGATGCTGGCCAGTTCGGCCCCGCGCACGGTCCATTCGGCGTCCGGGTCGACCAGCGTCAGGTTCGCCGGTTCGCCCGCTTCGATCGGACGGCCGTGCCCGGACAGGTTCCCGATCTCCGCGGGCCGCTCGCTCATCACCCGGGCGACGCCGCGCCAGTCGAGCAGGCCGGTCTTGACCATCGTCTCGACGACCACCGACAGCGCGGTCTGCAGGCCGAGCATGCCGGGCCGGGCCGCGGCCCACTCGGTGTCCTTGTCCTGCACCGCGTGCGGCGCGTGGTCGGTGGCGACGCAGTCCACGACGCCCTCGGCCAGCGCGGCGCGCAGCTTCTCCGCGTCGCCGCCGGTGCGCAGCGGCGGGTTGACCTTGTTGACCGGGTCGTAGGTCTCCAGCCGGTCGTCGGTCAGCAGCAGGTGGTGCGGCGTGACCTCGGCCGACACCTTCGTGCCCCGTTCCTTCGCCCAGCGCAGGACGTCGACCGTGCCCGCGGTGGAGACGTGGCAGACGTGCAGCCGCGCGTTCGCGTGCAGCGCCAGCAGGCAGTCGCGCGCGACGATCGATTCCTCCGCCGACGCCGGCCAGCCCGCGTAGCCCAGCCGCGACGCCTGCTCGCCCTCGTGCGCCTGCGCGCCGACGGTGAGCCGCGGTTCTTCGGCGTGCTGGGCGATCACCGCGTCGAGCGCGGTCGAGTACTCCAGCGCACGGCGCATCAGCAGCGGGTCCGCGACGCACACGCCGTCGTCGGAGAAGACCCGCACCGCCGCGGTGCCCTTCGCCATCGTGCCCAGTTCGGCGAGCTTCTCGCCCTTGAGCCCGACGGTGACCGCGCCGACCGGGTGGACGTCGACCAGGCCGACCTCCTGCCCGCGCCGCCACACGTGGTCGGTGACGAGCGCGTTGTCGGCGACCGGATCGGTGTTGGCCATGGCGAACACGGCGGTGTAGCCGCCGAGCGCGGCCGCGGCGGATCCGCTGTCGATGGTCTCGGTGTCTTCGCGGCCCGGCTCGCGCAGGTGCGTGTGCAGGTCGACGAACCCGGGCAGCAGGATCTGGCCCTCGGCGTCGAGCACCTCGGCGCCCTCGGGAACGTCCACCTCGCCGATCGCGGCGATCACACCGTCCTCGACCAGGACGTCCACCGGCTCGCCCTCGCCGTACGGGCGGGCACCCTTGATCACGATGCTCACGCGGCAGCTCCTTCACTGGCCAGCAGGTGGTAGAGGACCGCCATGCGCACGTGGACGCCGTTGCGGACCTGTTCGGTAATGGCTGAGGAGGGGGAATCCGCGACCGCGGAGGCGATCTCCATGCCGCGCAGCATCGGGCCGGGGTGCAGCACGACGGCGTGGTCCGGCAGCAGCGCCTGGCGCCGCTCGGAGAGCCCGTAGGAGATCGAATACTCGCGCGCGGAGGGGAAGAACCCGCCGTGCATGCGCTCGGCTTGGACGCGCAGCATCATCACCGCGTCGACCGCGGGCAGCTCGGCGTCGAGGTCGTGCGACACGGTGACCGGCAGCTTTTCGACGCCGACCGGCAGCAGCGTCGGCGGCGCGACGAGCACCACCTCCGCGCCGAGGGTGCTGAGCAGGTGGATGTTCGAGCGCGCGACCCGGCTGTGCAGGACGTCGCCGACGATCGCGATCCGCCGGTCCTTCAGGGAACCGAGACGTTCGCGCAGCGTCGCCGCGTCCAGCAGCGCCTGGGTGGGGTGCTCGTGCATGCCGTCGCCCGCGTTGACCACCGCGGTGCCCGGTCCGGCGAGCCAGCCCGACAGCCGGTGCGCGGCCCCCGAGGCGGGGTGCCGGATGATCACGCAGTCGGCGCCCGCGGCGGCCAGCGTGAGCGCGGTGTCCCGCAGCGATTCGCCCTTGTTCACCGAGGAACTGGACGCCGAGACGTTGATCACGTCCGCGCTCATCCACTTCCCGGCGATCTCGAACGACACCCGCGTGCGCGTCGAGTTTTCGTAGAACAGCGTGATCACCGTGCGGCCGCGCAGCGTCGGCAGCTTCTTGACCTCGCGGCCGAGCAGCGTGTGCTTGAGCTCGTCGGCGGTGTCGAGCACGGCGGTCGCGGTGTCCGCGTCGAGCCCGTCGGTGGCGAGCAGGTGCTTCACCGGGTTTCTCCTTCCGGCGCGCGCAGCAGCACCGCGTCCCGGCCGTCGGTTTCGGACAGCAGCACGGAGACGCCTTCGGCGCGCGCGGTGGGCACGTTCTTGCCGACGTAGTCGGCGCGGATCGGCAGCTCGCGGTGGCCGCGGTCGACGAGCACGGCGAGCTGGACGGCACGCGGGCGGCCGTGGTCGCGCAGGGCGTCGAGGGCGGCGCGGATCGTGCGGCCGGAGAACAGGACGTCGTCGACGAGGATGACGACCCGGTTGTCGATCCCGCCCGGCGGCAGCTGCGTCTGCTCGAGCGCGCGCGGCGGACGGCGGCGGAGATCGTCGCGGTAGAGGGTGACGTCGAGGGCGCCGTGCGACGGCTCGGCCCCGGCGAACTCGCCGATCTTCCCGGCGAGGCGCGCGGCGAGCGGAGTGCCGCGGGTGGGGATGCCGAGCAGCACCGGGTACTGCTCCGGCGGACCGGCTCCGAGAGCGGTCTTCTCGATGACCTGGTGGGCCATCCTCGCGATCGTGCGCGCGACATCGCCGGCAGAAAGCAGCTCGCGCTCTCCCGCCGGCTCCGCCGCGCCACGCGGACGTGACGACAAGGCGGACCTCCTTCCCCGCCTCTCTGGACGGGTCCTTAAAGGACGTCGGCAACCGGCTGCTGCCGGAAACCGCACCGACAGTAGCAGGACCGGTCAATCAGTCTTCCGGGTGGTACGCGCACGGCCGCCACCTGCGCGGACCGACCTTCTGCTTGACCTGGTGACAACTATGCGTAACCATTACTCTGAGTATTCGACTCGAGGAGTCCCCGGCTCCGGTCCTCCCGGCCGGGCAGGGGCGATGAAACGGAGAACCACCAGATGGGCGATTACGCCAAGGCGCTCGGGGCCAAGCTCCGCGGGATCCGCCAGCAGCAAGGCCTGTCCCTGCACGGGGTCGAGCAGAAGTCCGGCGGACGCTGGAAGGCCGTCGTGGTCGGCTCGTACGAGCGCGGCGACCGGGCGGTCACCGTCCAGAAGCTGGCCGAGCTGGCGGACTTCTACGGCGTGCCGGTGGTCGAACTGCTGCCGGAGGGCCGGGTCCCCTCGGGAGCCGAGCCCGCCACGAAGATCGTGATCAACCTGGAGCGGCTCCAGCAGCTCCCCGCGGAGAAGGTCGGCCCGCTCGCCCGGTACGCGGCGACGATCCAGAGCCAGCGCGGCGACTACAACGGCAAGGTGCTCTCCATCCGCACCGAGGACCTGCGCTCGCTCGCCATCATCTACGACATGACCCCCGGCGAGCTGACCGAGCAGCTCATCGACTGGGGCGTCCTCCCGCCGGAAGCCCGCCCGTCCAAAGAGGACTGAGCACTGATGGCGGCAACGGCCGTGCACGACGCGGCGGGCTTCCCGCACCCGGGGAACCGGGAACGCCCGCCGCGCTTCGGATGAGGCTCCGACCGCCGCGGTTCCGCGCTGTCCGGCCGGGCCTCGGGCGATCCGGGGTGCCCGCGACCGTTGACCTGCTGTGTTCCGCTCTTCGGCGAACGCCGTAATTGCCCACGTTTTCCGTGTTGAGAACCCGGATTCGTTCCGGATTCCGGCGCATTTCCGCTTCGCACCGCAGCGCCGCCCAGGACTTTTCCTCGCGGCCGCTGCCCCGCTCCGAGCTTCGGACGCCCGAGCGGATTCCCTTGCCTGGCTTGCAGTTTCGCGCCGAGAGCTTGCCCGCCGCCGCGAACCTGAATCGCCGAGACCAAGCAGTGCGGTAATTCCGCGCTGAGCATTTCGCCCGCTCGCGACCGGTTTCCGCCCCAGGCACGCTCTCCCGGCATCGGCGGCTGTCCGGTCCCGCTGCTTTCCCGCCCGCGACATTCCTGCTCCGGGCAGCGGTTTCTCTCCCCCGCCTGGAAACCGTTGCCCCGTCGCGGTTTCCCCGGCAGCATGCGCGGCACTGCTCCGGCGGGTTGCTCACTCACCGCAGCGAATCCGGAAGACCGCCGCCCCGGCTCGCCGCGCGCCCGCCCGGATTCTGCCGCCGCGAAGGGCGCCCGCCGACCGGTTCTGATTCCGCTCGGTGATCAATTTTCTCCCGGACGCCCCTCGCGCCGGCCGCCGCGGTCCGGCGGTGACCCGATCAGGCAGCGGCCAATCAGGTGGCCGCTTTCCCCCAGCCGGGTTACCTCCGACTACCGAGCCGCGAGGGCTAAAGGACCGCGCGCAGCCGGTCGGCGATCGTGCCGATGCGGCCGAGGACGCCGTTGATGAACCGCGGCGAGTCGTCCGTCGAAAGTTCCTTCGCGAGGCCGACCGCCTCGTCGATCGCGACCGCGTCCGGGACGTCGCCCGACCACAGCATCTCGTACACGCCGACGCGCAGGACCGCCAAGTCCACCGGCGGCATCCGCTCGAGGGTCCAGCCCTGCGAGTGTTCCGCGAGAAGTTCGTCGATCCGCTCGCGGTGGGCCGTGACGCCCTCCACGACGGTGATCGTGTAGTCCGCGACCGGGTCGACCTCGACCGCGCCGACCCGGTCGGCCAGCAGCGTGACCGCGTCGGCGGACCGCTGGGCGGCCTCGTACAGCATCTCGACCGCGCGCCGGCGCGCCTGCCGCCTGCTGATCGCGCCGCCGCGGTTCGGGTGCGGGGGAAGCTTGTCCGCCATCAGCTGGAGACGCGGCCGAGGTAACGGCCGTCGCGGGTGTCGACCTTGATCTTCTCGCCGGTCGTGAGGAACAGCGGGACCTGGATCTCCGCGCCGGTCTCGAGCGTCGCCGGCTTGGTGCCCCCGGTGGAGCGGTCGCCCTGCAGGCCCGGGTCGGTGTGCTGGACGACCAGCTCGACCGAGGTCGGCAGCTCGACGTACAGCGGCTCGCTCTCGTGCACCGCGACCTGGACCTCGGTGTTCTCGAGCAGGTAGTTCGCGTTGTCGCCGACGGTCTCGGCGGGCACGGTGATCTGGTCGTAGGTGTCGCCGTCCATGAAGACGAAGTCCGCGCCGTCCTTGTACAGGTACGTCATGTTCCGGCGGTCCACCGTGGCCGTCTCGACCTTCGTGCCCGCGTTGAAGGTCTTGTCGACGACCTTGCCGGTCAGCACGTGCTTGAGCGTGGTGCGCACGAACGCACCGCCCTTGCCCGGCTTGACGTGCTGGAACGCGGTGACGCTCCACAGCTGGCCGTCCAGCTTGAGGACGAGTCCGTTCTTCAGGTCGTTGGTGGTGGCCACGAGTCTTCAGGTCTCCTGTGTTCGATCTCTTCGGCCGCGGCCGTCAGACGGCCACGAGGTCCTTGGTGCTCAGGGTGAGGAGTTCGGGTCCGGAGTCCCGCACGACGAGCGTGTCCTCGATGCGCACGCCACCGCGCCCCGCGAGGTACACGCCGGGCTCGACGGTGACCGCCATACCGGCGGACAGTGTACCGACGCCCGCTGCGGCGAGACTCGGTGCCTCATGCACTTCCAGCCCGACGCCGTGCCCGAGACCGTGCGCGAACTGCTCGCCGTACCCCGCGTCGGCGATCACCGAGCGGGCCGCGGCGTCCACTTCGGACACCACAGCGCCGGGCTGGACGGCCTCGCAGCCCGCCGCCTGCGCGCGGTGCACCAGGTCGTAGATCTCGCGCTGCCAGTCCGCGGGTTCGCCGATGACGACCATGCGGGTCATGTCCGAGTGGTAGCCGTCGACGGTGGCGCCGAAGTCGAATTTCACGAAGTCGCCGCGGTTCAGTTCGGCCCCGGTCGGGCGGTGGTGCGGAATCGCCGAGTTCGGCCCGGCGGCGACGATGGATTCGAAGGAGATCCCGGACGAACCGTGCTCCAGCATCCGGTTCTCCAGGTCGCGGGCCACTTCCAGTTCGGTCCGGCCCGGCCGCACTCCCCCGGCCTCGATCAGGGCGGCGAGCGCGCGGTCGGCGGCGGCGCACGCGGCGCGCAGGGCGGCGACCTCGACCTCGTCCTTGACCACTCGCAGCTGCTCGACCAGGCCCGGCGTGCGGACCAGTTCGACCCGGTCGAAGCGCACCTTGAGGTTCTCGTGCTCCTCGACGCTCACGTGCTGGCTCTCGAACCCGGTCCGGCCGTAGCCCTGCTCCGCGGCGTGCACCGCGAGCGCGCGGGCGCTGGCGCGGTCGAGCACGCGCTCCAGGTCGGGCACCTCCGACTCCGACTGGGTCGTGTAGCGCCCGTCGGTGCAGAACAGGGTCTTCGCGTCGCCTGCCGCGTGCAGCAGCAGCGCGGCGTTCGACCCGGTGAACCCGGTCAGGTAGCGGATGTTGAGCAGATCGGTGACCAGCAGCGCGTCGACCCCGTTCTCGTGGAGCAGGGCGGCGAGCGCGGCGCGGCGGCGAGCGTGGATTTCCGGCACGCGACCAGCTTAACCAGCGGCTTCCGACCCCTGTTCGGGCACGGTTTCAGCGCGGCTCCGGCACGGTTCCGGCGCGGCGGGGAGGACGGCCTACTGGCGGTTAACTTCGGCGCGCCTACACTCCGTCCATGCTGGGTGCCTGGTTGACGCGCGGGCTGGTCATGGCGGTCGTGCACGCCGCCGCGATGACGCTGCTCGCCAAGTGGTCCGTGTTCCACCCGACCGGCCAGACGCTGTTCACGTCGCTCGCCATCGCCGTGCTGGTCGGCGTGGCGGCGCTGTGGAGCGCGATCGACGGCTGGCGCGGCCTGCGCGACAGAGGGCGCGCGTGGTTCATCGCCTCCCTGGTCGCGGGCGTGTGCTCGGGCATCCTGTACGTGATCGGGCGGGCGATTTTCGTCGACCAGACCGGGGTTTCCGAACTGCGCGCCGCGCTCACCGGCGGGGCGGCGTTCTCCGCGCTGCTGGTACTGGTGCCCGCCGGGCTGGGATTGTTCGTCGGCGGCCGGATCCGGCGTCCGGCCGAGGACGCCGATGCCGACTGCGAGCCGGAGCCCGACGACGAGGACGAAGACGGCACCGGCAGCCGTTCCGGCGAACTCGAACTCCCGCCGAGCCCGGCCCCGCGGGAGGAGAAGCCGCCGGCCGAGAAGCCGAAGCCGTCTCCGGTCAGCCGCCAAGCGGCAAACCGCGCGCGGCGCCGTCCCACTGTTGCGGGTCGATCTCCTGCACCCCGGAACCGTTGAGCGACACGATCGTCGTGTCCGGCAGGCCGTAAAGCTGCCCGTCGAGCACCATGCCGTAGCCGCGGCCGTACGCGTGCACGACGGTCGCCCCCGAACGCAGGCGGGTTTTCACCGGCACCTCCGGCACCTGCGGCAACGGCCGGTTCACCAGTTCCCCGGCGAGCACCTCGGCGACTGAACGCCGGTCGATCCGGATCCGCTCGCCGCGGCGGTAGAGGTCGATCATGCGGTCCGGCGAGGGCATCGCGACGCCGTCGAAGGTCGCCGTGCTGCGCGCCGGGGTCGAGCAGCCGCCCGCGCCCTTCACGTCGAGCCCGAAGTGCTTCAGCCCGGTCGGCGCGCCCGACGGGCCGATCTCGGTGGCGCGCACGACGTCCAGCGAAACCAGGTCGCACGGGTCGCTGACCGACGTCGGCGCGTGCCCGTCGGGACGGCGGACGAGGCCGGGGCCTTCCTTCCACGCGCCCGGGATCACGACCGGTTTGTACGGCTGCATCGTGAAATCGCGGTCCCAGAAGGTGATCGTGGTGCCGTCCGCGGTTTCGTGCGCGATGGCGAAGGCGTCGAGCGCGCCGACCCACTCCAGGTCGACGCTGAACGCGTCGACCACCGAACGGGTCCGCGGCGCGGCGGTGGTCGCGGTGGGCTCGAAACCCTTCTCCCCCAAGGCTTCGACGCCCTCGCGGAACGCCGGGTCGTGCGCCCGGATCACGAACTGGCCCGCCCCGTTCCACCCCGCCGCGCGGCCGGTGGTGTCGGTGAACATCAGGTAGTACCAGCCGTCGAGGAAGACTACCGAGGGCTGGCCGGCGCCGTAGACGTTGGCGCGGTGGACGTCGTGGGACGCGCCGAGAATCGGTTTGCCGCCGTTCGAACGGGTCCAGTGGATGCCGTCCGGGCTGGTGGCCATGCCGATCGCGTTGCCGAGCGCGTGGTCGCCCGCCGCGCCGGTGTAGTACATGAAGTAGGTGCCGCCGACGCGCAGCACGGACGGGTCGCAGGTGTGCATGCCGTCGAAGTTGCCGGGCGCGCCGGACAGGACCGCCGCGGGCGCGCCGCCGCCCGGCCCGGTGAAGGGTCCGTCGGCCGAGGGACCTTCGGCGTAGAGGATGTCGTCCCCCGGCGGCGGGGCGCTGCTGTACTGGCTGCACCACCAGATCCGGGTGCGGCCGTTCTCGACCATCACGGTGGGGCCGTAGTTGTAGGACGCGTCCGCGGCCCCGGCCGCCACGACGCCGCCGCTCTGCCTGCTGGCCCCCGCGGCGAGCGCGACGTCCGCCGCCCGAGGCGGATCCTTGGGAGTTTGCGGTGCCCCGCCCGCGATGCCGCCGTGCCCGGTGCCCTCGGCCTGCGGCTGCGCCAACGTCTGACTGCACCCGGAAACGAGGGATCCGGCGATCAGCAGCGAGAGCAGCTGACGCACGGGTCGCCGACCCCCACGACGAAACGGGTGCATGATCGCCGAGTGTAGCGACAGCGGCACCGGATGGGTGAACCACGTCGCGCATCCGCCGGTCAGACGGCGGGTTTACCGGGGGCTTGCTTTTCGGCTGGTGCGCGGTGGTCTTTCGCCCGCTGGCCTGGGGTGGCTGCCTGGCGTCGGGCGGGGCATGGCTGTCCGCGCCAAGTCTGGCGGTTGTTGCGGGCGCGGGGTCTCTGAAAGCCCGCCCTGCTGCCTGAACCGCCCCGCCGCAAAGTCAGGACGAGCGCGCGGCAATCCAGCGCAACACGAACCCGCAACCATCCGCCTCAACGCCAGCGATCCCGCCGGTCGCGATGCACGAAAGCCCGCCGTGCGCCCGAAACCACCTCGTCACAGCTCCCGCCGCGAGGTCGGGACGTGTGCACCGCAATCCAGCTCAATGCGAGCCCTTGGCTACCCGCCCCAAAACCAGCTATCCCGCAGGTTGCGGGGGTCCGCGGGGAGGTCAGGACGCGTGCGCGGCAATCCAGCGCAACGCGAGCCCGTGACCATCCGCCCCAAACCAGCGATCACGCCGGTCCCGAAGCTCCCGCCGCGAAGTCAGGACGCGTGCGCGGCAATCCAGCGCAACGCGAGCCCGTAACCGTCCACGCCGAGGCCGACGATCACCCCGGTCGCGATGTCGGAAAGCACGCTGTGGTGCCGGAATTCCTCGCGTTTGTGCACGTTGCTGATGTGCAGTTCGATCAGCGGTGCGGTGAGCTGCGCGGCGGCGTCGCGGACGGCGATCGAGTAGTGGGTCCACGCGCCCGCGTTCAGCACGACCGGCGCGCCCGCGTCGGCGGCCTCGTGCAGCCAGCCGACCAGTTCGCCCTCGTGGTCGGTCTGACGCACCTCGACGTCGAGGCCCAGTTCCTGGCCGGTCGAGACGCACAGTTGCGCGAGGTCGTCATGAGTGGTGGAGCCGTAGACATCCGGCTCGCGTTTGCCGAGGCGGCCCAGGTTGGGGCCGTTGAACACGAACGTCTTCACAGCAGCACGCTCCCGCCGTTTCCGGAGGGCTCGGCCGCGATCGCCGAGTACGCGGCGGCGAGCAGCGACGGGTCGGGGCCTTCCAGCCTGCCGGGTTTGGCGAGCCCGTCGAGGACGACGAAGCGCAGCACGCCGGAGCGGGTTTTCTTGTCGCCCTTCATGGTTTCCAGCAGCTGCGACAGCGCGTCCGGGTCGTAGGCGGTGGGCAGGCCGATCAGTTTGAGCACCGAGGCGTGGCGGTCGGCGGTGGCGTCGTCGAGGCGTCCGGCGAGGCGGGCCAGTTCCGCCGCGAACACCAGGCCGACGCTGACCGCCGCGCCGTGACGCCAGCGGTAGCGCTCGCGGCGTTCGATGGCGTGGCCGAGGGTGTGGCCGTAGTTGAGGATTTCGCGCAGGTCGGACTCGCGCAGGTCGGCCGCGACGACGTCGGCCTTCACCTGGATCGAGCGGCGGACCAGTTCAGCGAGCACGTCGCCGGTCGGGTCGAGCGCCTGCTCCGGGTCGGCCTCGATCAGTTCGAGGATGCGCGGGTCGGCGATGAAACCGGTCTTGACGATCTCGGCCATGCCGGCGACGAGTTCGTTGCGCGGCAAGGATTCCAGCGTCGCGAGGTCGACCAGGACGGCGGAGGGCTCGTGGAAGACGCCGACGAGGTTCTTGCCCGCTTCGGTGTTGATGCCGGTCTTCCCGCCGACCGCCGCGTCGACCATGCCGAGCAGCGTCGTCGGCACGTTCACCAGCCGGACGCCGCGCATCCAGGTGCCCGCGACGAACCCGGCGAGGTCGGTGACCGCCCCGCCGCCGAGCGCGACGACCACGCCGCGCCGGTCCAGCCCGATCCGGCCGAGCACCTCCCAGCAGAAACTGGCGACCGAGAACGCCTTGCCGTCCTCCGCGTCGGGAATCTCGACGCGGTGCGCGTCGAGCCCGGCCGCGGCCAGCTCGTCGCGAACGGCCTCGGCGGTGGCGGTGAGCGTCGGCGGGTGGATCAGCGCGACCTTCGACGCGTCGGCGAGCTGCTCGGTGAGTTCGCCGAGCAGGCCGCGCCCCACGAGCACGTCGTACGGCTGCGCGGTGGCGACCCGGATCCGGACGGGCGGGGTGGCGGACACGGTTCTCCTCACTGCTCCCGGACCGGGAGGTCCTGGGCGGGGTGGTGACTCAACGGCATCGGCTGGGTGCGGCCGAGGCTGGTGCGGACGGGGTGGCTGGCGGTGGGATGCTGGTCCGCGGCGGGGACGGCCGAGGCCAGCAGATCCGGCGAACCGGTCGGCACGACTCGGCCCGCGGCGCGCGGTTCGGCGTGGCTGACCTGCCAAGGCAGGCCCGCAGACCGGTCTCCGGCAACGCGGCTCGGCGCGGCCGACCGGGCAGCCGCGCTCGGACCTCGCTGACCGATTGTCCGGCAGGGCCATCGAACCGGCCAGCCGGTCCGGCTCGACTCGGCCGACCGCAGTTGGCTCGGCGGGGCCAGCGGACTCGGCCAACCGATCCGGCGCGACCCGGCGAACCGCAGTCGGCTCGGCACGGCCAGCCGAGCGAGGCCGAGCTGGCTCCACTGGCGGATCTCCGGCAGGGACTGCGGAGTCGGCCAACCGATCCGGCGCGACCCGGCGGGCCGCGGTTGGCTCGGCGCGGCCAGAAGGGCGGGGCCGGGCTGGCTCCCTTGGCCGATCTCCGGCAGAGCCAGCGGATCCGGCCGACCGATCCAGCTCGACCCGGCGAACCGCAGTCGGCTCGGCGCAGTCAGCCAGGCGGGGCCGGGCTGGCTCCGCTGGCTGGGTCCGGGCCGGTGGCGGGTCACTGTTCGCGGACCCGGTCGGGTTCGAGGGCGGCGACCGCGGCCGCGACGACCTCTTCTGGCGTGCGTTTGTCGGTCTCGATCTCGACGGTCGCCACCTCGCGGTACACCGGCAGCCGCTGGTCGAGCAGGGCTTTGAACGTGGCGCGCGGGTTGATGCCGGCGAGCAGTGGGCGGGCGCTGGACATCCCGGTGCGCTGCACGCCCGCGGCGAGCCCGACGTTCAGGAAGACCACCGTGTGCTCCTGAAGTCGCGCGCGGGTCCCGGGGGTGAGCGGGGCGCCGCCGCCGAGGGAGAGGACGCCGTCGTGTTCGGCGAGGGCGGTGGCGACCGCTTCCTCCTCGAGCGCGCGGAAGGCGGGTTCGCCGTCGTCGGCGAAGATGTCCGAGATGGCGCGGCCGGCGCGGGCGACGATGTCGTCGTCGGTGTCGCGGAAGGACACGCCGAGCGCGGCGGCCAGCAGCGGGCCGACCGTGCTCTTGCCCGAGCCCGGCGGTCCGATGACGACCGCGCGCGGGCTCACCAGCGCTCCTCGAGCGCCTTCAAGTACGACTGCGCGTTGCGCCGGGTCTCGGCCAGCGAGTCGCCGCCGAACTTCTCCAGTGCCGCGTCCGCGACGACCAGCGCCACGACCGACTCCAGCACCACGCCCGCGCGCGGCACTGCGCACACGTCGGAACGCTGGTGGATCGCCACGGCTGGCTCGCCGGTCCGGACGTCCACTGTGGACAGTGCCTTGGGCACGGTCGAGATCGGCTTCATCGCGACGCGCACCCGCAGCGGTTCGCCGTTGGTGATGCCGCCTTCGAGCCCGCCCGCGCGGTTCGACCGGCGCGTGACGCCGACCGGTCCGGTGCCGCGGTCGATCTCGTCGTGCGCCTGGCTTCCCCAGCGGCGGGCGGTGGTGAAGCCGTCGCCGACCTCGACGCCCTTCATCGCCTGCACGCCCATGAGCGCGCCGGCGAGCCGCGCGTCGAGACGGCGGTCCCAGTGCACGTGCGAGCCGAGGCCCGGCGGCAGCCCGTAGACGATCACCTCGATCACGCCGCCGACGGTGTCGCCTGCCTTCCGCACCGCGTCGACCTCGGCGACCATCGCCTCGGTCCCCTCGGCCGAGAACGCGCGCACCGGGCTCTCGTCGATCGCCGCGAGGTCGCCCGGCTGCGGGAGCGGGCCGTCGGGAGCGTCCGCGCCGCCGATGGAGACGACGTGGCTCAGCACCTCGGCCCCGAGCAGCTGCCGCAGGAAGTTCCGCGCGACCGTGCCGAGCGCGGTCCGCGAGGCCGTCTCGCGAGCGCTGGCGCGCTCCAGGACGGGACGGGCCTCGTCGAAGCCGTACTTCTGCATGCCGGGCAGGTCGGCGTGCCCCGGGCGGGGCCGGGTCAGCGGCTCGTTGCGGGCAAGCCCGGCGAGTTCAGCCTCGTCGACCGGATCGGTCGCCATGACCTTCTCCCACTTGGGCCACTCGGCGTTCTCGATCTGGACGGCGATCGGGCCGCCCTGGGTGACCCCGTGCCGGACCCCGCCGAGGAACTGGACCTGGTCGGTCTCGAAGCCCATCCGGGGGCTGCGGCCGAACCCGAGCCGGCGCCGCGCGAGCTGCGCGGAGAGGTCCGAGGTCGTCACCTCCACCCCGGCAGGCAGCCCTTCGAGCACAGCGGCGAGGGCGGGTCCGTGCGATTCTCCAGCGGTGATCCAGCGCAGCACCGGCCAATCCTGTCACGGCGCGTCCGGCGGCCTGGCAGAGCCCCTGGCCTCAGGCGATGCCCGTTCCAGCGGCTGGGAAGACCGCGCACGCCCAGGTGGCCAGAACCAAGCCCGGGCCGTAGGGGACGCGGAGGGGGCCGGCGCGGATTCGGGAGGGGGCGGGGTCGGGCGGCGGTGCGGATTGGGCGGGCCTCGGCGGGAGGGCGACGCCGGTTGACGTGGGGGCTGGAGCAGTCGGCGCAGTAGCGGGAGCGGGCGGCGCGGAAGCGAGGCCGGTCGGCGGTGAGGACGAGGCGGGCCTCGGCACGAGAGCGGGCTCGGTTGACGTGGAGGCCGAGCCAGACGGCGCGGCAACGGGAGCGCGCGGCACGGGAGCGGCATTGGTCGGCGCGGAGGGAGTGGCAGTAGCGGAGTCCGTGAGCGTGGACGGAGTGGCAGTCGGCGTAGACGGCTGGGCAGGGTCGGCCGCTAGGGGCGGGGAGTCGGGTTGGCTCGGCGTGGGCTCGTGGAGGCCTCCTTCGGCTTCGGAGCGGAGCGATGGTACGACGGTCGGATCAATGACGGGCGGAGGCGTCGGGGTGGCGGACAACGGCGGAGCGAACGCGGGCAGTCGAGCGGACCCGCGCAGTTGACGGATCCGGCGCGTCAGCCACATCGGCACGAAAGCCGCCACGCTCACCAGCGCCGCCAGGACCGCCGCCACCGCTGGGGCCATTCCGCCGACTGCGCCTAGGACAGCGCCGAAGGACCCGGCCAGTTTCACGTCCCCTGGGCCGAGGCCGCCCGCCGACAGTCGGTGGACGATCAGGTGTGTTCCGCCGAACAGCAGGCAGCCCAGGAGGGCGCCAGCGGCCAAGCGCCAGCCTCCGCCGCTCAGGGCGGCGAGGGTGAGGGTCAGGGCGATGGCGGGGTAAGCGGGCAGGGTCAGGACGTCTGGGAGACGGCGGTGCCGGGCGTCCGCCAGCGCGAGGGGTACGCCGAGCACCGAGACCAGCCACGCCACGGGGAGCCACCAAGCCGGGAGTGCGCCCGCGTCGGCGCGGGACGCGGCTACGGCGACTGCCGCCACGGCGGTGGTGATGCCCAGCACTGCGGAGACTGGGGCACCGGCTTTCTTCGTCATCACCAGCAGCACGGGGACCACCGCCCCGGCTGCGAGCACTGCTGTCAAAACCATGCGACCAGCCTGTCGCCACCGCCTGGACCAGGGCAAACAAACCACTGCGCGAGGGGACCCCTCGTGCGCGACACGCCGGAAGGTTCACTCGACAGAGGCAGAATCAGCTGGGGGAAGAAGCCAGAGCCTCGGCGAGGAAAGCGGTGGGAAAAGCATCAGCCGGAGGGGAGAAGCCACAGCCCCGCCGGGATCAGCCCGTGGGCAAAAGCATCAGCCGGGGGAAGAGGCCAACGCCTCAGCAAGGTCAGCCGTGGGAAAGCATGAGCCGGGCGGAAAAAGCCAAAGCCCCGAGACCAGCCGCGGGACAAAGCATCAGCCGGGCGGACGAAACAACAGCCCCACCGAGATCAGCCGTGGGAAAACGCATCAGCCGGGCGGAAGAAGCCAAAACCTCGCCGAGATCGGCAGTGGGGAAAGCATCAGCCGGGGCAGAAGCCACAGCCCGCCGAAAATCAGGCGTGGGAAGAAACCAACTCCCCAGCCAGGAAAGCCCGCCGGTATCCCGACGGATTGACGCCCCGCAAGCGTTTGAAGGCCGCGCTGAAGCCGAACGCGTCCGAGTAGCCCACCGCGCAGGCCACCTCCGCGATCGGCATTGACGGCTGTTCCGTCAGGAGGTCCGCGGCCAGGGTCATCCGCCATCGGGTCAGGTACGTCATCGGCGGCTCCCCTACCAGGTCCGCGAAGCGTTTAGCCAGGGTGGACCGCGAAACTCCGGCGCGGGCGGCCAGTGTGACGACCGTCCACGGGGCTGCCGGGTCCGCGTGCAGGAGACGTAGCGCGGCGCCCACCACCGGGTCTCGCTGGGCTGCCCACCACGGCGGCGGGGTGCCGCCTGGGCGGTCGAACCAGTCGCGCAGCAGGCAGACCAGCATCCAGTCCAGGAGCCGGTCCAGGACGACTTGCTGACCGGGCGCGTCGACGGCCAGTTCGGCGGCCAAGTGATCGAGCACCGGGTCTTCCGCGTCCGAGGAAGGCGGTCGGACCACTACCGGCAGTGCGTCCAGCAGCGCGGCCATGCGGCTGCGGCTGTGTCCGGGATACGCGCCGACGATCAGGTTGGTTTCGCCGTAGTACGGGTCGTTCCAGCCCAGGTGGTGCCGGGTGCCGCCCTGGTCGGGGGTGGCGCAGAACTCGCCGCATTCGACGGGGGCGGCGGGGGTGTCCAGGCGGTCCACGAAGGAGAACGGGCCGCGGACGAGGATGGTCTCGCGGGCGCGCAGCAGCTCGGGCGGATGGTCTTCCGGCACGATCCAGCCCTCGCCGCTCAACAGCGTGCACAGGGTCAGCGGAGGGCCGTCCACGAAGCGCAGCGACCACGGCGCGGACAGGGCCGTGCAGCCGAACAACGAGCCGTGCGCCCGGACCCCGCGGATCAAATCGCTGAAGGCATCCACCTGCCCGAGGTTAGACGAATGGACAGGCAATCCGGCGTATCGCCTATGGGATCGTCCGAGAAAGCCCGGTTAAATCCCAGCCATGAGCACGCTGACCGACCATGATCTCGAGTTCCTCCGCCGTCCCCTGCACGGCTTCCTGACCGTCGCCGCCGGACCGCGGCCGCCGCAGCCGCGGCCAGTGTGGTTCGAGGCCGCCGACGACGGGACGATCCAGCTGTTCACCGCGCCGGACTCGGCGAAGATCCGCCAGCTGCGCGAGGATCCGCGCGCGTCGATCGTCGTCGCGGCTCCGGTCGGGGAACCGGAGCGCTGGGTGTCCGTCGCCGGGCGGGTCACGATCGAGGAAGACGGCGGGCACGACCTCGCCCGCAGGCTCGCCGGACGGTACTGGGACCTCAGCACCGACGAGGGCACGGCCGGGCTCAAAATCCTCGAAGAGCTGCCGCAGGTCCGGATCGTCATTCACCCGGAGAAAGTGCACCGCTACGCGTTCTGACCCGTCCTCGGACCTCCCGCACCAGCAGCACCAGACCGCAGACCACGCACACCGCTTCGGTGATCACGCCCCAGTACTCGTACTGGCTGTTGAACTGGTCGCGCACGCCGTAGAAGCCGACCGTCACCGACAGCAGGTACGCCAGCAGTGTCACGCCGCCGAAGCCCAGCGTGAAGAACGCTGGCAGCCAATGCCGCCAGGCGAGCAGCGCGATCGCGATCACCACGCCAGCGATGCCGTTCACCAGGAAAAGCGGCCCCACCACCGGGATGTCCGCGTAGCCGCTACCCCAATACAGATAGAAGTGGATCGCCGCCGAGCCCGCCAGGCCAGCCGCGCCGAGTGCGCGCATCCAGGTCGTCAGCATGGGCGTCTCCTTCCGTGCGGAAAGCCGGATACGGACTACACGCACGGAAGGCCGCGGCGGTTCACGGGCAACTCGGACCGCCGCGGTTCGTTGCACTGGGCATGACTGCCGAACTGCACTCCCGCCGCGCCGCCCTCGCCTGCGGGGCGACCGTCGCGGGCACCGTCACCCTCGCCGCGTGCGGGGCCGGGGGCCAAGAACCCAAGTCGGCCCCGCCGAAGCCGGGCGGGAAGGTGATCGCACTGGCGGAAGTGCCGGTGGGACAAGCGAAATACGCGAAGCTGATGAACGGCGACAACGTGGTCGTCGCGCAGCCGACGGCGGGGAAGGTCGTCTGTTTCAGCGCCGTCTGCACGCATCAAGGCTGCGAAGTGAACCCGCCGCAGAACGGCCAGGTGCGCTGCCCTTGCCACGGTTCGGTATTCGACGCGTTGACCGGCGCGGTGAAGCAGGGACCGGCGAGCACGCCACTGGCCACAGTGGCGGTGAAGATCCAGAACGGGGACATCGTCTCCGCATGACCGGAATCGCCCTTTGTGGACGCTCACCGTCCACAAAGGGCGTTCGGCTCAATCGTTCCAGGTGAAAAGCTCGTCCCCGGCGGCGACCGTGCGGCCGCCTTCGAGGCCGGCGAGGACGTCGGCGGACGCGTCGAGCCCGACGACCGGGACGATCGGCGAGTAGCCCTTGGCGGCGACCGCCTCCGGGTCCCAGCCCACGATCGGCTGGCCCGCCCGCACCTTCTCGCCCTTGACGACGTGCAGGGTGAACCCCTCGCCCTTTTCCTTGACCGTGTCGATGCCGAGGTGCACGAGCACCGCGCGGCCGTCCTCAGTGGCCACGACGTACGCGTGCGGGTGCAGCGTCACCACGGTCCCGTCGACGGGGGCGACCGCGTCGGCGCGGCCGCCGGACGGCTTCACCGCGATGCCGGGGCCGACCATCGCCTCGGCGAACACCGGGTCCGGCACCTCGGTGATCGCGACGACCTCGCCGGCGACCGGGCTCAGGATCGGCAGGCTCACATCAAGTCCTCGATGTCGCTGGCGATGGTGTCCGCCTCCGGGCCGACGATGACCTGGACCGCCGAGCCCATCTTCACGACGCCCATCGCGCCGGCCGACTTCAGCGCGGCTTCGTCCACCAAGGACATGTCCTCGATCTCGCACCGCAGCCGCGTGATGCAGCCCTCGATCTCGACGAGATTGTCCGCGCCGCCGAGCGCCGCGAGAATCTTTTCCGGCCTGTCATCCGCCATCGCGGCCTCCTCGTATCCCGTTGGTTTTCCACCTGGAACAGGTGCGCTCCGCCACCATTACTACGCCGTTTGCCACGTTGCCGAGCGAGCCCGGCCACGAACGGATAACGGTGGTTGACACCTGCTCGCGCTGCGGAGCATCCTGCCCCATCAGATCATTGGTCTAGACCGGAACGTACCAATCTTCCGGCGCGGACGCGAGCACCGGCCCCGGTGCGCGAGAAGCGAGGGAGGGTGACACCGAGATGAGTGCGGCCGCGCACATTCCGCCGTCCGACCCCGCCGACCGCGTCGTCAACGGGCCGACCCCGAAGCACGCCCAGCTGCGGGAGATCCTGCGCCGCCTGGTGGAGCGCGAGCTCCCGCCGGGCTCGCCGATCCCGTCCGAGCGAGAGCTCGCGCAGCACTACGGCGTTTCGAGGCTCACCGTCCGCTCGGCGATCGGGAAGCTCGTCGAGGAAGGACTGCTGGCCCGGGTCAGGGGCAAGGGCACCTTCACCGCCGCCCGGCGGATGGAACTGCAGGTGTACCTGATGTCGTTCACCGACGACATGCGCCGGCGCGGGCTCACCCCGACCACCGAAGTGATCTCGACCTCGACCGAGGTCCCGCCGGTGACTTCGGCGCACGCGCTCGGCCTCGCCGAGGGCGTGGCGGCGCACCGGCTCGTGCGGCTGCGGCGCGCCGACGGCGTCCCGCTGGCCGTGGAGCGCGGCTGGTACCACGCGGGCCGGACTCCCGGCCTGCTCGACCTCGACCTGACCCGTTCGCTGTACGCCCAGCTTGCCGACGCGTTCTCGCTCCGGCCGGACCAGGCGTACCAGACGGTGTGGGCCGAATCCGCGGACCGCGAAACGGCGCGCCTGCTCGGCATGCGCACCGGCAGTCCGCTCCTGGTGTTCCGCCGGGTTTCCAGCTCCGGCGGCGAACCGGTCGAGGACATGACGTCCTGGTACCGGGGCGACCACTACCAGGTGACCATGCAGCTGGACCGGAACTCCCCGGGTTCCGGCGACCAACCCCACAATGGAGGTATCCGATGAGCGCCACCACCGCGGCTGGGGCCAGCGGGAAGAAGAAGGGCGGCGGCCTTGCCGGGCTGCAGCGCTTCGGCCGCAGCCTCATGCTGCCGATCGCCACGCTGCCCGCGGCCGGTCTGCTGAACCGGCTCGGCCAGGACGACGTCCTCGGCAAGGACGGCCTGAACTGGGGCAAGGCCGCCGACGTGATCGGCGCGGCGGGCGGCGGCATCTTCGACTGGCTGCCGCTGATCTTCGCGATCGGCATCGCGGTCGGCTTCGCCCGCAAGGGCGACGGGTCGACCGCCGTCGCGGCCGTCATCGGCTGGGTCGTGTTCAACAAGGTGATCCAGGCGATCGCCCCGATCAAGAGCCAGCAGGGCTACAAGCCCGGCTGGGACCTCGCGCCGATCCACTGGCCCTACAGCGTGCTGACCGGCATCGTGTCCGGCATCGTGGCGGCCCTGCTGTGGCAGCGCTACCACCGGATCAAGCTGCCGTCCTGGCTGGCCTTCTTCGGCGGCCGCCGGTTCGTGCCGATCATCACCGCGCTGGCGATGATCGTGCTCGGCGTGATCTTCGGCCTGCTCTTCAAGTACGTCGACCAGGGCATCACCTCGGCGGGCGAGGCCGTCGTCGGCTCGCCGGTCCTCGGCGGCGGCATCTACGGCCTGCTCAACCGCCTGCTCATCCCGATCGGCCTGCACCAGCTGCTGAACGTGCCGGTGTGGTTCATCTTCGGCGGCGGCGACCTCACCAACTTCTTCCACCACGTGCAGGGCTCCGGCGCGTTCATGACCGGGTTCTTCCCGATCATGATGTTCGCCCTCCCGGCGGCGGCGTTCGCGATCGTGCACACCGCGCGTCCCGGCCAGCGCAAGCTCGTCGGCAGCATCATGATCTCGGCCGCGCTCACCGCCTTCATCACCGGCGTCACCGAGCCGATCGAGTTCGCGTTCATGTTCGTCGCGTGGCCGCTGTACATCTTCCACGCGGTGATGACCGGCGTCTCGCTCGCGGTCTGCAACGCGCTGGGCATCCACCTCGGCTTCTCGTTCTCCGGCGGCGCGATCGACTTCGCGCTGAACTCGTCGCTGGACACCGCGCACAAGGCGTGGCTGCTGATCCCGATCGGGCTCGTGTTCGCCGTGATCTACTACGTCGTGTTCCGCGTCGTGATCACCAAGTTCAACCTGCGCACGCCGGGCCGCGAGGACGACTCGATCGAGGGCGACCTCGAGCGCACGGCCGCGAAGTAACACCCGAGAAAAAGCAAGAGAGGTACACCATGCCGGAGAAACGCGTCACCGTGGCCAGCAAGGTGGGGCTGCACGCCCGGCCGGCCGCACTGGTCGCCAAGGCGGCCGCGGCCCAGCCCGTCGCGGTCCAGATCGCCAAGGACGGCGGCGACCCGGTGGCCGCCGGCAGCGTCCTCAACCTGATGACCCTCGCCGCCGCGTACGGCGACGAGGTCGTCATCAGCGCCGAGGGAGACGGTGCCGAGGCGGCGGTCGAGGCCGTCGCCGAGCTGGTCGCCACCGATCTCGACGCTCAGTAGCGATACCGCTCCACGGGGAAAACACGAACCGTGCGGGGCTCCCGGACTTCCGGAGCCCCGCACGGTTCGTTCGCGTCAGGGCACTGCGGAACAGCCCGGCGGCGGGTCCTATTACGCTGGCGGGCATGGAGAGTCTGCGCCTGATCGACGAGTGGCCAGTGGACAACGCCGCGGCCGGGGCGGTCTCCGTTTCCGGCGAGGTGCGCGGACGCCACGGCGACCCGGCCCGCCCGTTCCGGCTCGCGTCGGTCACCAAACTGCTCACCGCCTACGCCGCGCACATCGCGATCGAAGAGGGCGTCGTCGAACTCGACACGCCTGCCGGGCCGGAAGGCTCCACCATCGCGCATCTGCTCGCGCACACCTCCGGGCTCGCCTTCGACGCGCACAAGGCGATGGCCGAGCCGGGCACGCGCAGGCTGTACTCCAACGCCGGGTTCGAGGAACTCGCCGACGCGCTGGCCGAGCACTCCGGCATCGCCTTCGCCGAGTACCAGCGGGAAGCACTTTTCGAACCGCTGGGCATGACGTCGACCCGGCTGGACGGCTCCCCCGCCGCGGGCGCGGTGTCCACATTGGACGACCTGCTCCGGTTCGCCGCGGAACTGCAGGCGCCCAAGCTGCTCGCGCCGGAAACCCTCAGTGCGGCCACGGAAATCGCGTTCCCCGGGCTGAACGGCGTACTGCCCGGCTTCGGGCACCAGAAGCCGAACGACTGGGGCCTCGGCTTCGAGTTGCGCGACCACAAGAGCCCGCACTGGACGGGCGCGAACAGTTCGCCGCGCACGTTCGGTCACTTCGGGCAGTCCGGCACCTTCCTGTGGGTGGACCCGGAAGCGGGACACGCCTGCGTCGCGCTCGCCGACCGTTCGTTCGGGCCGTGGGCGGCGCAAGTGTGGCCGCCGTTCACTGACGCCGTACTGGCGGAACTCTCCGCGTGAGACTCCGGTGGGCGCTGGCCGCTCTGCTGCTCGTCGCGGGTTGTTCCGCACCGGCCGCGCAAACCCAAGCGCCCCAAGCATTGCCCGCGCCGGACGCGCCACTTCCGTTGGGCACCAACGGGGCCGCGGCACCGAAACTCAACTGGGCACCGTGTCACGGCGGTTTCCAGTGCGCGACGGCACCGGTTCCGGTGAGCTACCGCGAACCCGGCGGCGCGAAGCTGAATCTCTCGGTGATCCGCATGCCCGCTACCGATCCCGCGCACCGCGTCGGGTCGCTGATGATCAATTTCGGCGGGCCGGGCACCGACGGCGTCGGCGAGCTGATGCGGTTCGGCCCGCGATATCCCGAAGAGCTGCGGGCCAAGTTCGACCTGGTGAGCTTCGATCCGCGCGGAATCGGCGGCAGCGCCCCGGTGCAGTGCCCGGGGACTCCGCCCGCCGCCGGTTCGCCGCTGCGGGACAGCGCGGCGTTCTGGACCGCCAGCGCGGCCGTCGGCAAGGCGTGCGCGGCTGGCACCGGTGCCGAGCTGTCGCACCTGTCGACGGCGAATGTCGCGCGGGACATGGATTTGCTGAGGCAGGCGCTGGGCGAGCAGCAGCTGAACTTCTACGGCTATTCCTACGGCACGTATCTCGGCGGCACCTACGCGAACCTGTTCCCCGGCAAGCTGCGCGCGATGGTCCTCGACGGAACGCTCGACCTCGTCGCGAATTCCACCGGACAGCCGGGCCAGCAGCAGAAACCGGTCGACGTGCGCGCCGACGTCGCGACTGCCCAGCAACAGGAACTCGAAGCGTTCTTCGCTGCCTGCAACGCGGCGGGGCCGGGCAAATGCGCGTTCGCCGGAGGTGACCTGAAGCAGAAATTCGCCGCGGTGTTCGACCGGCTGACGCACGGTCCGGTCGGCGGCATGACGGTGGCGTCGCTGATGGAAACGATCGACCGGGCGTTGTATCAGTCGTCCCGGTGGCCGCGGCTGGCGAAGACGCTCGCCGCGCTCGTGCCGTCGTCGCCAGTCTCCCCCGTGCCCGTGCTGGATCCGCGCGTGCCGACGCATTCGCCCGGGTTCCTGGCGGTGCAGTGCCTGGACAGCGAACTGCCGCAGGACACCGCCAAGTACGCCCAACTCGCTGCGGAAGAAGCGAAACGGCAGCCGTATTTCGGTGTCGCGCCAGTGTTTTCGATGGCGCAGTGCGTCGGCTGGCCCGCCCGGGACGAAGACCGGTACCTCGGACCGTGGAACCGGCCGCGGCAGCATCCGATCCTGATCCTGGCCAACCGGAACGACCCGGTCACCCCGCTTGCCAACGCCCAGGCCACCGCACGGGAACTCGGCGACGGTCACGTAGTCGTGGTCGACGGTGCCGGACACACCACGCTCGACGTGCCCAGCACAGCCGCTTCCGCAGCGATGGCACGGTATTTCACCGATCTGACGGTGTCTCCGGAAGGGACGGTCTACCCGCCGGAGGTCCGGCCGTTCCCCTAGCCGTTCAGCACGTTGATCGGCTCGCCCGCTTGGAACGCGGCGATGTCCTCGACCGCGCCGCCGTAGAAGATCTCGTACGTTTCCCGGCTCACGTAACCGATGTGCGGCGTCAGGATCGCGTTGTCCAACGTCCGCAGCGGGTGATCCGCGGGCAGCGGCTCCACGTCGTAGACGTCCAGGGCGGCCGCCGCGATCTTCTTGCCGCGCAATGCATCCACCAACGCCGATTCGTCGACAATCGGCCCGCGCGAAGTGTTCACCAGGAGTGCGGTCGGCTTCATCGCGGCGAGTTCGGCCGCACCGACCAAACCGCGAGTGCGCTCGGACAGCACCAAGTGAACTGACAGAACATCGGACTGCGCGAACAGGTCCTCTTTGGACACTGCCGTGACGCCGTGCTCGGCCGCCCGCTCCGGAGTGAGATTCTGGCTCCACGCAATCGGTTTCATCCCGAACGCCTGGCCGATCCGGGCGACCTCGGCTCCCAGCCTGCCGAGCCCGAGCAGGCCGAGCGTCTTGTCCCGCAACGCCATCCCGAGACCGACCTGCCAGCCGCCCTCGCGCATCGAACGGAACTCGAGCAGCAGATTGCGCGCACCGGCCAGGATGAGCGCCCACGCGTGTTCGACGGTCGGCGCGGCGAGAGCCCCGGTCGCGGACACCACGACACCGCGGCGCTTCGCCGCGTCCAGATCGATCGCCGCGTTCCGCCGGCCGGTGCTGACCAGCAGTTTCAGCTCCGGCAACCGGTCGAACACCGCGGCCGGGAACGGCGTGCGCTCGCGCATCGCGACCACGACGTCGAACCCGGCCAGCCGCGCGACGACCTCGTCCGGCCCGGCGAACGGCTCGGTGAACACCTCGATCTCCGCCCCGAGCGGCTCCCAGTCCGCACACTGGAGAGCCACGTTCTGGTAGTCGTCGAGGATCGCGATCTTCATGCCGCCCACCGTAACCCCCGGGTCAGGCGTTGCGCGCCCGCTCGATGATCTCGTCGATCACATCGTTCTTCGCGTCGGCGTAGTTCTGCACGTACTCCCAGACCTGCGCGGCGAGTTCCCGTTTCTTCGCCAGGTACAGCGCCAGTTCCTCCGGATGGCTGCGCAGCCGGTCGCGGAACAGCCGGTAGCGCTCGGTCTGGCCGTTGCCGGGCGAATGGACGTGCAGGTTGATGTTCGTGTCCGGACCCTTGAACAGGCGGTGTTTCTCCCAGTCCGGCTCGCGGATCACCAGCCGGTAGCCCGCCGCTTCGAGGTCGGGGACGTACGCGTCCTCGTCGTCCGAATCCGGCACTTCGAGCAGAATGTCGACGATCGGTTTGGCGGCGAGCCCCGGCACCGAGGTGGACCCGACGTGTTCGAGCAGGAGCACGCGATCCCCGAGCGCCGCGCGGATCCGCTGTTCCTCGCGTTCGTAGAGCCGCGGCCATTCCGGGTCGTACTCGGCGAGCGTGATAGTGGTGCCGAGTTTAGGTGCCTCGCCAACCCACGCCGCTTGGATTTCTTTCTCGCCGAACTGTTGCCTGGTCACCGTGATTCCCCCTGTTGCTGGCTGAAAAGCAGCCCGCCAGGATATCAGGAGATCGGCAGCGGCAGGATGTTTCCGCTCGCCTCGCGCAGCGCCGCCCTCATTTCCGCACGCGGTGCCGGTTGCCCGGTGAAGTGCTCCGCTTGCCCGAAAGCCTGATGCAGCAACATGTCGAGCCCGGTCGCGAGCCGTCCGCCGCGCTGTTCGACCGCCTCGGCCAGCGGCGTCGGCCACGGGTGGTAGATCACGTCGAGCACACTGCCGATCCGGGACAGCTCCGCGAGATGCGGCACGACCGCGTCCGGCGGCACCGTGTTGACCAGCACCGCCGTGCGGTCCGCCAAGTCCGCGAAGTCCGTATCGGACCAGCGCAGCACGTCCACAGCGAGGCCCGCGCGCTTGGCCGCGTCCACGGTTTCCGAAGCCCGCGCCGGTTCCCGCACCACCAAACTCACCGTCGCGACGCCGAGCGTGGCCAATCCGACCACCGCGGCCGCAGCCGTCCCGCCCGCGCCGAGCACCACCGCCTGGTCGCTCGCGGAAGGCGAGTAGCCGCCGGCGTAGCGCAGGGCTCCGGTCACTCCGTCGACATCGGTGCAGTCGGCGAGCCAGCCGTCCGGACGCCGCACGAGCGTGTTCGCCGCACCGACCGCGGCCGCGCGCGGAGTGACCTCGGCGGCGTGGTCGAGCGCGGCCCGCTTGCCCGGCATGGTGACCGAGAGGCCGACCCACTCGGGGCCGAGACCGTCGACGAAGCCAGGCAGCTCGTCGGCGTCGGTCTCGACCCGGTCGTAGGTCCAGCCGTCCAGCCCCAGCGCCGCGAACGCCGCGCGGTGCAGCACCGGCGACAGCGAATGCGCCACCGGCTTGCCCAGCACCGCCGCGCGGCGCGGCCGGTCACTTGATGACGCCACGCTGCTCCGCCAGGGTCCTGTTCGCGTTGTGCTGGTCGTTCGTGACCGCGAAGCAGGAATGCCCGTCCTTCTCGCACTTCACGAAGTACACCCAGTCGCCGGGGGTCGGGCTGACCGCGGCCTTGATCGCGTCCATGCTGGGCACCGCGATCGGCGTCGGCGGGAGACCGTAGTTGGCGTAAGTGTTGTACGGTCCCGCTTTCGCCCGGTCCTCGGGTTTGGTGAGCAGCGTCGGGCGGTCCAGCACGTAGTTGACCGTGGAGTCCAGCTGCAGCCGGATGCGCTGCGTGAGCCGGTTGTAGATCACGCGCGAAATCTTGCCGAAGTCCGGTTTGATCGCCTCGCGTTCGATGAGCGACGCGATGATCAGCGTCTCGTACGGCGATTTCCCCGGCCCGGTGTTCTGCGCGGTGAGCCCGGCCGCCTGGATCGAATCGGCCGACTGCTTCACCAGGTCGGTGATCAGCTCGGTCGCGCTCCAGCCGGGTTTCACGTCGTACACGCCGGGCGCGATCAGGCCTTCGAGCCGTTTGTCCTTGCTCAGCGCCTTGCCCGCGTCGGCCAGCGCCCACTCCGGCGCGCCGAGCGCCTTGAGGTCGGCGTCGGCGACGGTCTTGCGCAGCTGGTCGACCGGAATGCAGGTGCTCTTGCCGTTCAAAGTCGCGCACGAGGCCTTCGACATCAGGCTGAACACGCCCGGCGTGACCTTGCCGTCGGGCTGGGTGATGTCGTCGAACTGGGTGTACGGCCGGATTTCCAGCCGCCCGACGCGCGCGGCGGGCGAGGTGATGAGGTCGACCGCGTTCTCGCCGGACATGTGCTGGCGCAGCAGGTAGTAACCCTGCTGGATCTTGCTCAGCGCGGTGTTTTCCGCGCCCGCCTTCACGAACGCCCGGGAACTCGCGACCACGCCCGCGTCGGTGAGCTTCGCGCCGATCGCGGACGTCGTGTCGCCCTGTTCGACCTGCACGAGCGCGTCGCCTTCGCCGGAACCGTCGAAGTCCGCGTAGCCGAAGATCTTCTGATACCCGAAATACGCGCCGCCGCTGAGCAGGACGAGCACGAGCACCGCGGCGATCCAGCCGATCGCGCGCTTGCGCTTCTTGCGGGGCTTCTTCGCGGGCGGTTCGTCGACCGGCGGCTCGGCCCCGTCTTCGGGGTAGCCGTCCTCGTCGTAGCCGTCGTAGTCCTCGTCGTAGTCCTCGTACTCGCCGTATTCGTCGTACTCGTCCTCGAAGAGGCCGTCGATCGGCTGCTCGTCCGGGTGCTCCGGTTCGTGCGCCGCGGCGGGCACGGCCGGGATCACTTCGGTGGGCTGCTCGACCGGCTGCCGGCGCGGCGGCTGGCTGCGCGGATCGCGCGGCATCGACGCGTCCGCGAAACGCGGGTCGCGCGGCATGGAAGCCTCGGCGAACCGCGGGTCCGGCGGCATCGACGCGTCCGCGAACCGAGGATCGCGCGGCATCGAAGCCTCGGCGAACCGGGGATCCGGCGGCATGGAGCCGTCCGGCGGCGGAGCGGGAGCGCGCCGGACCGGAGGGGGCGGCGGCATCTCCGGCGCCCGGCGACGGCCAGGCGCGGCAGCTTCCGCGGGCAGCTCGACATCGTCCCGGCGACGACGGCCGGACGGCGGCTCGACATCAACGGGCGGCGGAATGTCCTCGCGGCGACGGCGACGGCCAGCCGGAGGATCGACCGGCGGCGGCGCGTCCTCAAGCCGACGACGGCCTGCCGGAGCGTCGACCGGCGGAACGTCGTCGCGGCGACGGCGTCGACCGGCGGGCGGCTCGGCCTCCGCGGGCGGCAGGTCGTTCCCGGCCACCGGTACCTCGTCCGGAGTTATGCGGCGCGGCCGGGCGCGGGGAAGGTCGTCGGCCGCGTGCGGCGGCAAGTCCCAGTTCTCCGTCGACCGCTTCGGCCGGTCCTGCGGCGCGACCGGACGGCGTCGCCGGGCCGGCGGAGCGTCGGCGGCCGGGCCACGGGGCGGTTCGGCCGGAGGCATCGCGTCCGGTGCGACGCGACGGGGCGGTTCGCCGGCGGGGCGAGGGGTTCCCTCGGGTGCGCGCCGGCGTCCTTCCGCGGGACGCTGCGGCACGTCGCCGCGCGGACGTCGTCGTTCGCCAGGCGGCATGCCTTCCGGCATCGCGCGGCGAGGAGGTGCTTCGTCTTCGGGCTCGCGTCGCCTGCGCCGTCCGCCGGGAGCGCCGGTACCCGCCGCGGGGTCCGGCACATCCGGGTTGTCGGGGTTGCGCAGCCGACGGCGGCCACCCGGATTGCCGGGGCCGCGGGGGTCGGTCATGAGTCGCCTTTCCGGGCGCGGTGCGCGGCGGCGGCGTCGAGCCAGGCTTGCAGGATCTCGACTGCCGCTGCCTGGTCCACCACGGCGCGCTGCTTGCGTCCCTTGACCCCCCGCTGGGACAGCATTCGCGACGCGGTGACCGTCGTCAACCGCTCGTCTGCCAGCCGCACGGGCACGTCCCCCACGCGCCCGGCGAGCTTGTCCGCATACGCGAGCGCGATGTCCGCGGCCGCGCCCTGCCGGTTCGCCAGCGTCCTCGGCAAGCCCACGATCACCTCGACCACCTCGTGTTCGGTGACGAGATCGGCAAGCCGGTCCAGATCGCTGTCGTCCTTCGCATCACGGGAGAGGGTAACGAGCGGGCTCGCGAGCACGGGGGCGGGATCGCTGAGCGCGACCCCCACCCGGACAGACCCGACATCGACCGCGAGCCGCCTGCCCCGCCCCGGATCGGACTCGCCGGGCCGATCCGGGCCTCTCCGGGGGTTAGCGGCCAAGGTCCGCGACCGCCGCGCGCAGCGCCGTCACGGCCTGCTCCGCGCCCGCCGGGTTGCTGCCGCCGCCCTGGGCCATGTCCGGCTTGCCGCCGCCGCGCCCGCCGATCGCCCCGGCGAACGACGGCACGAGCTTGCCCGCCGCGATTCCCTTGTCGCGCGCCGCCGAGGTCGTGGCGACCACGAAGGCCACCTTCTCCCCCGAGGGCGCGAACAGCGCGACGACCCCGGCGCGGTCGCCGAGACGGCCGCGGATGTCCGAGGCGAGCGCGCGCAGGCCGTTGCCGTCGACGTCCGGCACGACCTCGGCGACCACCGAGACGCCGGAGACGTCCTGCGCCTTGTCCGCCAGCGCGCCGGCCGAGCCGAGCACCTGCTGCGTGCGCAGCTGCTCGATCTCCTTCTCGGCGTTCTTCAGCCGGGACAGCACGTCCTCGATCCGGCCGGGCAGCTCGTCCGACGGCACCTTGAACGTGTTCGCCAGCTGCGACACGAGCAGCTGCTCCTTGCGGACGTGCTTGAGCGCGTCCGGGCCGACCAGCGCCTCGACGCGGTGCACGCCGGAGCCGACCGACGCGTCCGACACCAGCTTGACCAGGCCCAGCTGGCCGATCCGGCCGACGTGCGTGCCGCCGCACAGCTCGCGGGAGTACTCGCCCATGTCGACGACGCGGACGTCGTTGCCGTACTTCTCGCCGAACAGCGCGACCGCGCCCAGCTCGAGCGCCTTGTCCTTGGTGGTGGTGTAGCTCTGCACCTCGACGTCGGTCTGCAGGTAGTCGTTCACTTCCTGCTCGACCTCGGTGAGGATGTCGGCCGACACCGCGCCCGGCGTGGTGAAGTCGAACCGCATCCGGCCCGGCGCGTTGAGCGAACCGGCCTGCGCCGCGCGCTTGCCGTACGCGCCGCGGACGGCCGCGTGCACGAGGTGCGTGGCCGAGTGCGAGCGCTCGATCGAGAGCCTGCGGTTCGCGTCCACCGACCCGGTGAGCCGGGTGTCGATCCCGACCTCGCCCTGGGTCACCTCGACGCGGTGCACGAACAGGCCCGGCACGATCTTCTGCACGTCGAGCACCTTCAGCTCGACGCCGTCGCCGACCAGCACGCCGGTGTCGGCGATCTGCCCGCCGCTCTCGGCGTAGAACGGGGTGCGGTCGAGCACCAGTTCCGCCTTGCGGCCCGCGGCGACGCTGCGCACCGGCAGGCCGTCCTCGAGCAGGCCGACGACCTTCGCGTCCGCCTGCAGTTCGGTGTAGCCGAGGAACTCGGTTTCGCCGTGCTGCTCCAGCACCTTGCGGTACTCGGACAGGTCGCCGTGGCCGCTCTTGCGCGACGCCGCGTCCGCCTTGGCGCGCTTGCGCTGCTCCTCCATGAGCGTGCGGAACCCGGCCTCGTCGACGGTCAGGCCCTGCTCGGACGCCATCTCCAGCGTCAGGTCGATCGGGAAGCCGTAGGTGTCGTGCAGCTGGAACGCCTTGTCGCCGGCGAGCACGTCGCCGCCGCCCTTCTTCGTCTCGGCCGCGGCCAGGTCGAAGATGCGCGAACCGCTGGTGAGGGTGGCGAGGAAGGCTTCCTCCTCGACGCGCACGACCTCGGAGATCCGGTCGAACCCGCTGACCAGCTCGGGATAGGTCGGGCCCATGGTCTGGCTGACGACCTTCGCGAACTCCTGCAGCACTGGCTCCTGCACGCCCAGCAGGCGCGTGGAGCGCACGATGCGGCGCAGCAGGCGGCGCAGCACGTAGCCGCGGCCGTCGTTGCCGGGGGTGACGCCGTCGCCGATCAGCAGCACGCCGGTGCGCGCGTGGTCGGCGATGACGCGGAAGCGCACGTCGTCGGCGTGGTTGGCGCCGTAGCGGCGGCCGGAGAACTCCTCGGCGCGGCCGATCACCGGGCGCACCAGGTCGGTCTCGTACACGTTCTCGACGCCCTGCAGGATCGTCGCGACGCGCTCGACGCCCATGCCGGTGTCGATGTTCTTCTTCGGCAGCTCGCCGATCGGCGGGTGGCCCAGCTTCGGGCTCTGGTCGCCGCGGACGTCCTGCATGAAGACGAGGTTCCAGATCTCGATGTAGCGGTCCTCGTCGGCGACCGGGCCGCCCTCGCGGCCGTACGCCGGGCCGCGGTCGTAGTAGATCTCCGAGCACGGGCCGCCGGGACCGGGCACGCCCATGTCCCAGTAGTTGTCCTTGCCGTCGCGGACCTGGATCCGCTCGCTGGGCAGGCCGGTGAGCTTGCGCCACAGCCCGGCCGCCTCGCTGTCCTTCTCGTAGACGGTCGCCCAGATCCGGTCCGGGTCGAGGCCGAAGCCGCCGTCGTCCTGGGACTTGGTGATCAGCTCCCAGGCGTTCTCGATCGCGCCTTCCTTGAAGTAGTCGCCGAACGAGAAGTTGCCCGCCATCTGGAAGAACGTGTTGTGCCGGGTGGTCTTGCCGACCTCGTCGATGTCCGGCGTGCGCACGCACTTCTGCACCGAGGTCGCGCGCGGGTAGGGCGGCGGGGCCTCGCCGAGGAAGTACGGCTTGAACTGGACCATGCCCGCGTTGACGAACAGCAGGTTCGGGTCGTCGAGGATCAGCGGGGCGCTCGGCACGCGCGTGTGGCCCCTGCTCTCGAAGTGGCGCAGGAAACGGTCGGTGATCTCGTGTGTGTCCACGGGTACGTCCTTGTGCTGGAACCCGGCTTCGGCCGGGGAAAGGAAACGGGGGTCGGAGGCGGCGGAAGGCGCGCGGAGATCAGCCCTCCGCCCGGCGAGCTCGCCGGGCGGGGCGACGTGCGGCGTGCCTGCCCGAAGGCGGCGCGACGGCGGTCCGCTCCTCGACCATGTCGTGCAGCTCCTGTTCCCGTTCGTTCATCCCGGCGCGCACCTCGGCGCCGAAAGAACCGACGGCGCCCGCGAGTTCCCGCACGGCGTCGCCCAAGTTCGATGCTAACCCGGCCGGCGTGGCCTGACGAGCGGTTTCGCTCGCCTTGCGGCTCAGCGCGACTCCCGCGACGACCCCGACCCCGAGCCAGAACAGCCGCTTCACTTCTTCCCCCGGCGGGCCGGGCGCTGCGCCTTCGAGGCCTTGGCTTCCTGCTTCTTGCGGCGTGCGCGGATGGCTTTGCTGATGCCGTAGGAAAGCGCGGCGGTCTTCACCAGCGGGCCGCCGAGCGTCGCGGTGAAGACCGACGAGAGCGCCGAGACGTTGCCGCTGACCGCCTGCGCGTTCGAGGTGATCCCGTCGACCCGCTCGAGCTGCGTGTTGACGTGCGTGATCGTCTCGTTGGCCCCGATCAGGATCGGGTCGCTGTTCTCGTGCGCCTTGCGGATCGCGATCGTCGCCTCGTCCAGCGTGCGGCCGAGCTTGAGCAGCGGGATCGCCAGCAGCAAGACCAGCAGTACGAAAGCTCCTGCGGCGATCAGCGCGGCGATCTGCCCTGCCGACACGGGCCCTCCTCGGGTGGTGCGGGGTCTTAGGTGGTGTGAGGTTACCGCCTGCGGCGCTTCTCGGCGGGGACCCCCCGCCGCAGTGGTCACCCAGCGCAGTCGCCGTCGCGGAAAACAGTTCGCGCCGGGCGTGTCCGAGCTGGTCTGCTCGTTCCATGGACTCCTCGAACGGACGCGGCCCGCTCCCCCGCGTGCTGGCCGGGCCGGGCGGCCCCGCCGCCGACGTGCTCGCCGGCCTTCCCGGCGCGGACCTGACCACGCTGCAACTGGAAGTAGCCCGCCGCCGAGCCGCGAAACTGCGCGGGCCGGACGTCCTGTGCCGCTACCGCGAGGACCGCTTCACCACCCCCGCGCCCTTGCCGTTCGAGGTTCTGCGGCGGGTCGAAGACTCCCTGCTTTCCGCCGCGCCGCTGGAATTCGATCGAGTGACCCTCTCGCCGGTTACCCCGCTCGGCACACATTCCACAGTGGCCGGACTGGCCCAGCACCGCGTCGTCCCCACTGGACGCGGCACAGAAGTCGCCGCGGACCCGACGAACGGCCTCGCGCTCGAAGCAGCAGTCCGCCGCACCGGTTCCGCGCCGGTGCGCCTCACCACCGTGCAACGCGTCGTCCGAGCCCAGCTTCCGGCCCCCGGTCTCTTCGCGCACTTCTCCCTGTTCGCCGCCATCACCGCCGGTCGCGACCGAGGCAGCCTGTCCTTCGAACGCGAACACCTGATTGAGCACGCGCAGCTGCTCACTACAGCCGTGCGCGCCGCCGGCGCCCGCGCGGCAGGCTTCGAAGTGACCACTTTGGACACCCGCTTCGCCGATTTCGCCGCCTCGGTGCAGGAATCCTTGCCCGACGTGGCTGTTTCCGACGCCCCAGACCGCTCGGTCGGCCGCGGTTACTACTTCGGCCTCTGCTTCACCGTCACCGCAGACTTCGGCTCCGGCCTGGTCCCCGTCGGCGATGGCGGCTTCACCCCGTGGACCGCACGGTTGCTCGGCAACGCGAAGGAACGCCTGCTCGTCTCCGGCATCGGCGTCGACCGTGTCGCGTCATTGCTCAACGCTTGACGATCCCCTCGTACACCGCCGCCATGTCGTCCTCGCCATGCCCCGCCTCGACCGCAGACTCCAGATGCGCCAACGCAGCCGCCGCCCCGCCGACGTCGATCGCGTGCCCCGCAGCCTCGACGACAAGCCGCGCGTCCTTCGCCGCGAGCGATGCCGGGAAACTGGTCGGGTACTCACCGGCGAGCATCATGGGTCCCTTCGCTCGCGCGTAAGGCACGTCGAACCCAGTGCCGCTCATGACGTCGAAGAACAACTGCGGATCCACCCCGAGCACTTTCGCGAGGGCGAGACTCTCCCCGGTACCGTTGGTGAGCGCGAGAATCCACGCGTTCATCACCAGCTTGAGCCGCGTCGCCGTACCAGGTTCGGTGCCGAGCCAGCGAGTCGTGGAACCAATCGCGTCAAACACCTCCGCCGCACCGTCGTGCACGTTGTCCGGCCCAGCCGCGAGCACCTGCAGCTTCCCCTGCTCGGCGGGTCCTTTCGTCCCCATCACCGGACAATCGACAAACGGCACCCCCGCCGCGACGGACGCCTCAGCAAGCCGATCAGCCCACTCGACCCCGACGGTGCTGGTCTGCAACCAAATAGTCCCCGGTTCGAGGGAGAGCCCGCGAAACACCTCAGCAACCGCAGGCCCGTCGGAGAGCATGGTGACCAGGAAATCGGCCCCCTTGACCGCCTCGCCAGGCGACCCGACAACGGTGACCCCGTCCGCGACAAGCAGCTCAGCCTTGGCCCGAGTCCGGTTCCAAGCCCGCACGGTCACCCCAGCACGAGCAAGATTGGCGGCCATCGGACGGCCCATGATCCCGGTACCGAGAAATGCGACTGTGGTCATCCGGCCATCGTGCCGCCAGACCCAAACCTCGGCAGGATGACCGCCCCGCCGCTGTCCTGAGGGCCACCCTGAGGAACTCTGATTCCGTCAGGGTTCCCCTCACGACCAGCCACCGACGGTGAGGGGCCCCTTCACGGACCTAGATTCCCTCAAGGAGCCCTTCACGGACCCATCCTCGCCGCAGCCCGCCAGCGATGCGCCCCAATGCGGCATTGGGTGCATCTCACGCAACGAACGCCATATTGGGTGCATCCAACGCACCCAATGCCACATTGGGGCGCAAGCCCCACCCGAAAACCGGCAGCCGATGCACCCAACCGTCGAGGCACCCAGCAACACCCCCGCAGCCGATGCACCCGCTATCGAGCCACCCGGCCCCACCGCAGCCGATGCACCCAACGAGCGAGGCACCCAGCCCTCCCCCGCACCCCGATACGAAGCTCCCCTGCGGTTCGGGGGTGCTTGTCAAGGCATCTTTCCCGCCTTGACAAGCACCCCCGAACCGTCAGCACAATCAACCTTCGGGGTGCCCCACGCAACCAAGGCAGGCAATGTCGCCGCCAGGCGACGAGCCGATCACCGACCCACCCCAACCCGCTCAGCAACCAACTCCGCAAACCCAGGAAACTCCCCCGGCACCAAGTCCCGAACCACCCCACCCCGAACAGCCCCAGCCCGCCGAACCCGAACAGTCACACACCCCGCCGCCCCGTCCTGCCAATGCCGAACCCCGGCAGGAACAGTCAGCACATCCCCCGGCTCACACAACACCGCATGCACCTCACGCCCAGCATGCAGATACCAAACCGCAGCCCCCCGAACGAAAAACCGATCCTCAACCCCACCCCAGCTGCGCTCCACCAGCGAGGTCTCCCCACCAACCACATCCACCGACCCACCCCCCAGCGAGTCGATCAACTCCCGATACCGACCCACCAAGTCCCCACCGGAGCCGTCGGAGCCGTCAGAACCGTCCTCAACCAGGGGCCACCGAGCGAACCCAGCCCCCACCCGCCCCAACTCGGCGACAATCGCCCCAGTGTCCTCAGTCCGCAGCAGCACATGCCCAGGCTGGTCATCAGGCCAGACGGTCAACAACGTCATCGCCGCCCCCTCTCCTTGAAGAGGAGCAACCGACGAGACCCCCGAATGTTCCCCCGCCACCGGAAGAAAGTGGCGACCTTCACTCACCGACCGCTGACCGGCACACTCACCCCTGCCGCTCGCCCCGGATCGTCCGCCGCAACCGAGGCACCCGCTCAGCCAGCGTCCGCTCCCCGCCACGCTGCGTAGGCTCGTAGTAATCCCGCCCCACCAGCTCGTCCGGCGGATACTGCTGAGCCAGCACCCCCTCCGGCACGTTGTGCGGATACCGGTACCCCTGAGCGTTGCCGAGTTGCTTCGCCCCCGCGTAGTGCCCGTCCCGCAGATGCGGCGGCACCGTCCCGATAGCCCCCGACCGAACGTCGCTCAACGCCGTATCAATGGCCGTGACCACCGCGTTCGACTTAGGCGCCGTAGCCAGATGGATCGTCGCCTGCGCCAACGCGAGCCGCCCCTCCGGCATCCCGATGAACTGCACCGCGTGCGCCGCCGCGACCGCCGCCTGCAACGCCGTCGGATCCGCCAGCCCGACATCCTCGCTCGCGTGCACCACCAACCGCCGCGCGAGGAACCGGGGATCCTCCCCCGCCTCGATCATCCGCGCCAGGTAGTGCAACGCCGCGTCGACATCCGACCCGCGGATCGACTTGATGAACGCACTGATCACGTCGTAGTGCTGATCACCGTCGCGGTCGTACCGCACCGCCGCCTTGTCCACAGTGGACTCGACAACGGCAAGGTCGATCGTCTTGTTCTCGGTAGCGGACGCGGCATCCGCGGCTGCCTCCAGCGCCGTGAGCGCACGGCGCGCGTCACCGCCGGCCAGCCGCACGAGGTGCGCCCGCGCATCATCCGTCAGCGTGAGCTCGCCGCCAAGCCCGCGCTCGTCGGTCAGCGCGCGCTCCAGCACCGCGACGATGTCGTCGTCGGTGAGCGGCCGCAACTGCAGCACCAAGGACCGCGACAACAGCGGCGACACCACCGAGAACGACGGGTTCTCCGTGGTCGCCGCCACCAGCAGCACCGTGCGGTCCTCGACCGCGCCGAGCAGCGCGTCCTGCTGGGTCTTGGAGAACCGGTGCACCTCGTCGATGAACAGGACGGTGTTCTCGGTGTTGTACTGCCTGCGCCGCCGCGCCTCCTCGATGACGCCGCGCACCTCCTTGACGCCCGCCGACAGCGCGGACATCGCGACGAACCGGCGTCCGGTGGCGATCGACACCAGGTTCGCCAGCGTGGTCTTGCCGGTGCCGGGCGGGCCGTAGAGCAGCACGGACGCCGGAGCGGCCCCCTCGACCAGCCGGCGCAGCGGGGCCCCTTCGCGCAGCAGGTGCTGCTGCCCGACCACCTCGTCGAGCGTGCGCGGCCGCATCCGGACCGCGAGCGGCGACGTCGCCGGGTCGGCCTGCGGTTCGGCCTGGTTCGCTCCGGAGGGTTCCGGCGGCGGCCCCACGTCGGGGTTCACCGTGAAGAGTTCGTCCTGTGCCACGCCGACGACGGTATCCGACCACCCCGACAATCCCGCTCGCCCGGCCCCGCAGCGCCGCCGGAGGGGCAGACTGGGGCGATGGTCTCCTCGGTCGCGGTGCTGTCCGATATCCACGGCGTGCTGCCCGCGCTCGACGCGGTCCTCGCCGAACCCGACGTCCACGCCGCCGACCTGGTGGTCCTGTGCGGCGATCTCGCGGCCGGACCGCTGCCCCGGCAGACGCTCGACCGGCTGCTTTCGCTCCGCGACCGCGCGGTGTGGGTGCGCGGCAACGCCGATCGCGAACTCGTCACGCTCGCGGGCGGCGGCCCCACCAAGATCCCGGACCCGATCGGCCCGTGGGCGGCGACGCAGCTGCGGCCGGATCAGGTGGCGCTGCTCGACGGGTTGCCGTTGACGGTGACGCTCGAAATCGACGGGCTCGGCGAAGTGCTGTTCTGCCACGCCACTCCGCGCGACGACGAAGAAGTCGCGCTCGTGGACAGCCCGTTGTCGCGCTGGGCGGAGGTCTTGGACGGCGTCACGGCGGAGACGGTGGTCTGCGGGCACACCCACATGCCGTTCCTGCGATTGGCCGACCGCTGCCGGATCGTGAACCCCGGCAGCGTCGGAATGCCTTATGGCACAACGGGTGCACACTGGGCACGGCTCGGCCCTGGCGTCGAGTTGCGGCGTACTGCTTACGATGCGGAGGCCGTGTGCCGGGAGTTGGCGGAGACGTCGGAGTATCCCGGAATCGAGGACTGGAACGACTATTTCGTGCGGAATCCGGCGTCGGACGCGGAGGCGTTGCGGGTATTCAGCCCACGCGCTCGCGGAACGAGCGCCACATGATGACCGCGGCGTAAGGCAGGAACTCCCAGCCGCGCCGCCAGAGCCACGGCACGCCTTTGGCTACGAGCCAGCCGAAGTGCGCGGCTGCGCTTGGCTCGACTCCGCCGGAGCAGGTGAGGCTCACTGGTTGCGGCACCTCGAAACCGGCTGCTGCGGCTAGGTTTGCGAAGCCTTCGGCGAGCATGCGGTGGCCGAGTTCGGAGGGGTGCAGGCGGTCGACGCTCCAGACGGTGAGGTCGTAGGCGCCGGGGAGGGTGTCCAGGTTCAGGCAGGCGATGCCTTCTGTTTCCACTACTCGGTCGATTGCCTCGTTCAGTTCCGTTACGCGGGCGCTGAGGGCTCGCTTCAGGGACGGCGGGAGGCGGAAGACCTTGCTGTGATCGTGGAAACGCACTGGGAGGACGGTGGTTCCGACCGCGGCCAGTTCGCGGACGATCGCGGTGAGGTCCGCTGCGATGGCGTCCGCGTTGAAGTCCGGGCGGAGGGTGTCGTTCATGCCTACTACGACCAGGGCGATGTCTGGGCGGTGGGCGATGGTTTGCGGGAGTTGGTCGGTGCGCACGCAGGACATGCGAGCGCCGGTGAACGACGGGTTCAGGTAGCCGTCTTCGGTGATGCCCAGGGCTTCCGCGACCAAGGGACCTACGCCTCGCCAGCCGCCTCGGTTGGGGAGGGGGTCGCCTAGGCCTACGGCGGTGGAGTCGCCTAGAACTGCTAGGCGGGTTGCTCGTCGGGGCTGGGTCTTGGGGCTGGGGGCTGGGGTTGGTTTTGCGGGTGGGGTGACTCCGACGCTGATCACGGTCACGACCAAGACCATCCGGTATTGAGGCTCACCGCTGGTGATGGGGAGGTAACGCGGTATGGACGGAGGTGGGAACTTCCGGTACTCGGGGGCTGGTTTTGGTCTGTGCGGCGGCTCGTCGCCTGGCGGCGACATTGCCGTGGTGGTTGCGTGGGGCACCCCGAAGCTTGATTGTGCTGACGGTTCGGGGGTGCTTGTCAAGGCGGGAAAGATGCCTTGACAAGCACCCCCGAACCGCAGGGAGGCTTCGTATCGGGGTGCGCGGGAGGGGCTGGATGCCTCGATGCTTGAGTGCATCGGCTGCGGGAGCGGCTCGTGCATCGCTGCGGGGAGCGGCTGGCGCATCGATCGTTTAGTGCATCGGCTGCGGGGAGCAGTGGCGCCTCGGCGGTGGGCGCATCGGCTGCGGTTGGGCGGTGGAAGTGCGCAGTTTGGGGAGCTGGAGGCGGGGGTCGCGGGGGGTGCGGGTAGCGCCCCAATGTGGCATTGGGTGCGTGGGACGCACCCAATGTGGCGTTCGGTGCGTCTGACGCAACAAATGCCGCATTGGGGCGCATCGCGGCGGGTGCGGGCTGGCGGGTGGGCCGTGAAGGACTCCTTGAGGGAATCCAAGTCCGTGAAGGGGCCCCTCACGACCGGAGGCGGGTCGTGAGGGGAACCCTGACGGAATCAGAGTCAATGAGGGTGGCCCTCACGGAAAGCGGCGAAGAGTGCGCGCGGGGTCAGCGGAAGGCTGGGTAGAAGGCCAGGTCGGCGTGCGGGCCCAGGCGGGCGGCCAGGGCTGCGGCGACTCTGGTGGAGTGTTCGGCGACTTCGGTCAGGCGCGAGTAGCCCGCGTGCCTTGCCAGTTCGCGCCACCAGGTGACCAGGGCTGCCTCGCGGCTTACTGGGGTTGCGTGCCTGCTCAGGTTCAGGTGCGGGAGCAGTTCGCGGGTGATTTGCCAGACTTGCAGCATTTCGCTGATGGTGAGTTGCTTCGCCAGCTCGACGTCGTCGGCGAAGGACGGCCATACGTCGACGATTTCGGCTCGCCAGGCGGCGATCATCGCTTCGCTCATGCCTGCGGGGAGCGCCATCGCGCGCGGGTCCGACACGAACGGCAGCCGCAGGCAGGAGGCGTCGACCAGGGCGGTTCGGACCCGGCCGCGTTCGAAGTCCAGGAAGCGGACTCCGGAGCCGGTGACCAGGTTGTTTTCCGGGGCCAGTTCAACGGGGCTGAACGCGCGGAAGGCGGCCGACCGGGCTTGGGCGACGGCTTCGGCGATGCGTTCGCGCACGGACTCGGGGACGGGCACGTCCAGCAGCTCGGACAGGAGTTCTTCGACGTCGTCGGCCAGGCCTGCCAAGCCGTCGTTGTCGGTTCGTACAGGGCCGCCCAGGCGGCGGAGCAGCGCGTTGAAATCGGCTTCGCGGCTGGCGGTGCTCGCGTGCAGGCGGCCCAGCGAACGGGCCCACGAGAGCAGTGCTCGCTCGGCTGCGCGGGAGTCCCGGGCGGCCAATTTGTCTCGCAGGGTGGGTGCGCGGCCCAGGTCCTCGATCACCAGCACGCGGTCGCCGCCGTCGTGGGCCAGGAGTTCCGGGCACATCCGTTCGTCCGGCGCCAGTGCCGTGAACAGCTGGTAGCTCACGGCTTCCTGGGCGAACGGGTCGACCCGGCCGGGTTCCGGCGGGTCCGGATAGTGCTTGACCACCAGGGTGCGCGGCAGAGCGAAGGAGGAAGACACGACCCGTGCCCGGACGACGGTCGCCGGGCCGCTTCCGGAGAGGTGTTCGGGCGAGACGAGCGTGATCGCGCTCCCGAACCGGCGCGTGAGCACCGCCTCGCCCGCCGCGACGGCCGCGGCGACTGCGAGTTCCCCGGCTTCCGCCCGGACTCCAGCGTCGCCGGCGGAGGAGGTGTCGACTGTCATTGTCACCGACCCTACTCGTGACTGAGCAACCATGACCACAACGTTCCGGGCGCCGGGACGCGCCCGGAATCACCCACGGGAAAGCGGACGCAGCAACGCGTCGGAACGTTGCTTGCGTCGGCGAACTATCAGCACAATGGCCGCAGCAAGAACGATTCCGAAGAGGTTGACCAGCAGCTGCAGCACCGAAAAACCGGTCCGGTCCCAGCGTCCGGCGACCGCCGCGACCATGGCGTAACCGGCCGCGGGGACCGTCGTCACCGAAATGAACACGCCGACGAGCGCGGCCGATTTCGCCGACGTCATCGCGAGCATTCCGGCCGCCCCGGCGAGCAATGCGACCACGAACGACGCGGGTCCGACCTGATACACGAAATCGACCTGATGGTTATTGACTATCGCGTGCGGATCGAAAAGACCGGCCGAGCTGCCGAGCAGCACTCCGAGCAGCGTGATCGCCATCGACACCGGGAAACCGACGGCCAGCGCGACCCCCGCCCGGCGCACCAGGTCCCAGCGGCGCAGCACCATGCCGACCGCGATCGCGGCGAGCGGGCCGAACTCCGGCCCGACCACCATCGCGCCGACGATCGTCACCGACGAGTCGGTCAGCACGCCGACCGCGGCGAGCAGGCACGCGATGGCGAGGAACGCCTGGAACGTGGCGTTCCACCGCGACTCCTCGCCGGTGCGGCCGAGCAGCTCCTGCCACACGACCGCGTCCGCGCCTTCGCCGGGAGCGGCTTCCTCGGCCGCGTCGGCGGCATCGGAGAGCGCTGTGTCCAGCGATTCCATGGTGATGCCGCCGCTGCGGTCGAGACCGAGCGCGCACAAGGCGTCGACGATGTCGTCGGCCGCCTCCCGCGCGACGTCCGCCTCGATGAGGTCGCCCTCGGGCGAGACGGACGCGCCGCGGTGCACGATCAGGTGCGCCGCGCCCGGGTGGGTGCGCAGCAGCTCCAGCGTCTCGTCAGTGCGCTCCGGCGGGCAGATCGCCCTGAGGTGCAGCACTAGCTCGCCCCGCCCCGCCAGCCGCCCTCGACGGACCCGCTGTGCGCGGCCACTACTTCTCCTGTGCGGCAGCCGGTTTGCTCTGCGGGACCGCCGGTTTCGCGTCGATCCCGGCTTCCTTGCGCTGCTGCGCGGTGATCGGCGCGGGCGCGGCGGTGAGCGGGTCGTAGCCGCCGCCGGTCTTCGGGAACGCGATCACGTCGCGCAGCGAGTCGGCCTTGGCCAGCAGCATCACGATGCGGTCCCAGCCGAACGCGATGCCGCCGTGCGGGGGCGCGCCGAACTGGAACGCCTCGAGCAGGAAGCCGAACTTCTCCTGCGCTTCCTCCTCGCCGAGGCCCATCAGCGCGAACACGCGCTTCTGGACGTCCTCGCGGTGGATACGGATCGAGCCGCCGCCGATCTCGTTGCCGTTGCAGACGAGGTCGTAGGCGTAGGCGAGCGCGTTGCCCGGGTCCTGCTCGAACTTGTCGATCCACTCCGGGGTCGGCGAGGTGAACGCGTGGTGCACGGCGGTCCACTTGCCGGAGCCGACCGCGACGTCGTCGCCGATGTCCTCGACCGGCGCGAACAGCGGCGCGTCCACGACCCACACGAACGACCAGGCGTCCTCGTCGATCAGGCCGAGCCGGCGGCCGATCTCGTCGCGCGCGGCGCCGAGCAGCGGCTGAGCGGCGGAAACCTTGCCCGCGGCGAAGAAAATGCAGTCGCCGGGCTTCGCACCCGCGGCTTCCGCGACGTTCGCGCGCTCGGTCTCGGACAGGTTCTTGGCGACCGGGCCGCCGAGCGTGCCGTCTTCGTTGACCAGGACGTACGCCAGGCCCTTCGCGCCGCGCTGCTTCGCCCATTCCTGCCAGGCGTCGAGCTGACGACGCGGCTGCGAGGCGCCGCCGGCCATAACGACGGCGCCGACGTACGGGGCCTGGAACACGCGGAACGGCGTGTCCGAGAAGAAGTCGGTGAGCTCGGTGATCTCGAGGTCGAACCGCAGGTCCGGCTTGTCGGAGCCGTACTTCGCCATCGACTCGCGGTAGGTGATCCGCGGGATCGGGGTGGCGATCTCGTGGCCGATCAGCTTCCAGAGCGACTTCACGATCGCTTCGCCGACCGCGATGACGTCGTCCTGCTCGACGAAGCTCATCTCGATGTCGAGCTGGGTGAACTCGGGCTGGCGGTCCGCGCGGAAGTCCTCGTCGCGGTAGCAGCGGGCGATCTGGAAGTAGCGTTCCATGCCGCCGACCATGAGCAGCTGCTTGAACAGCTGCGGCGACTGCGGGAGCGCGTACCAGGAGCCGGGCTTGAGCCGCGCGGGCACGAGGAAGTCGCGGGCGCCTTCCGGGGTGGAGCGGGTCATCGTCGGCGTCTCGATCTCGACGAAGTCCTGCGCGTGCAGCACCTCGCGCGCCGTGCGGCTGACCTCGCTGCGCAGCCGGATCGCGGCCGCCGGACCGCTGCGGCGCAGGTCGAGGTAGCGGTACTTGAGCCGGACCTCCTCGCCGACGTCGACCCGGTCGTCGATCGGGAACGGCAGCGGAGCGGCCTCGGACAGCACTTCCAGCTCGGTGGCGAGCACCTCGATCTCGCCGGTGGCGATGTCCGGGTTCGCGTTGCCCTCGGGCCGCTTCGACACCTCGCCGACGACCTTCACGCAGAACTCCGACCGCAGCGCGTGCGCGCGCTCGGCCATCTCGCCCTCGCGGAACACGACCTGCGCGACGCCGCTGGCGTCCCGGAGATCGATGAAGATGACTCCGCCGTGATCGCGCCGCCGCGCCACCCAGCCGGTGAGGGTGACGGTCTGACCGGCCTGCCCGGCACGCAGAGTGCCGGCTTGATGAGTGCGGAGCACTGCGACTGCTCTCCCTAGGTCCACGAGATTCGGGTGCGGCGGGTGCACGGGGTTGAGCCGAACACGCATTTCGCCGGATACAGAGGCTAACGAACTCGGTGTCCGGGGGTGCGGGCAGGTTTGGGTCGGGGCGGTGGGGCGGGGTTCGGGTCGGTGGACGGCTGGCACGGCCGGGGCGAGGTTCCCCTGGGCGTTGCGGCTGGCTTGGGGCGGCGGGGGCAGCGCGGGTCGGGCAGTGTCCGCTTGACGGAGACGGCTCCGGCTCGTCGGGGCAGCCCTGCTGGCGCGAGCCGGGCGGGCAACGCGGGCGCGAGACTCTCCGAGGCCAGCAAGCCTTCGGCTTGGACCGTGCCGCTCGGCCAGGCGGCAGCGCTGCTGGCGCGAGCCGAGCAGGCAGGACCGGGCGAGACTCCCTGAGGCCGGTAAGCCTTCGGCTGGGACGGCTCCGGTCCGCCGGGGGCCGCGTCTCGAGTGCGGCTAGGTCAAACCTCGCTGGCCAGGCAATGCGAGAGGCGAGAAACCCCGGAGTCAGCGCCCGCGACGCCGTGGACAGCTCGGATTCGCAGGAACTGGAGCGCCGACGCAGGGGTGACGCGGACTGGTCGGGACCGTAACGCTGGAGTTCAGGCGGGTGCGGGTGAGCGGACTCGCCGCAGTCTGCACCCCGGCGAGGCTGGACCAGGTCGTTCCCGAGAGCGCCGGGCAGGTCACAGAAGGCGCAACTGCTCCGCCTCCCCCACCCGTTGTTCAGGCACCTCCGCGTCCGGCGGGTCCGGTTCCGTCCGGGTTTCCGAATGCGCCCTGGGGGCCCGCGGGTCCAGACCGTGCCGCCGAAGCAATGGGGCTACCACTGTGCCCAGGCGTTCCCGATACCCGCGGTCGACGTAGCTTCCTCGGGCGTACAGGCGGCGGTATCGCGGTGCCAGCTCGGGGTACTCCCGCTTCAGCCACGCGGCGAACCACTCCCGCGCGCCCGGCCGGAGGTGCAGGGGCAGGACCGTCACCCTGGTCGCCCCGGCTTCGGCCAGTTGGGCGAAAAGCGGGTCGAGGGCCTCGGGCGAATCTGTGAGGTACGGCAGCACCGGCGCGACCATCACCGAGCACGGCAGACCCGCCGCGGCGGCTTTGCGGATCAGGTCCAGGCGGGCTCGCGGAGTCGGGGTGCCGGGTTCCAGGCGGCGTTGCAGGTCGCCGTCCAGCAGGGCCAGCGACACTGCCAAATGGACCGGGACGTCCTTGCCCACCGATTCCAGCAGGGGCAGGTCGCGGCTCAGCATGGTGCCCTTGGTGAGGATCGACAGCGGTGTTCCGGAGTCGGCGAGGGCGCGGATGATCCCGGGCATCAACCGGTAGCGGCCTTCGACGCGCTGGTACGGGTCGGTGTTCGTGCCCATCGCGACCGGTTCTCGTTGCCAGCTCGGCCGTTTCAGTTGCGCGGCCAGCACTTCCGGCGCGTTGACCTTGACCACGACCTGGGTGTCGAAGTCTCGGCCGGCGTCGAAATCCAGGTACGTGTGGGTGTTCCGGGCGAAGCAGTTGTGCGACACCATCCCGTCGGCGATGAAATCGCCGGTGCCCGTCGTGATGTCGAACAGCGGCAGCTCCAGCCCCGTCGGCGCGACGGTCGCGACGGTGCGCCGGACTCCCCCGATCACGGTGCCGTCCAGGGAGCGTTTCCACTCGACGGCCGGGTCGACCAGGTGCAGGAACCGCAGCACCTCGCCGGTGCCGCCGGTGAGGCGTGCTTGCCTGCGGCCGGGGTGCTGGCGGTGGCCGACGGTGTCGTAGCTGAACGAGAACCGGTCCAGTGCGGCGAACAGCATGTCCACCACTTCGTTCTCGTCGTGCGCGATGGAGAGCGTGCCGCGCCGGTAGCCGCCCGCCAGGTCGAAGAGCCCGGCCAGGAAACCGCGCGCCCAGTGCGCGTCCGGTTCGCGCGGGATGCGCATGAAGCCCACTGACGAACCGAAATCCGGCAGATACGCGAGGGCTCGCGCGGCAGCGTCCGATTCCGCGGCGAAACCGCCCGAGCGCAGCATTCCGCAGAGGTACCCGGCGCGGTACCCGAGCGTGTCGTCCGGCGTGCGCGTGAACCGGCCGCCGCCGACCAGTTCGGTGCCGGGTTCCAGGTGCGGCCGCTGCGCGGTGCCGAGTTTGCTGCCGGTGACGTATTTCCAGCCGCGCGAGCTGAGGAACCGGTGGTCCGGTCCGGCGACGATCCGGGTGCCGTCGTCGAGCGTGACGCGGTACGCCGGGCGCACCGTGGTCCAGTGCGCGAGCACCTCGGTGGGCGCGAGCCTGCGCGCGACGCCGTGTCCGCGCGTGCCCATGATCCGGTCGCCCACGCGCAGCTCGGCGATCGGCTTCGCGCGGCCGTCGGCCATCAGCACCGGCGTGTCGCCTTCGAGGCAGTACGTGCACGCGTGCGAACACCCGCGATACGGATTGACCGACCACCGGAACGGCACCGCGGACGATTCGGGCACCCGGTTCAGCACGGACCGGGCGCGCACCTCGTGAAAGGTGACGCCGCCGAACTCCGGAGCGCGCACCGAGCGCACCACATCCCCGAAGGCACCGAGACCGGGGAGTGCCGGCTCCTCCTTCCCCGCTCGCAACTGTTCCCAACGCACCCCTACAGTCGAACACATGTTCTAAAGCACTGTCAAACATATGTTCGAACACCCCTCGAACGAGCGAGGTGCGGGCTCAGCCGCCGAACCGCTCCAGCGCGCGGATCTTGTTCGTCGCGTCGAGAGCCGCGACCTTGTACGCCTCGGACAGCGTCGGATAGTTGAAGACCGCGTCCACCAGGTAATCCACCGTCCCGCCGCAGCCCATCACCGCCTGGCCGATGTGGACGAGATCCGTCGCGCCGGTGCCGAAGACGTGCACTCCCAACAACTTCCGGTCCGCCGTCGACACCAGCAGCTTCAGCATCCCGTAGCTGTCCCCGGAAATCTGGCCGCGCGCCAGCTCCCGATACCGCGCGATACCGACCTCGTACGGCACCGAAGACGACGTCAGCTGCGCCTCGGTCGCGCCGACGTACGAGATCTCCGGGATCGTGTAGATCCCGATCGGCTGCAACGCGCCGATGTCGTTCGCCGGTTCGCCGAACGCGTGGTACGCGGCGAGCCGGCCCTGGTCCATCGACGTCGCCGCCAGCGCCGGGAACCCGATCACGTCGCCGACCGCGTACACGTGCTCGACCGACGTCCGATAGTGCTCGTCGACCTCCAAGCGCCCGCGGCGGTCCGCGGTCAGACCGGCGTTCTCCAGCGCCAGCGCGCCGGTCATGCCCTGCCGCCCGGCCGAGTACATCACCGCGTCCGCCGGGATCCGCTTGCCGCTGACCAGGGTCGTCACGGTGGCGTCGTCGGAGACCGCGACGTTCGCGACCTTCTCCCCGAACCGGAACGTGACGCCGAGGTCGCGCAGCTGGAACTTCAGCGATTCCACGATCTCCGGGTCGCAGAAGTCGAGCATCTGGTCGCGCTGCTCGACCACCGTCACCCGCGAACCGAGCGCGGCGAACATCGACGCGTACTCGATCCCGATCACCCCCGCGCCCACCACGACCAGCGAGGACGGGATCGCCTCCATCGCCAAGATCTCGTCGGAGTCGAGCACGCGCGCGGCGTCGAAGTCGACGTGGTCCGGGCGCGCGGGACGGGTGCCGGTCGCGATCACGACGTAGTGGCCGGTGATGGTGCGCCGGTCGCCGCGGTGTTTGCCGTCGACCAGGACTGTGTGCGGGTCGGCGAACGAGCCGACGCCGCCGATCAGGTCGACGTGGTTGCGCAGCAGCTGCGCGCGCACCACCTGCACCTCGCGCCCGATGACGTGCTGCGTGCGCGCCATCAGGTCCGCGATGGTGATGTCCTGTTTCACCCGGTAGCTCGCGCCGTACAGCTCGCGCTGGTTCATCCCGGTCAGGTACAGCACGGCTTCGCGCAGCGTCTTGGACGGGATGGTGCCCGTGTTGACGCAGACGCCGCCGACCATGTCGTGCCGGTCGACGACGGCGACTTTCTTCCCCAGTTTCGCCGCCGCGATGGCGGCTTTCTGCCCTCCCGGGCCCGAGCCGATGACGATGAGGTCGTACTCGTATTCGCTCACGGACCCGAGCCTGCGCATCAGCGCCGGTCGGCGCAAGTCCTCACGAGCGCAAGGCGCCCCGGCGGCGGTGCAGATCGGTGACCGAGCCGAGCGCGGCGTCGAGCTCCTCGCGCAGCAACGCGGCCTGTTGCGCGGCGACGTCCTCCCCCAGCAACTCCGCGAACCGCCCCCTCTCCAGCAGCGCCAGTGCCTCCCACGGCGACGACGCCAGCTGTCCGCACAGCGCACCCGCGTCAGGTGGCGACAGCTGTTCGGCCAGGCCAGCGGTACCGGCAGCGATCAATGCGGCGACGACGAGGTGCGGCTGGGCGTCCGCGCCTGCGAAGCGGAATTCCAACCGCGGTGCGGAGGACGTCCCGCACAACCGGACCGAAGCCGTCCGGTCGTCCGGTCCCCACCGCAGTTCACGCGGCGAGAACGGAGCGGTGCGCAGCCGGACGTAGCTGTTCCACGTCGGTGCCCACACCGCGGACAACGATCGTGCGTCCCGCAGCACTCCGGCCAGAAAAGCCCCCAGCGCGAACGGAAACCCGACCGGTCCGTCCGAAGTAGACAGTGACAGATGGACGTGGCACGAATTCCCCTGACCGGGTTCCGGCGCGGCGAGGTAGTCGGCTTGCGCACCGTGCTGGGTGGCCACCCGCCGGGTCACCGTCTGCAGCAGCAACGCGTCGTCGCAGGCCGCGAGCGCGTCGCGATGCCGCAGGACAACCTCGTACTGCCCCGGATGACACTCCGCCCGCGCCGATTCCACGCCGAGACCAGCCGTCGCCGACCGCAGATCCGCCAGCAGCGGAGCGAGCCCTTCGGTGCCGCCGAGGGCGTAGTCCACGCCGTGTCGTGTGAGTGGTTCTCCTGCGAGGCTACGGAAAACCACCTCGTGTTCGATTCCGATCGACGGAACCAGCCCGTGCTCCTCCAAGCGCGCCAGCTGCGTCCGCAACACCGTCCGCGGCGCGAGCCCAGCCGGTTCGCCGGACGGAAACTCCGCGTCCCCGACCACTGCCCACGTCTGGTCGCCGAGCGGAAACGCTGTCGCCGCGTCGAGCTGCACGCGCAAATCGCCGAACCCGCCGAGATACGGCTTCAGCGCGCCGGTCTCCGGCAGCGGCTCACGCTCCGGCGTCCAAGCGAAGACGTAGCTGCACACGCCGTATCCGCTGTCCACCACCTCAGCGGCGAACGGCGCGGCCAGCTCGACGGCCGCGAACCGCGCGTGCGGATCGGGCACCAGAAGCACCAGCCGAGCACTGTCCTCGGCGAGCACTCGACGCAGCACCTCAGCCGCCGCCGTACCCGCCTCGGCGCGCACGGCCAGCGACCTCGGCCCGACCGGACGGTCGAACGGGTTCACCAGGCACCGTCCGGATCGGGCGCGTGCAAGGGGTTCGGCACGCGACCCCAGCGGACGTCGAACTCGTCGTCGCGTTCCACCTTGTCGAAGCCCTGTCCGGCGAGATGCTCACGGTTGAGCGTGACCCGCTCGACGTCGGCCGCGAACAACCGACAGGCGTCGAATCGCTCGGCCACCTCGGGGTTTTCGTCGCGGTAGCGGCCGACGACCTCGCGCACCAGCGCCCAGAAGTCACCGCGCGCCAATCCGAGATCGTCCAGCAGCAGTTCCGCCCAGAACCGCAGCTGCCCGGAGAAAACCGAGCTGAACAGCGACTGCGCGAGCAGGTGCGCGGGCCAGCGCAGCATGTCGGCGGCGGCGTCCGGCGGAAGATCCGCATAGCAGGGCAGTTCCTCGTCCAGCAGGTCGACGCCCTGGGCGAAATCCTTGATCGCGATGCGCAGCGGGCGGCCGTCCGCGTCCACCACGAGCACAAGATTCTGGCCGTGCGGGCAGAATCCGACGCCGTACTGGAGCAGCCAGTGCAGCAACGGCGTGAGCAGCAGATCGAACAGCCTGGACAGCCACGCCTCCACACCGTCGCCGGACTGCGCGATCAGCCTGGTCAGCACGGTCTCGCCAGCGGCATCGCGGTACGGCAGCGCGGCGAACGAGATCGCCTGCTCCCCCTCGCCGAGCCGGACGACGAGGGGCTCGCGCCACAGCGCACCGAGCGTTTCGTGGAACCGGTACGGCAGTTCCTCCAGCGAGCCGAACAGCGGATGCTGGACCGACACGCTCGCCACCTCGCCGAGCAGCTCGAAACGGTATTTCTCGGACAGCAACGGATCCGCCGCGTCGATCCCGCGCAGCCATTCGGTGACCGACGGCCCGGCGAGCGTCGCCGCGGAGTTCAGACCGCGGTAGACGAGCGTGTTGCGCACGGAGACGGCGGTTTTCACGTCGCGGCGGTCTGGCCGGGAGCGGTTGGCGAGGGTCCGGACTGTCTGATGTGGACGGTAGACGTCGCTGCTCTCCCCCAGCTCGGCCATCCGGCCGGTCGCCAGCTCGGCGGCGTAGAGCGTGCCGATGATTTCGTCGGCCTGCCAAGGATGCACCGGCACCCAGACGTAGTCGGCGGGAGCGCCGAGCTGGGCCGTGCGGGCGGTGAACTCGGCGCGGGTCTGGTCGTCCAGTTCCTCGCGCAGCAGGGTTTCCGCGTCGAGCCCGGCCACGCTGCGGAACTGCGCGAGATCCCGGTGCACGGCGTACCAGCGCAACCGGATGTCGGCGCCGGATTCGGGCGCGTAACGGGCACGGTCGGGGGCGGAAAACCCGACGCGGCCCTTGTTGAGCACCAACCGGGGGTGGCCGGTGAGGTGCCCGTCGGCGAGGTTGTAGTCCATCGTGGACAGTTCGGCGGCTGTCGGTGCGCGGCGCAACCGGGTTGCCTCGTTGGCGACCGTCGAGGTCAGCTCGGCGAGGACGTCCGCCAACCGCAGACCAGTGAGACCGAGCCGTTCGCGCGCGTCGACGATCAACGTGCGCGGGTCGTCCACCGGAGTCTCCACACCGTTGGCGCTCCGGATTGCGCTGCCGGGCAACACTGTCCACGACTCGAACGCGCCTCGGCGGGCTTCGAAACGGTACGAAACGGCGTCGGGCAGGTCGAGCTGCCAGCTGCGGTGTCCGGCCCGCGTCGGTTCGCCGGGCTCCGGCACCAGCATCGCTTCGTAGGACAACTCGCCGAGCATTTTGTGCGTGACGAGCGAGCCAGCGGCCCGCCAAGCAGCGTCATCGGTCAGGGTCACAGGTCCTCCGTCTGGTCGAGGCCGAACGTGGTGAACGCCGTCCGCTCGGGCAGGTCGTACACCGGTTTTCCGCATACGGCGTTGAGAATCGCCGCCGCCCGCCACGCGCCGAGGCCGAGATCCGGCGCGCCGGGACCGTGCGTGTGCCGTTCCGCGTTCTGCACGAACAACGGCCCCGGCAGGTCGAGTTCGACCCGATAGTCAGCACCGATCACGAGCCGCCCCTGCGCGTCCCGGCGAACCGCTTCGCCAAGTCCTTGCAGCAACGGCCCGGTCGGCGTTTCCGCGTACCCGGTAGCAGCCACCACCGCGGACGTCCGGTGCGTCGCGGTCGTTCCTTGCTGGACGTGGCGCAGTCCCAGTTCGATCCTGTCGCCGAACGTCGCGGACACCACCTCGACGCCCGGCGTCAGCACCGCACCCGGCCAGCCGCTGCCGATGCTCCGGCGGTAGAGCTCGTCGTGGATCTCCGCCATCGTCTCGGCGTCGATCCCTTGGTACAGCTGCCATTGCGTGGGGAGAAGCTGGTCCCGGACCGCTTCTGGAAGGCCGTGGAAGTACGCCGTGTAGTCGGGAGTGAACTGCTCCAGGCCGAGCTTCGAGTACTCCATCGGCGCGAACGCCGGTGTCCGCGCGAGCCACCGAAGACCGTCCACAGTGGATCGTGCACGCAGCAGATCGAGAAACACCTCCGCACCCGACTGCCCGGAGCCGACCACCATCACCGAATCCGCAGCGATCAACTCCGGCCGATGCGTGAGGTAGTCCGAGGAATGCAGCGCAAGCACGTCGGGCGCGGAAACCAACGGCTGCAACGGTTCCGGCACGCTCGGCTGCGTCCCGACGCCGAGCACGACCGCCGCCGCCAGCACCGGTTCCGCACCCTCGACGGTCAGCTCGAACGCCTCTTCGCGGTCGATCCAGCGCAAGCCGGTGACCTCGTGCCCGAACCGGCACGACGGCAGCCGGGACGCTGCCCAGCGGCCGTAGTCGTCGTACTCGGCGCGCGGCAGATGGAACCGCTCGGCGAAGTAGAACGGCAGCAACCGGCCGCGTTCGCGCAGGTAGTTGAGGAACGAATGGCGGTTGGTCGGGTCGACAAGCGTCACCAGGTCGGCGAGGAACGGCACCTGCAGCGTCGCGCCGTCCAGCAGCAGCCCGGGGTGCCAGCGGAACTCGGGACGCGCGTCGAACAGCACGACTTCCAACTGGTCGAGCGGATCCGCCAACGCGGCCAAAGACAGGTTGAACGGCCCGATCCCGACCCCGGCGACGTCGTAACGCCTCACGACGCGACCGGGCTTTCCCGCGTGACGCTCGTGCGCAGGTCCGCCGCGACCGTGGCCACCGCGTCGAGCAGCGCGCGGTAGTCGGCGGGTCGGGTGTGCGGATGCAGGAGGGTGAGCTTGAGCCACAGCTGCGCCTCGCCGTCCGGTCCGGTCGGCAACGAGCCGCGACCGATCACCGCGGTGCCGTCCTCGAGAAGCGTGCGGCGCACCTGCGCGACCAGCTCGTCTCCGGCCGCTCCGTCCGCCGCCACCGGACGGAAGACCACTGTGGACAGTTCGGGCGGGCCCCACGATCGCAGCGCCGGATGGTCCTCGACCATCGCGTGCACGCCGGAAGCGTTGGCACAGCAGCGTTCCACGAGCGCCCCGATCCCGGCCGTGCCGAGCGCGCGCAGCGTGACCGCCATCCGGAACGCGTCCGGCCGCCGGGACGTGCGCAGCGAACGGCCGAGCAGATCAGGCAGTCCGGCTTCGGTGTCGTCGTCGGCGTTGAGGTACTCGGCGCGGACGGTGAGCGCCTGCAGATCGGCCTCCCCGCGCGCGGCGAAGACGCCGGCGGCCACCGGTTGCCAGCCGAATTTGTGCAGGTCAAGCGCGACTGAATCGGCCAGTTCCAGACCGGCGACGCGCGAGCGAAGGGTTTCGCTGCAGAGCGCGAGACCGCCGTACGCCGCGTCGACGTGCAGCCGCGCACCGGTCCGGCGGCAGATTTCGGCGATCTCCGGCAACGGGTCGATCCGGCCGGTGTTGGTGGTGCCGGCGGTCGCGACGACCACGGCCTGCGCGCCGAGCGGTGCCAACGCCTCGGCCAGCGCGGACGGGACCATCCTGTCGTCGACGCACGGCACTACGACCGGCGAGGGCAGTCCGAGCAGCCATGCCGCGCGGGCGACGCTGTGGTGCGAATTAGCCCCGCAAACCGGGCGGGTGACCGCGGATTCCCGGGCGAGCAGGAGGCCGAGAAGGTTGGATTCGGTGCCGCCGGAGGTGATGACGGCGTCCGGGCGAGCGGCGTCCGGGTAGCAGAGCCGGGCGATCCCGGTGGCGAACTCGCGCTCGATCTCGCTCGCGACCGGGGCCTGGTCCCAGGAGTCCATCGACGGGTTCAGCGCGGAGGCGACGACGTCCGCGGCGACGGAAACGGCCAGCGGCGGGCAGTGCAGATGCGCGGCGCACGCCGGGTCGCCCGGGTCGGCGGATCCGGCGGCGAGCAGGGCGGAAAGCTCTTCCAGGGCTTGTTCGGCGCCCACCCCGTGCCGAGGGAGCCCGTCGGCGGACAGGGTGCGGGCGAGGGTCGCCGCCACCGCGGCCGGGCCGCCTGCCGGAACCGGACCGCCGCGTTCGGCCGTGCCCGCCGCCATCCCGCGCAGCGCCGCCGGAAGCAGCTGGGCCAGCCGGTCCGCACCGCCGGGGCCGCCCGCGAGCCACTCCGCCGAAGCCACGCCGGACGAGGCCGTCGGCGCTGAGGGCGCATCCGCCATGGAACCGCCTTTCTTAGGGTAACCTTGCCTTACCCTGCGCAACAATACGGATACCCACCGGCACGCTGCGAGCGGGGCCCGCGCGGCAGCAAAACGGCCGGTGCCCCCTTGGGGAGCACCGGCCGTTTCAAGGCAGGAGTCAGCGCGACGGAGCCAGCCCGCACACCTGCACCGCGAGCACAGGCGTGGTCAGCCCGTTGTCCACAGAGGACTGCACCGGCGAGTCCACGGCATCGTCCGGGATCGACGAACCTCAGCCCTCCTTCCCGAGAGCGGCCAGTTCCCGGTGGATCCACTCGACCTGGGTGCGCATGAGGTTCTCCGCGACCTCCTCGGCCTGCGGCGTCATGTGCGTCGCGCCCGCGAGCGGCAGGAAGCCGTGCGCGCGGCCCTTCGCCAGCAACGCCGAGGAAAGCCGCAACGCGTGCGCCGGGAAGACGTTGTCGTCGGCGAGGCCGTGCACGATCAGCAGCGCCCGTTCGAGCGAACCGGCACTCGCGATGAGCGAGTTGTGCTCGTAGCTTTCCGGTTCGTCGTCCGGCTTGCCGAGGTAACGCTCGGTGTAGTGGGTGTCGTACAGCGACCAGTCGGTGACCGGCGCGCCCGCGACCGCCGCGTGGAACACGTCCGGCCGCCGCAGCACGGCGAGCGCGGAGAGGTAGCCGCCATAGGACCAGCCGCGGATCGCGACGCGCTCGAGGTCCAGTTCGGGGTACGCCGCGGCGGCCGCGTGCAGGGCGTCGACCTGGTCGGCCAGCGTGACGTCGGCGAGCTTGCCCGCGATCTCCTTCTCCCACGCCGGTCCGCGCCCGGGCGACCCGCGACCGTCCACGACCAGCACGGCGAAACCCTGGTCGGCAAGCCACTGCGGGGTGAGGAAAGCGTTGCGGCTCTGGAGAACCCGCTGCGCGTGCGGGCCGCCGTACGGGTCGAGGAGGACCGGCAGCTTGCCCTCGTCGGGCTCGTATCCGCGCGGCAGCACCAACGCCGCGCGCAGCTGGCGTTCGCCGAGAGTGAGCCAGGTCAGGTTCGGGACGATCTCCGGGTCCACAGTGGACGATGCGATCGACCCCGCCTCGGCACCGTCCCGCAGCACGGTCACCTTCGGGCCGCTGTGGTCGAGACTCCACGAAGAAAGCACTGTGAGAGCCGCGCTTCCCGAACCGACGTGCACACCATCCGTTGTGGACAGTCGCCGCACCTTGCCGTCTTCGGTGCGGTACAGGTGAATCTGCGTCGGGTCGCTTTCCGAAGCGGTGAACAGGATTTCCTCGCCGACGTGCAGCACCATCCGCAGCTGCATGCCCGGCGGCGTGACCGGCTCGCCGTCCACCAGGAGCCGGTGATCGCCGTCCGCCGCGCTTTCCACCACCAGCTTGCCGTCCGCGGTCCACGCGGGCACGCCCTGGAAGATCTCGACCCAGTGCTCGTCGGTCTCGGTGTGCACCTGGGCGACCGAACCGTCAGACGGATCCAGCGCGAGCACCGTCAGCCGCTTCTGGTCCCGCGGCTGCACGGCCAGCAGCGGCTGCCCGCCCGCCGACCAGTGCACCGTGACCAGGTACTCCCAGTCGCCTGGCGCCACGTCGACGCGGCTGCCGTCCAGGCTCAGCACGGCCAGCGACACCTCGGCGTTCGGCGAGCCCGCCGCCGGGTACGCCACGACGTTCGCCGGCTGCTGCGGGTTCGCCGGGTCGCCGATCGTCCAGCGCGGCACCGGGCCGCGGTCCGCGCGCTCCACGATCACGCTGCGCCCGTCCGGCGCCCACCAGTAGCCGCGCGTGCGGTCCATTTCCTCGCCCGCGATGAACTCCGCGAGCCCCCAGGTGACGTCCTCGTCGTCCTCGCCCACGAGCACGCGGTCTTCGCCGGTCGCCAGTTCGATCACGTGCAGCCGCCGCTCGCGCACGTACGCGACGTGCGTGCCGGTCGGGTTCGGCCGCGGGTCGATCACGGACCCGTCGACCAGGATGCGCGTCTCGCCGGTCGCGAGGTCGAGCGTGTACAGCTTGCCCGACAGCGTGAACGTGACGACGGTGAACGCGTCGTCGACGCCGAAGGCCACCACGCCGCCGCCGGTCTCCCGGGCCCGTTCGCGGCGCGCCCGCTCCTCCGGCGGTAGGTCCTCGTCGCCGGACACCAGCTCGGCCGCGTCGATCAGCTTCGTCTCCTCGCCGGTCGCGAGGTCGAACGACCACAGGCTGTGCCGCGGGTCGGCGCCGGTGGCGCTGCGCAGGAACAGCACCCGCGAACCGTCGGGGGCGACCCGGAACTGCTTGGGCGCGCCGAGAGTGAACCGCTGGGTGCGGGCCTGCTGGCGGAGGAACGGAACGTCGTCGAGTGCAGAATCGGTCACGACCAGCACTCTTTCAGATGATCAGCCGGACACGCCAACACCCTGCAGCGCGGCCCGCTGCTCTTCGACGTCATAGGTCGGCTCCGGGAACTGCGGGTCCATGTCGGTCAGCGTCTCGACCAGCAGCTCCGCAACTGCCCAATTCCGGTACCACTTGCGGTCGGCTGGCACGACGTACCACGGAGCGTGCGCGGTCGACGTGCGCTTCAACACGTCGGCGTACGCCTTCTGATACGCGGGCCACTGCCGTCGCGCGTCGATGTCCGACGGGTCGAACTTCCACCGCTTCTCGGGCCGGTCCAGCCGCGCGGTGAGCCGGCGAAGCTGCTCCTCCGGCGAGATGTGCAGGAACACCTTCACCACGGCGGTGCCGCTGTCGGTCAGTTCCTTCTCGAACGCGTTGATCTGCGTGTAGCGCTTCCGTCGCTCGGCCGCGGGGAGCTGGCCGAGCACGCGCGGCACGAGCACGTCCTCGTAATGCGAGCGGTCGAACACGCCGAGGTGGCCGGGCGACGGGAGCTTCTTGCGGATGCGCCACAGGAAGTCGTGCTTCAGCTCGGCGGCCGTCGGCTTCTTGAACCCGGCGTACTGCACGCCCATCGGGTTCACCAGGCCGAGCACGTGCCCGACGGTGCCGCCCTTGCCGGAAGTGTCCATGCCCTGCAACACGAGCAGCACGCTGCGGGCGCCGCCGCCGATGCCCTCCGCGTACAGCGCCTCCTGCAACCCGGCCAGCTGTTCCCCGGCGGACTCGAGTTTCTTGCCGCCCTTCGCCTTCTTTTCCGGCCCCACCGGCGACGAAGCCGGGTCCGGCAGCTCGCCGCCCGCCCGGAGCGCGTCGCGGACCCGGTTTCCGTTCTGCTGCTTCTTCGCCATCCCGGGACGATAACCGCGGGCACTGACAATCCCGGGGACCTCTCCGCCGGTGTCATCCGGTCGAGCGAGCGCCGCAGCGAATCGCCGGCAAGACCCCTCGATTGCGCAACGAACGACGGGGGAAAGCAACGTTTCCCGGCTGAACTCCCCGCGAACGGCCTCTAGCCTGAACGCATGACAGCGTCCGTCCAGCCTGCCGGCACCGCGCGTCCCTCCTCCTCCGACGGCTTCATCGCGCTCGACGAGCAATGGAGCACGCACAACTACCATCCGCTGCCGGTCGTGATCGCCGAAGCCGAGGGCGCTTCGGTGACCGACGTGGCCGGCAAGTCCTATCTGGACTTCCTGTCCGGCTACTCCGCGCTCAACTTCGGCCACCGCAACCCCGAGCTGATCGCCGCCGCGACCGAGCAGCTGGGCCGCGTCACGCTCACCTCCCGCGCCTTCCACCACGACCAGCTGGGCCTGTTCTGCCGCGAGCTCGCCGAGCTGACCGGGACCGAGATGGTGCTGCCGATGAACTCCGGGGCCGAGGCCGTGGAGTCCGCGGTGAAGGTCGCGCGCAAGTGGGCGTACCAGGTCAAGGGCGTTCCGGCGGGCACGGCGGAAATCGTGGTCGCGGCGTCGAACTTCCACGGCCGCACCACCACCATCGTCTCGTTCTCCGACGACGAAACCGCGCGCGCCGACTACGGCCCCTTCACGCCGGGCTTCGTCCAGGTGCCGTACGGCGACGCCGAAGCGTTGAAGGCAGCCATCACGCCGCGCACCGCAGCCGTGCTGATGGAGCCGATCCAGGGCGAGGCAGGCGTCGTCGTGCCGCCCGAAGGGTTCTTCGCCGCGGTGCGACGGCTGTGCGACGAGAACAACGTGCTGATGATCGCCGACGAGATCCAGTCCGGTCTCGCCCGCACCGGCACTGTGCTGGCGCTGGAGCACGAAGGCGTCCGCGCTGACCTGTACACGCTGGGCAAGGCCCTCGGCGGCGGCATCGTCCCGGTGTCGGCGGTGGTCGGCAGCCGCGACGTGCTGGGCGTGCTGAAGCCCGGCGAACACGGCTCGACCTTCGGCGGCAACCCGCTGGCTTGCGCGGTCGGCCGCGCCGTCGTGCGGATGCTGCAGACCGGCGAGTACCAGAAGCGGTCCACCGAACTCGGCGCGCACCTGCACGAACGGCTGGCGAAGCTGGTCGGCGACGGCGTCTCGGAGGTGCGCGGACGCGGTCTGTGGGCAGGCGTCGACATCGCGCCGGGCGGTCCGACCGGACGAGCGGCGTCCGAGGCGTTGGCCGGGTTGGGCGTGCTGTGCAAGGAAACGCACGACCGCACGCTGCGCGTCGCGCCGCCGCTGGTGATCACCGAAGCCGAACTGGACCGCGGCATCGACGCGATCGCCCAGGTCGTGCGCGGCTGACCTGCTCGGTGACCGCCGTTTTCCGGGCGGCGGTCACCGGGTGGGCATCACCGCGACCGTCGACCCGTCCGGCGACGCGGTCACCTCGATGCCGCGGCCGTACTCGTCCTCGACGGACGTGGTCAGGCTCCACGTTCCGTCGTTTTCCCTGAGCGCCACCGAAATCTTGTCGCGAGGAAAGCCGGGCATGCGCTCGTCCACCTTCGCGAGAATCGCGGGCAGCGCTTTCGGCGACAGCTTCGACAACGCGAACAGCGGTGTGCCCGGATCCGGCTGGATCGGTGAGGGCCGGTGTTCGACGAGACGGCCGCGATACCAGTCGTAGTCGTCCGAAGTGCCCGGACCCGGGCCAGGCACTTGGAACTCGACGTGGTCGGTCCGGATGATCGCCTCGTACGCTTCCGGACGGCCGCTCAGCTTGGTCAGCAACTCGGCGACCTGTCGGAAACCCTTCTCGGTGAACGCATCCACGGTGAGCGCCGGTACGCCCTTCGCGTCCGCGACCAACTGCCGGTCGCTGTCGTTGGCCGACCGGACTGTCATGGTGATCCCGACGTCCTCGCGGCGGATGCTCACGCGAGCGTCCGCCGGGTCGCCGCCGAAACTCGCGACGAGGCCGGGTATCGCGGCGAAATCGACCTCCTTCGCGGCGAATTGCTTGTCCGGCTCGCCAGTGCTGATCGAGTCGCGTTTGACCGTGCCGCCGCGATAACTGAGGTACGCGCCGGGAACGGTGGCGCGCAACTGGTCCGATTCCACTGTCAGGTCCTCGAAACGCTCACTCTCGGCGGACAGTTTCGCCACTCCAGCGCGCAAATCTTCCGCAGTGAACAAGTTCGGCGGGGAGAGAAGCTGGCCGAGGACGTCGTCACGGATCGGCACCAGCAGCGCCGCCGCGATGACCACCGCGCTCACCACCGTCATCGCCAGGCGTCCGACGACATTCCCTTGCCGCGCTTCGGGTTCCGGCATGCGTTCCTCGCCGACGACCCCGACCTGCCACGGCCGCTCAGTCCATTCCCGCGGCGGATCGGCATCCACCACGACCACCCCGGCGTACCGCGGACTCTGCTTGACCACGACGACCGTGCCCGGCTGATACGCCGCGGACCGCACCGGATGGATCAACTCCCGAGCCGTCGCCCGGTACGCGGCCTCGTCCGGCGGCGCGACGACCAGCTTCAACTCGGTCACATAGGCGTCGTTGACCTGCGTCCCAGTCGTCTTCAAGCGTTCGATCTTGGCGAGCGCGCGATCGCCGTGCTTCTGGACGAACCGCCTGCTCTGCGGGGACGCGGTCCCGTGCAGCGACCGGGCGATGCTGCCGAGGATCAGCACCATGATGGTGAGGCTGACGCCGACCGACCCGGCCGCGACGTACCAGCCGTAATCGAGGACGAACCCGCCGACGACGCCCGCGATCGCGAGCCCGAGCGGCACCGCGTACCCCAGCCGCAGGAACCGGATCAGCCGGATCACCGGCGACCGCCGCGGTTCGGGTGAATTGAGCACAATGGGTGTTTACTGCACTCCGCGTGAAGACGCCAGAGGTAATGCTCACACAGAGTGTCCGCTCAGGCCGAGGTCACCTCGACGCCGCTCAACGCGTTGTTGTCCTGCTGCTGCCCGTCGCCGCCCGGCACGGTCGGGATGTCGCCGGCGCTGAGACCGGACAGGTAGAGCCCGGCCTCGGCACCGGCTTCCGCGGACTGCCGTTTGCGGCGGGCAGTTTCGATCCTCGTCACCACGACCTGGCGGGCGCCGCCGGGCATCTGCACCACCGCGTTCGCGCCGACCTGGACCGTGCCGTCGGTGACCGTGCCGGTAACCACGATGCCGCGCGTCGGGATCTGGTAGATCTCGGAGATCCGGAAGCGGAACGGGCCGGACGGGGTTTCGGCCGGACGGCGCGAGAACAGCGACATGGGACAAGCATCGCATCACGGCGGTTACCCAGCGCTCACCGGCTGGCCGCCGCGTGGACTGCCGCAGCCAGCCGGTCGTGTTCGGGATAGGACCAGGTCGCGGAGAACTGCCGCCGCGTGTACCCGAACGCGATGCCGCTGCGCGGATCCACAAAGGACTCGGACCCGGCAGATCCGTTGTGCCCGAACGCATTCGCGCTGAGGAACGGATACCGCAACCCCTTCGCCTGAAACCCGAGCGCGTACTGGCCCGCGTCCCCCGCCACCAGGTCGTGGCCGGTGGAATGAAGCATCGCGAACTCGCCGAGCGTGCCAGGTTCGAGCAGCGGCGGCCGTCCGTCCAAACCGGACACCGCAGCCGCGTACAGCCCAGCCAGCCCCCGCGCGCTGCCGACCCCACCAGCGGAAACCTGCCCGAGCGCCCGCACCTGCCGCGTGTTGACGAACGCCACCTGATCAAGCGGCGGCGTCGAATCGAGCCCGTAGCCGATGCCGCCCAAGCTGTACGGACTCGGGACGTACGCCTGGAACGCCGCGAGTTCCTCGGCGCTGGCCTCCCCCGCCAGCACCGCGCGGTACCGGTGATCCTCCTGCTCGGGCAATCCCAGGTACAGGTCCAAGCCGTACTGCTCCCTGATCCGCGTCTCGAAATGCTCCTGCACCGACCGCCCGGTGACCCGCCGGACCACCTCCGCGACGATCGAGAACCCGGCGAATCCGCTGTAGCCGTAAGCAGATCCCGGCCGCCAGAACGGCCGCTGCCCGGCCAGCCGTCGCGCGATCACCCGATCGTCCGCGAGCTCCTCGGCGGACAGCCCGCCCTCCGCCCCGATCACGCCGGAACGATGGGTCAGCACGTCGCGCACCGTGATCCCGCCCTTGCCCGCAGCGGCGAACTCCGGCCAGTGGCGCGCGACCGGCTCGTCCATGTCCAGCACGCCGTCCTGGACGAGCAACGCCACCACCAGCGTGGTCGCCCCCTTGGTCGAGGAATAGACGCCGGTCAGCGTCTCGCCCGTGACGTCGCCCGCCCAGAGATCAACCACCAGCCGCCCGTGCACGCGAACCGCCAACTGCACGCCCGCACTCGCCTCAGCCGCGGTGACGAACTCCTCGCGGACCGCCTCGAAGCCGTCCGCGACAGTCCCGTGGATTTCGGTGTCCCCCATCAGCCCTCCAATCAGTGTCGAAAGAAGGACCCGCGCGCCGCGGTGAATGTGACTAGGCTCCGGTCTGTGACCGCCAGGCGGACTCTCGCCCTCTTCGCCGCGCTCTGCGCGCTCGCCACGCTTGCGTTGGGACTGCTAGTCGCGCCCTACGCGCCGGGCACAGTGGACCAATGGACCGAGAGGTACGCCTCGACGCTGAGCCCGGCCCTGCTCAACACACTCGTGCTGCCCACCGAGCCGTACGTGCTCATCCCGGCCGTCGTCGTCATCGCCGGCATCTGCCTCTACCAACGCAATCGCCTGGACGCACTACTCGCCGTGGCAGGCCCACTCGTCGCCATCGCGCTCAATAGTTGGGTGCTGAAACCCGCCTTCGACCGCTGGAAAGGCGGCACGCTCGCCTACCCCAGCGGCCACACCGTCAGCCTGCTAGCCGTGCTGACCGTCATAGTGCTGCTGGTGCGGTTCAAGGCTGTCGCCGTTGCGGTCGGCGCAGTACTGGTCTGCTGCGCAGCCATCGGCATGATCGGCCTCGGCTACCACTACCTGACCGACATCGTCGGCGGCGTCTGCTTCGCCCCCGCAGTGGTCACCGCGCTGCGGGCGGCGCTGTCACCGCGTCGCGCGCGAGAGCCGTCAACCGGCTGATCGCACGCAGGTACTTCTTGCGGTAGCCGCCGTTCAGCATCTCCTCGCCGAACAGTTCGGGCAGCGGCACGCCGGACACGACGACCGGAATCGCCCGGTCGTACAGCCGGTCCGCCAACGCGACCAGCCGAAGCCCGACCATCTGGTCCGGCACCGGCGTCACGTGCTTGAGGTGGACCCGCCGCACCCCGTCGAGCAGCTTCCCGTAGCGCGAGGGGTGCAGGCGCTCGAGATGCGTCATCAACGCGCTGAATTCGTCCACAGTGGACCCTTCGTGCGCGGCCGCGGAAGCGTCAATCTCCTCGTCGCTGACCGGCGGAGGCGCATCCGGCAGCCCGCGGTGCCGGTAGTCGGGCCCGTCGACGCGGACGACGCCGAACCGCCGCGACAACGCCTGGATCTCGCGCAGGAAGTCCTCCGCCGCGAACCGCCCCTCGCCGAGCTTGTCCGGCAGGGTGTTGGAGGTCGCCGCGACGTAGACGCCCGCGTCGGTGAGTTCCTGCAGCAGCCGGCTGACCAGCGTGGTGTCGCCGGGATCGTCGAGCTCGAACTCGTCGATCGCCAGCAGCCGGTGTTCGGACAGCCGCGCGACCGCGTTGGCGAACCCCAGCGCGCCGACGAGGTGCGTCAGCTCGACGAACGTCCCGTACGCCTTGGGCCCAGGAGTCTCGTGCCACGTCGACGCGAGGAGGTGGGTTTTGCCGACGCCGAAGCCGCCGTCGAGGTAAAGCCCCATCGGCCCGTCCGGAATCGCCGCCCCGCCGCCGAAGAGCGACCGCAGGCGGGATTTTTTGGCCTTCGCCGCCCCGATTCGCGAAGCGAACGCGGAACACGCTTCGACCGCGGCCGCCTGGCTGGGCTCGTCCGGGTTGGGCAGGTAAGTGGAAAACCGAGCCTCGCCAAACCGCGGCGGCGGTACGAGGGACGCGATCAGCTCGTCGGCCCCAAGCTCGGGAAACCGGTCGGTCAGCGCAGCTGCGGGCATGGTGGAAGAGCCTATCCGGACGGCCCCGGCCCCTCGGGCGCGCCTCGACCGGGCAGGGAAGGGCAAATCCCCCGGTCGGAGCCGCCTTCGGGCGCAGAGGGGGCCAGTAAGGCGGGCTGCGTGTGGTGACTGTCACCGGGGTGCGGCGCTGGTCAGGCGCTTTGGTGCCGGGTCTGGTCTGCACTGCGGGGGGGTGGGTGGCGAAATGGCTCGGCCCGGGACTGCGGCACCGGAGCAGCCGCTTGACCAGACGAGCGCGAGCGGCGAGGTCACTGGTACCTCAGCAGCGACCGAGCGACGCGAATCTTCCCGGCGCAGTGGCATGGCACCGCAGCAGTGGACCAAGCCGCTGCAAACGGCGGCTGCCGCCCAGCACCACGGTGCCGATCCGAGCCGCGCGATTAGACCGGCCGCATGGCCAGATTGCCCAGCACCGCGGCACTGGGCCGAGGCGCGTGACCGGGCCCGGCGCAAACGGCGAAGTGGCCGGGCACCGGGCCAAGCGGCATGGCCAGATCGGTGCAGTGGCCACTCGCCGCAGTACTGAACCAAGCCGCGCGACCAGGCCGCTGGAAACTGCGAGGTCGCCCGCCACCGCGGCAGTGGGATCAAGGTGCGCCACCGCCCGGCGCGAATAGCGAGGCGGCGGCCGTTCCGCTGTGTCGGAGCGGGCTGCGTCGTGGTCCGGCAGGAGCGGCGGATCGTGGCGGGCGAGGTCGGTCATCGGCGTGCGGGGCAGCAGCGATTCCGCCGAGGCAGCCATCGCGCGAGGGTCAGTAGGTGGGCTGCCGGTCGGATGCGGTGCGTCGCGGGGCGGGCCGGGCTGGCTGGCGACTCACCCATTCGAGGGATGCCGCGTGAGTTTTCGCCCGGTCGGGAGGTCCTTTCGGAGGGCACGTCTCCGGCGCCGCGGGCCGCTCGCGGTGACACTGGACGCGCCATGTCCGCATACAGGGAGCGAGGAACCATGTCGAGCGCGAACCGGCCCGATGTGCCTACTGCTGTCCCGTCTTCCGCGCTGGCGGCGGCTGACCAGACGGACACCGCGGGGCGCACCACGATCTCGTCGCTGGTCGTGCAGAAGATCGCGGTGCTGTCGACGCGCGAGGTCGCCGGGGTGCACGCGCTCGGCGGCGGGGTGTCGCGGGCGATCGGGGCCATCCGGGACCGGATCCCGGGGTCGGGCGCGACCTCCACCGCGGGCGTCTCGGTCGAGGTCGGCGAGAAGCAGGCCGCGATCGACCTCGATGTCGTCGTCGAGTACGGCGCGCGCATCGCGGAGGTCGCCCGCGACGTGCGGCGCAACGTCATCACCTCCGTCGAGCAGATCACCGGGCTCGAGGTGATCGAGGTCAACATCGCGGTCAACGACGTCCACCTGCCCGGCGAAGAGGACGAACCCGAGTCGAGCCGGGTCGAATGACCTCGTGACCGACCGGTGCGTCGGCCGCGACACCCACCCACGTCCGGTCCCAGGGGCACAGGCCGGGCGGCGGTCCTGAAGCACCGCGTGAGCCACAGCCGCGAAGACGCTCGCCAAACCGAACACCGGCAGCACCAGCAATCACCGCAGCACGCACATCCCAGGAGGGCGCACGTTGAACGCTACGCAGACCGGGATCCTCGCCGGGCTGATTCTCGGCCTGGCCGCCACACAGGGATTCACCGCTTTCCTGGTGACCTTCGCGGTCGGCATCATCGGGCTCGTGGTCGGCCGGGTCCTCGACGGCGAACTCGACCTCGGCGACCTGTTCGGGAAGGGCCGAGACAAGTGACCCAGGCGGTCGAGGCAGGGCCGTCCCGCAACGACCTTCCGGAGCCCGCCGAGCGAGGTTCGCTGACCATCGCGCACGCCGTGGTCCGCAAGGTCGCGCAGCACGCCGCCGACCAGGTGCCCGGGACGATGCGCACTGAGCGCCGCGTCGCGGGGGTCAGCACCGGGACCACCGGCGCCTCCGCGAAGGTCGGCGGCTCGGACAACGACGTCGAGCTGTCCCTCGATCTCGCGTTGCGCTATCCGGCACCGGTGCGCGAGGTGACCGGGCAAGTGCGCGAGAAGGTCGTCGAAGAGGTCGAACGCATCACCTCCTATCGCGTGCGTTCGGTCGCGGTGACGGTCACCGCGTTGCTGCCGGACGTGCCGCCGAGGGTGCGATGATGCGCATCCTCGTCCGTCTTCTCTCCACGCTGCTCAGCCTGGCCGTCGCAGCCGGCGGCGCGTTGCTGGCGCTCGAGGTCGGGTGGGCCTGGTGGCAGCCCGACAAGGAACCGCTGCTCGTGCCGTGGCCGCGGTGGAAAGCCGCGATCGCCGAGCTGGACTGGACCAGCACGCCAGTGCGGCTCACCGCGGGAATCGTCTTGCTCGCCGGGCTCGTGCTCCTGTTGCTGGCCCTCGGCGCGGGCGACCGAGCGGTGCGGATGACCGATCCCGCTGATGGCATCACCGTCAACACCTCGCCGCGAGCTCTCGCGCGCTTGGTCGGGCTGGCGGTGCGCGCGGAGGACAACGTGCGCGGCGCGTCCGTGACGGCCAGCTCCCGTCGGGTGCGCGTGCGCGCGACAAGCCGGCTGGAGAACGAGGAACAGCTGCGGCCGCGGCTGTTGGAAACCGTCGCGCAGGTGCTGGACGACCTCCCGCTGCAGCGTCGTCCGAAGGTGTCCGTGGTCGTCGACTCTCCGAAGGACCGGTGATGAGCGCTTCCGCGGCGCGTCGCGCGCAAGGCCGTTCGTACGGCGCCGAGCGCACGCTGACCTCCCTGGTCGGCTTGCTCGGTGTGCTGGCTGGCGCCGGAGCGCTGGTGGTCGGCATGGGGTGGCTCGGGCAGTTCCGCGGGCACCGGCCGGTACTCGATCCGATCGCGGTCGGCTGGCTTGGCGACCACGCGCTGTACGCGCGGATCGGTGCGGTGGTGCTCGGGCTGCTGCTGCTCGTGTTCGGCCTGTGGTGGTTTTTCCGTTCGCTGCGCCCGGAACGCCGTCCGGACCTCAAGCTCGACGAGACGATCGGCGCTGAACTCACCGTCACGGCCGGAGCGCTGGCCAACGCCGTGCAAACCGACGCGGAGAGCGTTGACGGGGTTACCCGGGCTCGCGTCCGTTCGGTGGGCACCGTTGCCGATCCGGCGTTGCGGATCACGCTCTGGCTGGCCGAGGGCGCGGAAGTCCGGCGGGTGTGGGAAGACCTCGACGCGTACGTGCTGACGAGGGCCAGGGAATCGCTCGGCGTCGAGACCCTGCCGACCGCGGTGCGGCTCGAACTCGACACGACCGGCTCGGCACGCGTGCGCTGATCCCGCGTTTCGCCCAGAATGCCCGCATGGCGCTCCCTGTGCAGGCACCGATCAAGCCCATGCTGGCGAAGCCGGCTAAAGCCATTCCCCATTCCGGGGGGCTGCTGTTCGAACCGAAGTGGGACGGGTTCCGCTGCCTGGTTTTCCGGGACGGCGACGAGATCACCCTGCAGTCGCGCGCGGAGAAGCCGCTGAACCGGTATTTCCCGGAAGTCCTCGCTGCGCTGCGGGAATCCTTGCCGGAGCGGGTCGTGCTCGACGGCGAACTGGTGGTGGCCCGCGACGGCAAGCTCGATTTCGACGCGCTGACCGAGCGCATCCACCCGGCGGACAGCCGCGTCCAGCTGCTCGCCGAGCAGTCGCCGGCGCAGTTCGTGGCTTTCGACGTGCTCGCGCTGGGCGACGAGTCGTTTGTGGACGAGCCGACGTCGGCGCGCCGCGAACGTCTCGAGTCCCTTTCGGGCATCGCGCTGACGCCGGCGACGACCGATCCGGAGACCGCTCGGCGCTGGTTCGAGCTGTTCGAAGGGGCCGGGTTGGACGGCGTGATCGGCAAGCCGCTGGACGAGCCGTATTCGCCGGGCAAGCGGGTTTTGTTCAAGTACAAGCATTCCCGCACCGCGGACTGCGTGCTGGCGGGCCTGCGCTGGCACGTGGACGGCGAGCCGGGCGAGGCGGTCGGCTCGTTCCTGCTGGGCCTGTACGACGAGAACGGGCTGCTGCACCACGTCGGCGTGGTCGGTTCGTTCCCGGTCGCACGCCGCCGCGAGCTGGCGCAGGAGCTGGCCCCGTTGATCACGGACGGCGAAGGGCATCCGTGGCTGGGCGACGCGGTCCGCGAGGGCCAGCGGATCCCGGGCGGCATCACGCGCTGGCGGTCGAAGGAACAGCCGTGGGTGCCGCTGCGGCTGGAGCGCGTGGTGGAAGTCTCGTACGAGCACACGGAGGGCGGCTATCCGTCGCGCTTTCGCCACACCGCCCAGTTCGCGCGCTGGCGGCCGGACCGGGAGCCGTCGTCGTGCGGCTACTCGCAGCTGGACGAGCCTGCCCGGTACGACCTGTCGGCGGTGTTCCGGGGCGAGGTCGTGCGGACCCGCTGACCGGACACGCCGCAGGACCCGCTCACTGGCTTCCCACACCAGGCGTGCCAAGCTCGTCCGAGAGTTCCGCCGAGCAGACGTGAGGACCAGCCCGTGCACCGCCGTTCCCCCAGCCGTTCCCGTACGCGCGCCCGGCTGGTGGCGGCGACGCTGGGAGTGCTCATGCTGGCCGGGTGCACCAGCGGTCCCTCCGTGCGCCCCGCGGTGATCGACAACGACGGACGCACCACCACCGCGCCGCCCCCGAGCACCGCCGCTGTGCCGTTGCCGCCGCTGGCAGAGCCCAAGAAGTCCGCCCTGCGATGGGCCAACTGCGACGCGGACACCCGGCAGCGGATGGCCGCTCCGGCGCTGCCCGATTCGCTGCACGTCAGCTGCGCGCGCATGACCTCCCCGCTCGACGCGCCCGAGGACTCGCAGCACCTGCTCGCCCGCATCTTCGTGCTCAAGGCGGGCGACGGACCGATCCCGCTCGTGGTGGTCAACGACGTCGGCGGCGAGCCGGGCTCGCTGTTCGCCGCGCGCCTGGCGACCCGGCTTCCGCCGGAGTTCCTCAAGAAGTTCTCGCTGATCGGCGTGGACCGGCGCGGCACCGGGCTGTCCGGCGGCGTGCAGTGCGTGCCGCTGGAAGTGCGTTCGGACCTGCTGGGCGCGGACCCGGCGCAGGGCGGCCTCGGCGAGGTGCTCGACGCGGCTCGCCGCGCCGGTCAGCAGTGCGCGCTCGACCTCGACACCGCGCAGACCGCGCTGGACAGCTGGCGTACCGCCGGGGACCTCGACCAGCTGCGCAAACAACTCGGCCTCGACCGGCTGAACGCGCTCGGCCGCGGTGACGGCTCGAAGGTGCTTTCGGAGTACGCGGTGCGCTACCCGGCGCAGGTCGGCCGCATGGTGCTGGACGGCATCCCGGACCCGGGCGCCGACCGGGCGGCGGTGCTCGACGCGGTGGCCGCCGGCGCACAGTCGACGTTCGACGCCTTCTCCGCGGACTGCGCCGCCCGCAACTGCCCGATGGGCGATGCGAAGGTCGCGCTGAAGACCGTGACCGACCGGCTCCGTACGTCCCCTGTGGACACTGACGACGGCGTGACGATGAGCCCCGGCGTGGCGACTTACGCGGTGTACCAAGGCCTCGCCGACCGGTCGAACTGGCCCGCTCTCGCCGACGCGCTGAACGCCGCGAAGAACGGTGACGTCACCGCGCTGGCCGGCTTCGCGAATCCGATCGTCGCGGACGTCCGCGGCCGCACGTCGCGCATCGGCGGCACCATCGCGACCCGATGCAACGACTCGACCACGCGGCTGCCCGCCGATCAACTGGACCGCGCCGCCGCCAACATGCGCGCCAAGTACCCGCAGTTCGGCGCTGCGGTCGCCCAGGAACTCGCCTGGTGCGGCGCTTGGCCGGTCCGCCGCGAGGCGCTGCCTCCCGCCGGTGCGCCAGGCGCCCCGCCCATGCTGGTGGCCGCTACCGCCACCGACCCGGTCACGCCGCAGATCGGCACGACCCGGGCCGCGGACCAGATGCCCAGCGCCGTCACTGTCACGTGGCAAGGCGTCGCGCACGGCGCGGTCGGCCAGTCCTCCTGCGTCACCGCAGCCGCGCAGGCCTTCCTGATCGACGGCAAGATTCCGGACAACGGCACTCTCTGCCCGGCCTAGGGACCGGCCTGGCCGGCGACCTGCGAGACGGAGTACGCGCAGTCGGCCTGCTGTTTGGTGATCAGCCGCAGGTGCGGCCGCTTGGTGGTCGCGGCGTCGCCGAGCAACAGGTTGGGCGCGGAGCCGCTCGCGCCGCGTGGTGTGCGCAGCGCGTCTGTCGAACGGCCCCCTCTCGCCGAGATAGCGCCGCCAGCCGCGCACCAGCCCGCTGAGCCGGCCGAGCAATCCCCGCTGAGGTCTGAGATGGCGGAACCGGGGCTGTCCCGCCGAAGTCGTCTCGAACACCCATTCAGTATCTCGAACACCTGTTCGACAGCGCATCGCTCGACCCGGCGGGATCCGCTCACCCACACGGGACCGAGATTTTCACCGGGAGTGCCGAAAACGCCGACAGCGCACCGAATTCCGCCACTCGCGGCCAGAAAGCCAGCAAACGCGAGGGAGACGGTCCTAACGGGACACGGCCGGACTGGCAGCCGCCCAGGCCGCCTCGATCATCCGGAAAACCTCGTCCACCGCGGCCTCCGGATCAGCCGCCTCGCGAGCCACCGAGTAGGCGTCGACCACGAACCGTGCGATCGCCCGGCACGCTGTCGGAGTCCGCTCGAGACCGGGGTCGGCCGCCATCGCCGCGGCCAGCGACTCCGCGTGCCGCAGCCGCATCGATTCCTCGTACTCCCGCAGCGCGGGCGACCCGTCGATCATCCGCCAGACCGGCGCGACGCTGTCCGCGGTGCAATGCCGCACCAGCGCCTGGATCTCGTCGCGCAGCGCCGGGATCAGCGCCTCCGCCGACGACCGCCGCTCGACCGCGCCGCGCAGGCTTTCCTCGAAGTTCGAGTCCTGCTCGAAGACCAGTGCTTCCTTCGAGGCGAAATGCGAAAAGACCGTGGTCACGGCGACGTCGGCCTCGGCCGCGATGTCCCGGATCCCCACCTCGTCGTACCCGCGCTCGAGGAACAGCCGGAGCGCGGTGTCGGCGATCTTCTGGCGGGTCGCAGCCTTCTTGCGCTCGCGCCGCCCGGACGGCTCAGTCATCCGCGGATGCTATCAGTCACAAAATCCGACCGGTTGCCAAAAGCTAACCGTTAGCCTTCAAAAGGCTACTGCCGGTATCCCTCGACCTCGCCCACCGACCGGACCGAAGCCTCGTCCGGATCGTCGTCGAACTCGACCCTGGCCCGGCGCTGCCGCAGCAGGTCCCAGCACTGGTCGAGCTCCTCTTCGGCCCGGCGGAGCCGCTCCCGGTCGTCCGAGGACAGCCCGACCCCGATCGCCCGGTCGCGCAGTTCCTTCTCCTGCGCGATCAGCTCGTCGATCCGTCCCAAGATCCCGTCAGCCACATCAACCTCCAAGGAAGCGTCGGACACCCACCAGGACGCTACCGCGCCCCGGGGAATTCCCCACCCGGTTCGTTCGTTGGACCACCCATGAGCACAGTGGAACTGACCGCGGACAACTTCGACCAGACCGTGACCGACAACGAGTTCGTGCTGATCGACTTCTGGGCAAGCTGGTGCGGCCCGTGCCGCCAGTTCGCGCCGGTGTTCGAGAAGGCGTCGGAAAAGCACAGCGACATCACCTTCACGAAAGTGGACACCGAAGCCGAGCAGCAGCTCGCCGCGGCGTTCAACATCCGCTCGATCCCGACGCTCGCCGTGATCCGCGACAAGACCCTCATCTACTCCCAGCCCGGCGCCCTTCCGGAAGCCGCGCTGGAGGACCTCATCCGCCAGGCCCGCGAGGTCGACATGGACGAGGTGCGCAAGGCCGCCGCCGCGCAAGAAGCCGAGCAGGCCTGAGCCCGCTGCCACAGGCGCAACCCGGGGAAACACGAAGGCCCGGCACCCACCAGGGTGCCGGGCCTTCGCAGCGTTTCAGGACCGGGTGACGAGCCCGCGCAGGAAGAACGCGAGGTTCGCCGGACGCTCGGCCAGCCGGCGCATGAAGTAGCCGTACCACTCGTCGCCGCAGGGCACGTACACGCGCATCGTCTCGCCTTCGGCCGCGAGCCGCTTCTGCTCCTCGGGCCGGATGCCGTACAGCATCTGGTACTCGTGGTCGCCGGACGTGCGGCCGGCGTCGGCGGCGAGCTTGCCCGCGATCGCGATCATCCGCGGGTCGTGCGAGGCCACCATCGGGTAGCCCTTGCCCTCCATCAGCACGCGCAGGCAGCGCACGTAGGACTTGTCCACTTCGGACTTGTCCTGGAACGCCACCGACTCCGGCTCGGCGTAAGCGCCCTTGCACAGCCGCACGCGCGACCCGGGACCGGACAGCTCGCGGCAGTCCTGCTCGGTGCGGTGCAGGTAGGCCTGCAGGACCGCGCCCACCCACGGGTACTCGGCGCGCAGCTCGCGGAGGATGCCGAGCGTCGAGTCCGTGGTGGTGTGGTCCTCCATGTCGAGCGTCACTGTCGCGCCGACCGCTTCGGCCGCCGCGCAGATCTTCCGCGCGTTTTCGAGCGCGACGCCCTCGCCGTCGCCCGGCAGGAACTGCCCGACCGCGGACAGCTTCACCGAGACGTCCGCGCCCTTGGCGAGGCCCTGTTCGGACAGCGCCGTCAGCAACTCCTCGTACGCCTGCACGGTGGCGGTGGCCTGTGCGGCGTCGGTGGTGTCTTCGCCGAGGTGGTCGATGGTGATCTTCCGGCCGTCGGCGGCCAGTTCCCGTGCGGCGCGCACGGCGTCGGCGATAGCCGAGCCGGACACGAACCGGCGCACTACGGACCGGGTGACCGGTACCGCTTCGACGAGCGCACGCATCCGCTGCGAACGAGCGGCGGCGAGCAACGGGGCACGCAGCATGACGGTGTCTCCTTCTCAGCCCTGGTGCGGGTAGCGCACGGAGGTCGGCGGCACGAACGTCTCCTTGATCGAGCGCGGGCTCGTCCAGCGGAGCAGGTTGAAGACCGAGCCGGCCTTGTCGTTCGTGCCCGAGGCGCGCGCCCCGCCGAACGGCTGCTGGCCGACGACCGCGCCGGTCGGCTTGTCGTTGACATAGAAGTTGCCCGCGGCGAACCGCAGCGCCTGCGAAGCCTTCGCGACGGCCGTGCGGTCGTTCGCGATGACGGCGCCGGTGAGGGCGTACGAAGCGGTCTCGTCGACCAGCTGCAGCACGGAGTCGAAGTCAGCGTCTTCGTACACATAGACCGACAGGATCGGGCCGAAGTACTCAGTGCTGAAGATCTCGTGCTTCGGGTTCGTCGACACAAGGACGGTCGGCTGCACGAAGTAGCCGATGCTGTCGTCCGCAGTGCCGCCGACGAGGATCTCGACCTCGCTGTCGTTCTTAACGCGCTCGAAGAGCGAGGCGTGCTTGTCGAAGGCCCGACGGTCGATCACTGCGCCACCGAAGTGCGACAGGTCGGTGACATCGCCGTACGAGAGCGCGGCGGTCTCGGACGCAAGGCCGTCCTTCAGCTGCTCCCAGACGCTGCGCGGCACGTACGCACGCGAAGCGGCGGAGCACTTCTGGCCCTGGTACTCGAAGGCGCCACGGACAAGCGCGGTGCGAAGCACGTCGATGTCGGCCGACGGGTGCGCGAGCACGAAGTCCTTGCCGCCGGTCTCGCCGACGAGACGCGGGTAGCTGCGGTAGCCGGCGATGTTCGCGCCGACAGTGCCCCACAGGTGCTGGAAGGTCGCGGTGGAGCCGGTGAAGTGGATGCCCGCCAGGTCGCGGTGCGTCAGCGCGACCTCGGAGACAGCCTTGCCGTCGCCCGGCAGCAGGTTGATCACGCCCGGCGGCATGCCGGCCTCTTCGAGCAGCCGCATGGTCAGGTGCGCGGCGAAGCTCTGCGTCGGCGACGGCTTCCACAGCACCGTGTTGCCCATCAGGGCGGGCGCGGTGGGCAGGTTGCCGGCGATGGCAGTGAAGTTGAAGGGCGTGATCGCGTACACGAAGCCCTCGAGCGGACGGTGCTCCATCCGGTTCCACACGCCCGGCGAGCTGACTGGCTGCTGGTCGAGGATGCTGCGGCCGAAGGCGACGTTGAAGCGCCAGAAGTCGGCGAGCTCGCACGCGGAGTCGATCTCGGCCTGCGTCGCGGTCTTCGACTGACCGAGCATGGTGGCCGCGTTCAGCGTCGAGCGCCACGGGCCGCTCAGCAGGTCAGCGGCGCGCAGCAGGATCGCCGCACGGTCGTCGTAGGACAGCGCGCGCCACTCCGGAGCGGCCTTCGCGGCGGCAGCGATCGCGTCGGTCGCGTCCTGCTTCGTGGCGCTCTGGATGGTGCCGAGGACATGGCCGTGGTTGTGCGGCTGGACAACGTCGATCTTCTCGCCGCCGCCCGCGCGCTGCTCGCCGCCGACGGTGACCGTCAGGTCGACGGGACCGGCCTGACCCAGTTTCTTCAGCGCACCCTCCAGCTCGGCGCGCTCGGCGCTGCCCGGCGCGTATGTCAGCACCGGCTCGTTCTTCGGGGCGGGGGTCTGGGTCACGGCGTCCACGGCGGCTCCCTCGTTGGCTTACTCGTCGGATGCCCGAAAGATAACGCTGCGCGGCGTTCAGGGGTTTGTTCAAGCAGCTAGAATCGCCCATATGGTTTTGTCCGATCGGCCTACGCGATGACGGCCGCCGAACCGTTCGCCGGTGCCTCGCTGCGGCACGTGCTCGCGACGCTCGGCGAACCGCTCGTGCGGGTGCTCGTCGCGCCGCGCGGACTGGGCGTTCCGGTGCAGGACGTGGTGATCCTCGACCCCGAGGACCCGCCCGAAACGCACCCCGGCGACCTGGTCCTGGTGATCGGCGCGCGCGGCCGGTCGGCAGCGGCGGCGATCCGGGCGGCCGGACGCGCCGGAGCGGCCGCGGTGGCCGTGAAGGGCGAAGGCGGCACGGACGTCGCGGCGGACGCTGGAGTCGCGCTGCTCACGGTCGGCGCGGAGGCGCGGTGGGAGCAGGTCGAGGCGCTGGCGCGCGGGGTCGTCGACGCGGCCCGCGCGGGCGGCGAAGCGGAGACCGGCGAGGTGCTCGGCGACCTGTTCGCGCTGGCCCAGACGGTCGCGACGCTCACCGGCGGCCTGGTCAGCATCGAGGACACCGCGAGCCGCGTCCTGGCGTATTCACGAGCCGGCGACGAGGTCGACGAGCTGCGGCGGTTGTCGATCTTGGGCCGCGAAGGACCGGAACGGTACCTCGCGATCCTCCGCGAATGGGGCGTCTACCAGCGATTGCGGGCCGGCGAAGGAATCGTGCGCGTGGACGAGCGCCCGGAGCTGGGAATCCGCCGCCGCATCGCCGCCGGGATCCACGCCGGATCGCAGCCGCTCGGCACGATCTGGGTCCAGGAAGGCGCGCAGCCGCTGACCGAACAAGCCGAGGTGGCGCTGCTCGGCGCGAGCAGAACCCTTGCCCCACAACTGATCCGCGCCCGAACCCTGCCCGATCCGCAACTTCGGCTGCGCGAAGATTTGCTCGCCGGGCTGCTGGAAGGACGCGTCGACGCCGAGTCGGTCGCAGACGACATCGGTGCCGATCCGGCGCGTCCAGCACAGGTTTTGGCGTTCACGCTTTCCCGGCAGCAGACGACGGCCGCTTCGGACCGGTTGCTGCGCCGGGCAGAATTGGTGCACCTGATCGCCGTGCACACCGCGGCCTATCGGCGGACCGCGCTCGTGAGCGTGCTCGGCGGCCGGGTGTACGCGTTGCTCCCGGATCTGCCGGAACACTCGGATGCGCCAGTGCTGGCGTTGGCGAAGGAAATCGTTGGTGCGGCACGGAAACACCTCGACGTCCCGGTCCGGGCCGCGCTCGGCGGGGTCGTGCCGAGACTGTCGGACGCGGCGTTGTCGCGCGGCGACGCCGATCGGGTGCTGATGGCGATGACGCGCGGTCATTGGCCGTCCGACGTCGCGTCGCTGGCTGACGTCCGGGCGGACGTGTTGCTGTCGGAAGTGTTGGCCTACTTGGGAGATCAGCCCCGGTTGCGCGATCCGCGGCTCGCGCAACTGCGTGCCCACGACGCCGACCACGGTGACATCCTGATCCCCGCGGTGCTGGCGTATCTGAACGCTTTCGGCGACGTCCGCACGGCCGCGCGCTCGCTGAACATCCACCCGAACACCGTGCGCTACCGGGTGCGGCGGGCGTCGGAGGTGTCCGGGATCGACCTGACTGATCCGGCTCAGCGGCTGCTCACTGAACTGTTGCTGCGGCTGTAAATCGGATGCCGCGGGGGTTCGTGATCGCTAAAGTGCCGTCGTGGACCTCTTCTTCCGCTCCTGGAACGCGCTGCAGAACGCCGTGAAATCGCTTGAAGGCGGGCAGTGGCTGGCCCCGTCGGGATGCACCGGCTGGCTGGTGCAGGATCTGGTATTCCACCTGGTCATCGACGCGCAGGACATCCTGATCACGCTCGCGACCCCCGCCGAAGGCGAGCCGACGCACACCGCCGCGCAATACTGGGAACTCGGCACCGACCTGCCGACCGGCATGGACGAAGAAGGCCTGTTCACCCGCCGCGCGGCGCTCAGCTACGGCTCCACCGCCTGGCTGGCGCACCACTTCGACGACCTCGCCCAGGCAGCCGGACGCGCGGCCGCGCTCGCGGACCCGGCGTCGAAGGTCGAAACCCGCGACTACGTGCTCACGGTCGCAGACTATTTCGAGACCTACGTCGTGGAAGCGACGTTGCACCACTTGGACCTCGTCATGCATCTGTCCGGAGTGGACGGTCCAGACGCAGACTGCCTGGCCGCGACCCGGCGAACCGTCGAAACCGCGCTGGGTTCACCACTTCCGGCAGCGCTGGACGACCAAGCCGCGCTCCTGGTAGCGACCGGCCGCCGTGCCGCGACCGACGAGGAAAAAGCGGCGCTGGGGTCGCTGACGGAGAAGCTGCCGATCGTCCTCGGCTAGACCGAAAGCCGTTCCGCCGCAGTCAACTCAGCAAGCGCGGCAAACGATTCGACGCGCGCCGCCGGGTCGTAAGTGCTGGTGCTGACGAGCAACTCGTCCGCCCCGGTCGAGTCGACCAGATCCGCGAGACGTGCGCCGACCTCGTCCGGGGTGCCGCTGATCTGCCCGGCCAACGTGTCGTCGAGACGACGGCGTTCACGGTCGGTCATCGGCAGCGCCAAAATCTCGTCCGCAGGCGAAAGCGGCGGGAAAACGCCATGGCTGCGCGAGTACACAGTGGACCAAGCCTCGGGCACCAGCAGCCGCCGAGCCTCCTCCGCGGTGTCCGCCACCGCGACCGCTGTCGACACGACGACATAGGGATCGTCCACATCGGACCGGAACGTTTCGCGGTACCGCGAAATCGCCTCGACCATCGCACGCTGCCCATGGGCCGGAGCGATCACCAGCGGCAACCCGAGCCCAGCGGCCAACTCCGCCCCCGCACCAGTCGCAAGCAAGAACACCGGCACCGACAACCCCTCGGCCGGGATCGCGTGTACCCCGTCGTGCTCACCCCGGAAGAACGCGAGAAGCTCGCGAACCTGCCCGTCGAAGCCGTCGGCCGCGTCCTTGCCTTGGCCAAGCGCACGCCGCACCGGCTCGATGAACCCGACAGAACGCCCGATCCCGAGATCGATCCGCCCGGGAAACAAGGACTCCAGAATCCCGAACTGCTCAGCAACCACGAGCGGCCGATGGTTGGGCAACATCACGCCCCCGGACCCGACCCGGATACGCGAGGTCGCAGACGCAACGGCGGACGCGAGCACCGCAGGCGAAGACCCGGCGACCCCAGGTACGCCATGGTGTTCGGAAACCCAGAACCGGTGATAGCCGAGAGCTTCGATGTCACGCGCGAACGCGACCGTGTCCCGGATCGCCTGCGCGGTCCCCCGCCCTCGCCGCACGGGCGACCGGTCCAGCACAGAAATCGGAACGTCCACGCCCACGGCAACGCCATCCGGACAGCGCGAATTCCCCGCCCCCACGACCGTCCGTGAGGGCCACCCTCATTGACTCTGATTCCCTCAGGGTTCCCCTCACGGCCCTAAAACCGCAGCCGGTGCACCCAACCATCGAGGCACCCACACCTCCCCCGCACCCCGATACGAAGCTCCCCTGCGGTCGGTGGGTGCTTGTCAAGGCATCTTTCCCGCCTTGACAAGCACCCACCGACCGTCAGCACAATCAAACTTCGGGGTGCCCCACGCAACCACCGTGCGAATGTCGCCGCCAGGCGACGAGCCGAGCCCGCTCAAGGCCTCCACCGCTCGCTGTAATCCGGATGATCCGCATACGGCAACGCCAGCAACCGCAACGTCAAACACCAATTCGACCCGGCCTCGTCCGCGGGCACATGACAGGTCTCACACCAATACTCGCTGCCGTACAACGGAAACCCGGGCACCTTCTCCGACACCGTGGTCCGATGCGCGAGCATGATCCGCCGCGTCGCCTCGATCTCGTTGATCATCTGGTTGACCACGTCGAGTTCGAGGTCGCCAAGGGAGCGGACCCGCTCCTCGAGCCCGACCTTGGCCTCGCCGCGGTTGAGCGACTCGCCGGCCTTGCCCTTCTGCACCGCCTGCATGATCAGCGCCTGCCGCTGTCCGACGCGCGCGGCCAGGAACGCGATCAGGTCGTCCACGACGTCTCCCTCCTCCGGTCCCGGCTCCCCTCCGGTTCCGGCAATAGTCGCACCTCGACCCCGGCGCGTTACCGCTTAGCGGTGCACCTCACGGTAATCGACCTCGGAAAAACCAGTACGACCTGCGGAAACATTCGCGAAATTCCCCGCAATGTTGATCACCGAGAGTGAACACGCCCGGCGATCGGACGATCACGCCTGGTCGGATCGGGCCTTGCTCGGCTGCACCCGCTTCGGTTCGCCAGGCATTTTCGGGTAGTCCGGCGGGTATGGCAGTTCCGCACCGCCGAGGTCGCGGTCGTCGCGCTCGTACCACTCCAGCAGCGTCTCCAGTCCGAACGCCTTCTCGTCCATCGGCGCGTGGAGGTCGCCGTGCTCAGCGAGGAAGCCGGGGACGGTCAGGACGTCGAAGTCGTCCGGGTCGACGTCGGCGAGCAAGTCCCAGGTCAGCGGGGTCGACACGGTCGCGCGCGGGGTGCCGCGCACTGACCAGGTGGAGGCGACCGTCCGGTCCCGGGCCGCCTGGTTGTAGTCGAGGAAGACGCGGCCGCCGCGTTCCTCCTTCCACCAGGACACCGTCGCTTTGTCCGGGATCCGCCGTTCGACCTCGCGGCCGAGCGCGATCACCGCGTGCCGCACCGCGATGAAGTCCCATTCCGGGCGGATCCGCACGAGGACGTGCACGCCGCGGCCGCCGGAGGTCTTCGGGTAGCCGGTGAGCCCGGCGTCGGCGAGCACCTCGCGGACGACGCCGGCGACCTCGACCGCGTCGGCGAACCCGGCGCGCTCCGGCGGGTCGACGTCGATCCGCAGCTCGTCCGGGTGATCCAGGTCAGGACGGCGGACCGGCCACGGGTGGAAGTCGAACGTGCCGAGGTTGGCCGCCCAGGCGAACACCGCGGGTTCGGTCGGGCAGACCTCGTCGGCGGTGCGGCCGGACGGGAAGGTGATCCGCGCGGTCTCGAGCCAGTCCGGCGCACCCTTGGGCACGCGCTTGGCGTAGAACCACTCACCGGTGACGCCGTCGACGTAGCGTTTCAGCGTGGTCGGCCGCTCGCCGATCGCGCGCAGCAACGGATCGGCCACGGCGAGGTAGTACTCGACCACCTGCCGCTTCGTGATGCCGCGTTCGGGGAAGTAGACCTTGTCCGGGCTCGACACCCGGACGGTGCGCTCCCCCACCTGGTACTCGACCGGATCGCCGTTTTTGGCCATGCGGCCACCGTAGCCGCGAGTGCCGTACCGTGGCGGGGTGTCCGGGAGAACCAAGCTGATCGCCGCCCTGGTCGTGCTAGCTCTTCTCGGCGCCGCCGCGCTGTGGCTGCCGATTCCGGGACCGGCGCAGCTGCGCACCTGGGCCGCGGAGACCGGATCGATGACTCCGCTGGTGCTCGTCGTGGCTTACTCGTTGCTCACCGTCGCGCCGATCCCGCGCACGGTGTTCAATCTGGCCGCCGGTTTGCTCGTCGGGAGCGTCGCGGGGGTGGTCATCGCCTTGGCGGCCACCACGATCGCCGCCGGGCTGGCGTACGGGCTGGCCCGGCTGCTCGGCCGCGACTTGATCCTGCGGCACCTCCACCGCGCGCCGGTGCGGGCGGTCAACGACCGGCTCTCCGACGGCGGCGTGCTCGCCATCACGTCGCTGCGGTTGATCCCGGTCGTCCCGTTTTCGGCGATGAACTACCTGTGCGGCGTTTCGTCCGTGAAACTCGTTCCGTACCTTGCCGGAACGGCGCTCGGGAGCGTCCCCGGAACCATCGCGGTGGTTGTTTTCGCGGACGCGCTGACCGGCGACACGCCGCCCGCATTGCTGGCTTGCTACGCGGTCTTCGCCGCGCTCGGCGCGGCAGGATTGGTGCGGGTGCTGCGGAAGCGCGTCCCCGCCGCCGAGCCGGAGGCGCCCGTGCCGTCGGCACCGGCTGGCTGACGGCGGGCAGGTACTTCCGACCGCTACACTCGTTCGGGTGCGCGAGGGGTATCCGCGCTGCGCACGACCACGATCACGGGACTTTCGTCAGGAGCGGGCGTCATCGACACCGGGCAGCTGATCGCGGGGCACTACCGCCTCGTCGAGCACATTGGTAGCGGTGCCATGGGCGTGGTGTGGCGTGCCGTGGACGTGCGCCTGGAGCGGTCGGTGGCGATCAAGCAGATCCTGCCGCAGCCGGGCGTCTCCGAGGCCGAACGCGACAACATGCGCCAGCGCGCGATGCGCGAGGCGAAGAACGCGGCCCGTTTCCAGCACCCCAACGCGATCGTCGTGTTCGACGTCGCCGAGCACGGCGGCGACCCGTGCCTGGTGATGGAGTACCTCAACGGCCCGAGCCTCTCCGCGGTGCTGTCCGAACAGGGCACGCTGCCGGTCGGCCAGGTCGCGCGGATCGGCGAGCAGGTCGCCGCGGCGCTCGTGGCCGCGCACCGCGCCGGGATCGTGCACCGGGACGTCAAGCCCGGCAACATCCTCATCGACGAAACCGGCACCGCGAAAATCACCGACTTCGGCATCTCCCGCGCGGCCGGCGACATGACGCTCACCCAGACCGGCCTCATCGGCGGCACCCCGGCGTACCTCGCCCCCGAACTGGCCCGCGGCGCCGACCCGGTGCCCAGCTCGGACGTCTTCGCCCTCGGCGCGACGCTCTATCAGGCGATCGAGGGGCAGACGCCGTACGGCAACACCACGAACCAGCTCGCGCTGCTCTACGCGGCGGCGAACGGCCAGGTCAACCCGCCGACGCAGGCCGGTCCGGCGACCGCGTTGCTGATGAGCCTGCTGCGCAGCGAGGCTTCCGAGCGGCCGAGCATGGCCGAGGCGCGGGAGCGGCTGGCTCAGCTGGCGACCGGGGAACCGGCTGCGCCGCAGCAGTTGCTGTCGGGGAATCGCGGTCCGGGGTCCCGTCCGCCGTGGGCGCGTGCGAGTGCTCCGGCAGCGGCTGCCGCTGCTGCGCCGAAGGCTCCGTCTAACCCGCCTCGGACGCCGACTGCTGCGTTCATGCCGATGGGTGCGCCTTCGCGTCCCGCTCCCCCGGCGAACACTCCGCCGCGTCCGCAGCCCGCTGTGCGGCCTACGCCGACTGCTGCCGCGCCGAACTACTCCGGTGCTGGGTCGGGGGATCGGGTTTCGCCTGCTGCGGCGCGGAAGAAGAAGATGGCGTTCCTCGCTGGCGGTGCCGCGGCGGTCGTTGCGGTGGCGTTGGTGGTGTTTCTCGTGTTGAGCAGCAGTCGGGACAAGGGCGGCAGTTCGTCGAACGCGCAGCCGCCCGCGCCGAACTCCTCCGCTCCGGCGTCTCCGTCGAGCACGCCGAGTTCCTCTGCGCCGCCGGTCAAGTCCAACGGCACCGTGCAGTGGGGGCCAGCGGGTGATCGGGTCATTGATTTTTACGGGGCTGTGGGAAAACCCGAGGCGTGGGCGATGCTGACCCCCTCGGCGCAGGCAGCCTTCGGCGATCAGGCCGCGTTCGCCTCGTACTGGGCACAGAACAAGTTGAACACCTACCGGAACGCGAGCGTTTACAAACGCCAGAACAACCCGGACGGCTCCGCCGACGTTCAGATCACGCTGATTCCGGAAAACGGCGCGCAGACGCAGAAGGTCGTGCAGGTCATCGCCACGGAGGACGGCACGCTGATGATCAACAGCGACCCTCGCCTCGGAAGCGACGCGCCAGCGCAGTGACACTCGCCGCAGAGGTGGGTCCAGCGGGACGAATAGCCTACCTTTGAAGCATGGCCGAGAACGGAGCTCTGCCGCCGGGCTGGAATCCTCGGTTCCACGAGGATCTGGTCGGGCTGGATCCGTACGACCCGGAGGCCCGTGCGTTCGCCGCCCATCTCGACCGGATGGAGCGCACCGGGCCGACTTTCACCGTCGAGGCGTGCCTGGACCAGGTCGCCGACTTCGCCGAGTCCAGCAACCGCACCGGCGGGCTCCGCTACTGGGTGTCCGCGCTGGTCGTGGTGCTGATCGTGCTCGGGCTGCTGGTCACCGCCTGGGACATCGCGCTGCACACGGTCGCTTTTCTCTCCAGGTAACGTGGGAAGGGTGAAAGGTATGAAACCCGTCGTCGGCACCACTCCGCGCGTGGTGAAGTCCGACCAGGAATGGCGGGAGCAGCTTGCCCCCGAGGAGTACGCGGTGCTCCGGCAAGCCGGCACCGAACGGCCGTTCACCGGCGAGTACACCGACACCAAGACCACCGGCGTGTACGAGTGCCGGGCTTGCGGCGCGGAGCTGTTCCGCAGCGACACGAAGTTCGAAAGCCACTGCGGCTGGCCGTCGTTCTACGACCCGGCGGACTCCGACGCGGTGCTGCTGCGCGAGGACCGCACCATGGGCATGCGGCGCATCGAGGTGCTGTGCGCCTCGTGCCACAGCCACCTCGGGCACGTGTTCGAGGGCGAGGGCTACGCGACCCCGACCGACCAGCGGTACTGCATCAACTCGATTTCCCTGAAGCTCGTCGAGGACTCCGGCGACTGACGCCGAGGTCCGCTGAAACCGCCCTTCCCGCTCCCGGGGAGGGCGGTTTTTCGTCCGGCGGCAACCCCGGGCACGCGGGTAACGTGGTTTGTTCATCCGGAGGGGGACCGTGATGGACTGGACGATCGAACGCGCGATGCCGGCCGCGCTGATCCTGGTGCTGGCGCTGGTCTGCTGGTGGCTCGGACGGCGTACCGCCGCCCGGCTGCACCGGGGCAGGCATCCCGAAACCCGGCTGACGTCCGCGGCGCAGGTCGCGTTGCTGACGAACGGACCGTTCCGCGTCGCCGAGACGACGGTCGCCTCGATGCTGGAGCGGGAGCAACTGCGCGCGGATTCCGTGGGACGGCTGTATCGCACGCCGACTGAGCCGTCGGACGCGCTGAGCAGGGAAGCTGCCGAGCTGACCGGCACGGGGGTCGGGATCGCGACGGTGCTGCGCGGTCTCGTCTGGGGCGACACGGTCCGCGAACTGGTCGACGACCTCACCAAGCGCGGACTGCTGGTCGACGGCCAGGCGCTGCGCAAGGCGTGGAAGTGGACCGCGATCGGAGAAGCGGTGCTGGCGACGGCCGGTGTGGCGGCGTTCGTCGGCGGGCTGAACGGCTACGTGCTGATTTCGGTTCTGCTGCCCGCGTGGTTCGTGTTCGCCGCGCTGTCCCGTCGCCGGGCGGCCCGGCGGATCCGGCCGACCGACGCCGGACGTGAAGCAGCCGAAGCGGCGTGGCCGGATCAGAGCCTGATCAGCGGGCTGACCGGGAGCGTCGCGGTCGGCGGACTGTCGAACCACCCGGATCGCGAGCTGCGGGTCGCCCTGCTCCGCGGGCTCCCGGCGACCCGTCGGGCGGGGGCGGCCATCGCGGGAGCCGCGGGCGGGTTCGCCGGACCGGCGGGGTACTGGGCCGCCGGGACGGGCTGCGGGTCTGGCTGCGGCGGCGGAGCGGGCTGCGGCTCCGGATGCGGCGGTTCCGGGTGCGGGTCGGGATGCGGTGGCGGGTGCGGCGGGGGCTGCGGCGGCGGGAACAGCTGAGCCGGGAACGAACCGGACATCGAGTGCGTCAGTTCTGCCGACAGCCTCCGGCGACCGGCCGGTTAGGGTTCCGGCAACGCTGAAACGAGGGGGAAGCCGTGGACGAACCATGGGGCATTTCCGGCCCGCAATTCCTGCTGATCTTCGGCCTGGCGCTGGCCGTCGTCCTGCTGGTGCAGATCAGCTGGCCGTCGATCGCGCGGTCGCGGCGAGGGAACGCGCCCGCGACCGTCGAGGCGCCGCTGCAGCCGGACGTCTACCAGCTCGCGTACCTGGCCGGCGGCTCGGACCGCACGGTCGACACCGCGATCGCGACGCTGCTGGAACAGGAACTCCTGCGGGTGAGCAGCAAGGGCAAGCTGAGCGCGATCGGCAAGCGACCGGCTCGCAAGAGGCTGGAACGCGCGGTGCACGACGCCGCGCAGGGCGGAACGGCGACCGTCGCCATGGTGCGCAAGTCGCCGGCGGTCCAGCCGGAAGTGGAGAAGATCCGCCAGGACCTCGAACGACGCGGGCTGCTCGTCGCCGGCGACGGACTGGACGGCTTCCGCGCCGGGATCGTGGCCGCGTACGCCGTGTTGCTGCTGATCGGGATCGTCCGCGCGGTCAACGGAGCGCAGCTGGACCGGCCGATCGGCGGGCTGATCGGGTTGCTCGTCGTGGCCGGGACCCTGACGTTGATCGCTTACGCGGTCCGCAAGGGCTCGAAGACCTCCCGCCCGACCGACGCGGGTCACGCGATCGTCGTGCGCGCCCGCGAAGACGCGAAGGCTGCCGAGGAGCGGCCTGAGGAGTTCGCTGCCACGAACCGGAACGGCAACGGAGCGTTGCTCGTCGGCGCCGCGGCGGTGGTCGCGCTCGGCGGAATCGCGCTGTACCCGGACGAGGAGATGAGCACAGCGCTGATCAGCGGCGGCGGCAGCTGGACCGGGGGCGGTGGGTCGAGCGGCGGATCGTCGTGCAGCAGTGGCGGTTCCTCGTGCAGCAGCGGGTCTTCGTGCGGCGGAGGCAGCAGTTGCGGCGGCGGGGGCGGCTGCGGCGGATAACCGAAGGAGGGAGGCGCCGTGCACGAGCCTTGGGGGATCTCCGGCCCGCAGTTCCTGGCGGTCTACGGTTCCGCGCTGGCCTTGACGCTGGCGGTGCAGCTGGTCTGGCCGCTGCTGCGCCAAGCGCCCGCGGACGTGCACCGTCCGCTCGACGTCTACCAGCTCGCCTGTCTCGTCGGCGGCCCTCACCGCACGGTCGACACGGCGATCGCGGCGTTGCTGGAGCGCGGGCTGCTGCGGGTCGACAGCAGGGGCCAGCTCACGGCTGTCTCCGGAGCGCCGACGGGGCCGGTTGAGCAGGCGGTCTACGAGGCCGTGCGGAAGCGGCCCCACACGGCTTCGACGCTGCGTACGGCGGAAGCGGTCTCCGCGCCGGTGCGGAGCATCGGAAACGACCTCCGCAAACGCGGTCTGGTTACGATCGCCTCCGCCTCCTTCGCGACCGGAGTGGTTCTGGTCTACGTCGCCCTGTTCGCAGTCGGTCTGGTGCGCTCAGTGAACGGCTCCGCGCTGCATCGGCCGACTGCGGGATTGAACGTCCTGCTGGCCATCACCGCGATTCTGACGGTCCTGGCGGTGGCCGGTCGCAGGCGGCCGAAAGTCCGCCCGACCAAAGCCGGGCGCGCGCTGGTCGTCGCGGTGCGGACCAACCCAGTGACGCAGCGGGCGCAGTCCGGCGCGCTGCTGTTCGGTGCTGCTTCGCTGGTCGCGCTGGGCGGGTTCGCGCAGTACCCGGACCATGCGACAAGCTTGGCGTTGACGAGCGGTGCGGGAACGTCGTCCGGCGGTGGATCGTCCTGCGGCGGTGGCAGCGGGTGCGGAGGTGGGTGCGGTGGCTGACCGGTTGGGGATCGGCATCGGCTGGCGGCCGGAACTGGACCTGTCGATCGCGCGGCTGCCGGGCGTGGACTGGGTCGAGGTGGTCGCGGAGAATCTGCACGCCCCGCACCTACCGGAAAGCCTGCTAGCGCTGAAGGATCGCGGGATGCCGGTGCTGCCGCACGCGGTGTCGCTGTCGCTGGGCGGGGCCGAGCCGCTGGACACCGCGCGGGTGGAGCACCTCGCCGAACTGGCGCGGGCTCTCGACGCGCCGCTGGTCAGCGACCACGTGTGCTTCGTCCGCGCGGGCGGGCTCGACTCCGGCCATCTGATGCCGCTGCCGCGCTCGCGTGCGGCGCTGGACGTGCTGGTGGACAACGTCCGGCTCGCACAGTCCATTGTGGACGTACCGTTCGCGCTGGAGAACATCGCCGCGCTGCTGGAGTGGCCGGACAACGAGCTGACCGAGGAACAATTCCTCACCGAGCTGACCGAGCGGACCGGCTGCCTGCTGATCATCGATGTCGCGAACCTCTACGCGAACGCGCGCAACGTGGGCACCGATCCGGTGGCGTTCCTGGACGGGATTCCGTGGGAACGGCTCGCGTACGTGCACATGGCGGGCGGCGTGGAGCGCGACGGGGTTTATCACGACACGCACGCGCATCCGGTGCTGCCGGAGGTGCTGGATCTGCTCGCCGAACTGCGTCGGCGCACGGATCCGCCGGGCGTTCTCCTGGAGCGCGACGACGACTACCCCACCGATTCCGAACTCGCCGCCGAACTGGTCGCATTGCGCACCGCGGTGACGTTGTGAGCCGGGAAGAACTGGCGGCTCGGCAAGCTGCGCTGCTGGACAGCTTGTTGACCGGGGCCGAGGCGCCGTCCGGCTTCGATGCCTCGCGGTTGCGCATCGAAGCGGACGTCCTGCTCGCCAAGCGACGGCGGCTGGTGGCTTACCTGCGGCCGGACCTGCCCGAGGCGCTGGGCCCGCGGTATCGGCCATTGTTCGACGCGTACGCGGCGGAGCGTCCGAAGACGACTTCGATCCGGGCGCGCGAGTATGCCGACGCGTTTGCGGAGTGGCTCATCGCCCGCGGTGACCTGCCCAAACCTCGACGCAGATGGTTCCGGCGCTGAGCCCGTTCGGTTTTTGTCGGTGGTGCTGGCTACGCTGACGACATGTCTGGTTACGGCGGTGTTATCCGATCTCTGCCGAGCCGGGAGGGAGGGAACCTGTCGTGAACGGATTCTGGGCCGCGGTGAGCCCGATGCTGCTCGTCTACGTCGCCACCGCCGCGGGTTTGGCGAGCATTTTGGCCACTGGCAAGGACAAGCTGGCCACACAGGCGTCCGCGCCGGAGTCGGCCGCCGTGCCGCGCGATGTCTACGACGTCGCGTACCTGGCGGGCGGGCGGCCTCGGCTGGTCGAGGCCGTGATCGCGACGCTGTTCGCGCGCGGCCAGCTGCAGGTCGGGTCGCTGGGCGAGATCGTCGCCGCTGGTCCGCCGCCAGCGTCGCCGCCGCTTGAGCAAGCCGTGCATCAGGCGGCTGGTCGCGGTCGTCTCGCCTCGTGGGTCGCGCGATCGTCGGTGCTCAAGCCTGCGATCCGGGCGCTCGAAACCGATCTCGTCCAGCGGCGGCTGGTCAGCAGGCGCAGGCCGTTGACGGGTCTCGGGTACACACTCACCGCGGTGGCCGTGGTCGTGCTGGCGGCCGGGGTGGGGCGGCTGGTCTACGACGTGGGCCGGTCTCATCTGAACGCCATGGTGGTGCTTGTTTTCGGCGAGGTGGCGCTGACGCTCTGGCTCTGTCTCGTCGGCAGCCAGCGGATCACCAAGCAGTTCGGCGAACGGAAGGTCAGTTCGCTGCCGCCGACGACTGCGGGGGCGACGGTCCTCGCACGGGCCGAACAGCAGGCGGCTGCGGGTGGCGGCGCAGGACCGGCTGAACTGGTCGCGGTGGGCGGGCTGGCGGCTTATCCGGACAAGCGGGTTACAGGAGGGCTTATGCCGATTTAGCCGCTGCTTCACGGGCGGCGTTCGCTGGCGGTGCTACAGGAGGCTGGGGGTGGGCACGGCAGCGCTCGCGTGACCGGCGTGCGAGCCGGGACTGGCGGGACGACCGCAGACCTGGGCGCGCGGGAGCTGGCGGTGCTCGCTGGACTGGCAGGTGTCACGCGAGGCTGACAAGGCGCTCGCCGGACCGACGCGACACTCGCGGGGCCGACGGCGCTCACCACACCGGCGGCACCACGCGAAACCACCACGGCGCTCTTGCGGAACGCGGCACCCACGAGACCGGTGCAGCACACCGGTGTCCGTGTCGCCAGCGCGGCCGCTCAACGGGTCTGGCGTCGCTTACGAGACCGGCTGAGGCACGACCGGCGACCACACCGGCGATCCGCCCCGGGTCGGTGCGACGGGTGGTCCCAGTGCGGCGGCGCACCCGGCAGCTCGCCGGCCATCCGCACGCGGGTCACCTGGCCGACGTCGCGCACGAGGCCGGTGCAGCACACCGGTGTCCGCGTCGCCAGCGCGGCCATTCGCCGAGGCTAGCGCCGCTTACGAGAGTGGCTGAGGCACCACCGGCGACCACACCGGCGTGTCCGAGCCAGGCCGGTGCGACGGGTGGTCCCAGTGCGGCCGCTCGCCCGGCAACTCGCCGACCATCCGCACGCGAGTCAGCTCGCCGAAGCCGCGCACGAGGCCGGTGCAGCACACCGGTATCCGCGTCGCCAGCGCGGCCGCTCGCCGGGTCCGGCGTCGCTTACGAGACCGGCTGAGCCACGACCGGCGACCACACCGGCGTATCCGCGCCAGGCCGGTGCGACGGGTGGTCCCAGTGCGGCGGCGCGCCCGGCAACTCGCCGGCCATCCGGACGCGGGTCAGCTGGCCGAAGTCGCTGTCGACCGTCTCGAGCACGTCCGTGTAGTCCACTTCGGACGGTTCCGGATCCTTGCGGCCCAAGGAATCCAGCCACCGTCCGGTGCCGGCGAGGGACAGGCGGGCGTGCCAGGTGCCGCCGTCGGTGACTGTGCGGCGGATGGCCGTCATGATGGCGGCGGCGGTGAGCCAGCCGGTGGCGTGGTCCAGTGCTTGCGCGGGCAGCGGCACCGGGGCGTCGGTGGCGTACTCCTCGGCGATGCCGGACGACATCTGCACGAGGCTGTCGAAGCCGCGGCGGCGGGCCCACGGGCCGGTCCAGCCGTATGCCGAGATATCCGCGACCACGAGGCCTGGGCGGAGTTCGGCGAGCTCTTCCGGGCCGAAGCCGATGCGGGCGAGTGCGCCGGGGCGGAAGGTCTGGAGCAGGACGTCCGCGCGGGCGATGAGCTTCTTCAGCTTCGCGCGGCCGCCCTCGGTGTCGAGTGCGATGAACGCCGAGCGCTTGCCCTGGCCGGTGTCCATGGTCAGGACCGGGATTCGCGGCAGGTGTGCGGCACCGACGTGCAGCACGTTCGCGCCGTGCGCTGCCAGCACGCGGCCTGCGACGGGTCCGGCGAGGACGTGCGTCAGTTCCAGCACGCGGACGCCGCCCATCGGACGGTCCGAGTCGAACAGCGTGCGCTTCGGCGCGTCGCCGATGCGGTTCAGTTCGACCAGCGGCAAGTCCGCGACGGCTTGGCCTTGCGGGTGTGCCAGCCAGTCCTCGCGCGAGCGCATCAACGCTGCCGCGCCGCCCGCGGTCACCACGGCGGATTCGACCTCTGCCATGGATTTCGCGGCCACGGTCTTGGTTACGGCTTCGCGGGTCGCCGGGACGCCGAGCGCCCAGCAGACCGCCGCTTCATGCCGTGGGGTGTTGCAGTGCAGCTTGATCCAGCCGTCGGCGGCGCGGTAGTCGCCCGCAATGCGGCCCCACGGGCTCGGTCCGGGCTCGCCGTCGATGCGCAGCAACTGCTCGCTGCGGAACGCGGCGGCGGCGTGCCGGGTGTCGACCGACACCGTGCCTGGGTCGATGCCGCGCAGCCGCAGCAGTTCACCCGCGGACAGGGTGGCCGCGGCGATGCTCGCGGTCGCCATGGCGGGGACCCGGAAGTGTCCGGGCAGCACGGATTCGTCGCCGGTCAAGGACACGGCGGGCAGCGGTTCCCCGGCGAGCGACTGCCAGGCCCCGGCGAGTACGTCCTGCACCGGCGGTTACGGCAGAGCCGCGACGAGTTCGGCGGGCGGCACCTTCGTGCCGGTGTAGAACGGGATTTCGACGCGCACGTGGCGACGCGCCTCGGTGTTGCGCAGGTGGCGCATCAGGTCGACGATCCGGTGCAGTTCGTCGGCCTCGAAGGCGAGGATCCACTCGTAGTCGCCGAGCGCGAACGACGCGACGGTGTTGGCGCGCACGTCCGGGTAGTCCCGCGCCTCCTTGCCGTGGTCGGCCAGCATCTTGCGCCGGTCCTCGTCGGGCAGCAGGTACCAGTCGTAGGACCGGACGAACGGGTACACGCAGATGTACTTGCGCGCATCCTCGCCGGCCAGGAACGCGGGCACGTGGCTCTTGTTGAACTCGGCGGGCCGGTGCAGCGCGGTCTGGCTCCAGACCGGCGTGGACGCGCGGCCGAGCGGCGTGCGCCGGAACCCGGTGTAGGCAGCCTGAACCTGCTCGATCTCCTCGGCGTGCCACCAGATCATGTAGTCCGCGTCAGCCCGGAGGCCGGACACGTCGTACACGCCCCGGACGACGACGCCCTTGGCCTCGAGCCCGTCGAGGTACTCGGCTGTCTCCCGGCCCGCGGCGCCGCGGTCCTCCCCCAACTTCCCCGGTTCGATCCGGAAGACCGACCACGTGGTGTAGCGGATCGTGTCGTTGAGTTCGTTGTAATTCAGCCGCGCCATGACTCCATCCTGGCACTCCTCGCACGGCGATCGCCATGGGGCTCCGTCACACGAAGAGCTGCTCCGCGATCCGCCGGGCAGCGGCGTCGGCCGTGGCCACGCACGCTGGCAGGCCAACGCCGTGCAGCGTGGCGCCCGCCACGGCCAGGCCCGGGACATCTGCGACTGCCCTCTCGATCCGGGTCACCCGTTCCAGGTGCCCCGTGCCGTATTGCGGGAGGCCGCCGCCCCAGCGCGTCACCAGGGTGTCGATCGGCTTCGCGGTGACGCCGGCGAGCCGGGCCAGATCCGCGCGGACCGCTGCGACCAGGGCATCGTCGTCGCCGTTCAGCGCGCCGGGCTCGCCGAACCGGCCGACTGAACCGCGTACCAGCACCGGTCCGGCGTCGCCGAGGTGAGCCCACTTGTTCGACGAAAACGTGAACGCCTTGGACGCGTACGGCACGCCTTCCGCGTCCCGCTCCCCCGCGCCGATGAGGATTCCGGACGCATCCGGCAGCTCCGTGCCGGGCGGGAACGCGAACGCGACGACGGCCATCGACGCCAGTTCGACCTCGCCGAACGCGGTCGAAGCCGCCGGGACCACCCCGTCGAGCAGTTTCCGGGCGGCTGGCGCGGGCACGGCGAGCAGCACCGCGTCCGCATCCGCCGGGCTGTCGGCAAGCGCGTGCGCTGGCGCGGCAGCACCGAATTCGAGACGCCATCCGGACGGCGTCCGCGTCAGCGCGCGGACCGTCGACGAAGTGCGCAGTTCGGCGCCGGAAAGCTCCAGCAACCGGTCGAGCAAGCCTCGCAAGCCTCCGGTGAGGCTGCCGAAAACCGGTGCGGTGCCCGGCGTTTTCGGCAGCAGCGACGACGCAGCTTCGGTGAGCGAACCCGCTCCGCCGTCGATCGCGTTGGCCAGGCCGGGCATCGTCGCGCGGAGGCCGAGGCCGTCGGCACCGCCCGCGTACACGCCGCCCAGCAGCGGGTCGACCAGCCGGTCTACCAGCTCATCTCCGAAGCGTGTGCGCAGCAAGGGCCCGAGCGGGACGTCGCCCTCGCCCAGTTCGACCGGACCTAGCGAGCGTTCCTTCTCGACCGCGCTCCGGCCGTCCTCGGACAGCACGCCCGCGACCGAGTCCGCGGACGCCGGGACTCCCATCACGGTGCCGGGCGGCAGGCTCTGCACCGAACCGCCGGCGTGGATCTTGGCGCGCGCCTTCGTCGGATGGACCAGGCGATCGGCGAGGCCGACCTCCTCGACCAGCGAAACCATCTCGGGCCGCCGGGCGAGGAACGCCTCGGCCCCGACGTCGTAGCTGACTCCGCCGACCTCCGCCGTGCGCAGCTTGCCGCCGATCGCGGACGTGCTCTCGAAAACGGTGATCGTCACCCGGTCGCCGAGCAGCCGGCGCACCCGGTACGCCGCGGCCAGCCCGGAGATCCCGCCGCCGACGACCGCGACGTGTTTCACAGCGAGTGCACCAGGTCGACGACCCGCTTCAGCACCTCCGGGTCGACGCTCGGCAGCACGCCGTGGCCGAGGTTGAAGACGTGCCCGCGAGCCGCGCGGCCCTCTTCGACGATCCGGCGCACCTCGGCCTCCAGGACCGGCCACGACGCGTACAGCAGCGCCGGGTCGAGGTTGCCCTGCACGGACACCTTGCCGCCGAGCCGGTGGACCGCCACGTCGAGCGGGATCCGCCAGTCGACGCCGACCACGTCCGCGCCCGCCTCGCGCATCGCGCCGAGCAGTTCGCCGGTGCCGACGCCGAAGTGGATCCGCGGCACGTCGTACTCGCCGGCCACGGCCAGCACCCGGGTCGAATGCGGCAGCACGAACTCGCGGTAGTCGCGCTCGGACAGCGCACCGGCCCACGAGTCGAACAGCTGCACCGCGTCGACGCCCGCGTCGAGCTGGGCGCGCAGGAACGTGACGGCGATGTCGGCGAGGCGCGCGGCGAGGTCGTGCCAGACCTCGGGCTGCGAGTGCATCAGGGCTTTGGTGTGCTCGTGGTTGCGGCTCGGGCCGCCCTCGATCAGGTAGCTGGCCAGCGTGAACGGCGCGCCGGCGAACCCGATCAGCGGCGTTTCGCCGAGCCGCTCCACCAGCAGCCGGACGCCCTCGGCGACCTTGCCGACCTGCTCCGGTTCGAGCTTCGGCAGCGCGCGCACGGCGTCCGCGTCGCGCACCGGCGAGGCCACGACCGGGCCGGTGCCGGGGACGATGTCGATGTCGACGCCCGCCGCCTTGAGCGGGACCACGATGTCGCTGAACAGGATCGCCGCGTCGACGCCCAGCCGGCGGACCGGCTGCATCGTGATTTCGGCGAGCATCTCCGGGTCGAAGCACGCGTCGAGCATCGGGACGCCCTCGCGCAGCGCGCGGTACTCCGGCAGCGAACGACCGGCCTGGCGCATGAACCACACCGGAACGTGCGCCGGCCGCTCCCCGCGCGCGGCGGCGAGGAAGGCCGAGCCGGGCAGGGCGCGACGGGGCGAAACGGACGGGGCGCCGACGGGCGCGGACGAAACCTGAGGCACGAACCCCATGGTCCCACGCGGGCCCGACAGTCCCGGGCCGCCCCGTGTCCAACGCGCCCAGCCCCCGGCGGTGCGTCTTCCGCGGAGCGAGAGTCCGCCCAGCACAGCACAGCCGCGCAGATCCGCGAGGGGAACCCTGGGGAACGCGCCCAGCACCGGCGCAGCATCTACCGCAGAGCGAAAGGCCACCCAGCACAGCGCAGCGAGAGGACCCCTGGGGGAACGCACCCCAGCCCCGGCGCAGCATCTACCGCGGAACGAGGGTCCGCCCAGCACAGCGCGCTGATTAGGTCCACGGGGAACTCTGGGGAATCCGCTTCCCTCTCCCCCGCGAGAGGGAAGCGGAGGGCCGCCGGAGCCGTCCCGTGGTCTGATTCCGTCACGGACCTCCACACGCCGCGGCCCCGCGCAGGGGAGCCGAAGCGGTCCCGTGGGTCGCGGGTCGGTCTCGCTCGGCGCGCCTGCGTCCGCAACCGGGTGTCGCCGCCCTACAGTCGGAGCGTGACCGCGATGACGCCAGTGCCCGATCTCTTCCGCGAAGCCGTCGCGGCGCTGCAAGCCGTCCGGCCGCGCCCGGAGATCCGCCTGGAGACGATGCGTGCGCCGCAGCGGCTCGCGCCGTGGTCCTATGCGTTGAGCTGCGACGTTTCCGGGCCCGCGGACGTGCTGGCGTCCGGCAGGCTGGTCCTGCTGCACGACCCGGACGGCCAGGAGGGCTGGGACGGCGTGCTGCGGCTGGTCATGTACGTCCGCGCCGAGCTCGACCGCGAGCTGGCCACGGATCCGTTCCTCCCGGCGGTCGGCTGGTCGTGGCTCACCGACGCGCTGGAGGCCTCCGGTGCGTCGTGGAAGGCGCTCGGCGGCACCGTCACCGAGACGTCCTCGGCCCGGTTCGGCGACATCTCCGGTCCGGCCCGCACCGACGACCTCGAGCTGCGGGCGTCCTGGACCCCCACCGACGGCGCGCTCGGGCCGCACGGGCTCGCGTTCTGCCAGGTGATGGCGAGCGTCGTGGGGCTGCCTCCGGTGGGCGTCACGCTGTTCGAGCAGCGGCAGAGCTCCTGATTTCCTAAGTTCACCCGGTCGGGCAGCGTCTCCGCGGCGCTTGCACGCGCACGAACGCGCCTTCCCGGGCGGATCCGGGCCCCCGCGGCGCTCCCGCGGGATCTTCGGCGGGGCTTCCGGGCGTCCGCTCCCGACCGTCCATCGTGGACCGCAGCGGGCGCTGCTCCGGATGCCGCACGTTCGTGGCCGGGCGTGATCACAGGCAGTGAACCCCCGGTAACCAGCTCCGACGCGGTTTCCGGGCCCTTTCCGGCCTCTCCGGGCGGGAGCGAGCGGCCGCGCGGCGCGGGCGGCAAAACATGAAAGAAAATGATCTTGCCCCGGCCGGGGCGCATTTCCGGATCCGGATCGCGGGGGCGGCAGCCCGGCTCCGCGAGCACCCGCAGGTGCACGGGCCATCTGCACGCCCGTTTCATTGCCGGTAACTCAGGTGCATCGCAGCCCGGTCGTCAGTTGTTAACAAGACTCCGATCGTTAGTCCGATCGTGTTACAACGACCTCGCTGAGTGACGAACTGTTTCGGATAGATACCCATTCGATCCCCCCGCAACGGCGTCCGGACGGCTACAGTGCCTGGGACGACACCACTTTCGGTCTAAAGCTGGCGCGGCTGAACGGCCGAAGGTCCCGGTGCCGGTCGGGGGGCACGACCGACTCCAGGGAGGTAGTGACGTGGCTACCGTCGGCTTATCTCAGGCCGTCCGATCCACGCCAGCCGGCGCCTTGCCGGCGAGCATGGTTCCGCACCCGCGGGAAGAGCTTTTTTCCGTGTTGGTGGTCGATGACCACCCGCTGTTGAGGGAGGCAATCGCAGCACGACTCGCACAAATGGGTGCGGGCACTGTCCACGAAGCCGCCACGGTGGCCGAGGCGAGGGCGCGAGCACAGGCCACCGGCCCGTGCGACCTGGCGATCCTCGATCTCGGACTGCCGGACGGCAGCGGAATCGAACTGGTTACGGAACTCCGTAGCCACGGCTGGCCGCGCGTGGTGGTCCTGGCATCCTCCGACGACCCGTACGCGGTGCGCTCCGCGTTCCAGGCCGGAGCTCAGGCGTACCTGCTGAAGTCGGCGTCGCCGGTGGTGGTCACCGACGGCGTGCGCCGGGTTCTCGAAGGCGGCGTTTACGCCGACCCGAGCGTGGCCCCGGTCCTGGCGACCGGCACGCGAGTGGCGGGCACCGACAACACCCCGCGCGAGCTGTCGGCTCGCGAGGTGGAGGTGCTCCAGCTCGTCGCGGACGGGCAGTCGAACAAGGAGATCGGGGAGGAGCTTTCCCTCTCCGCGCTCACCGTCAAGTCCCACCTGTCCCGCATCGGGCGCAAGCTCGGCACGGGCGACCGGGCGCAGATGGTCGCGCTGGCGATGCGAGCCGGCGTGATCCGCTGACGACGACGAACCACGTCCCTGCGGGGCGGGCGGACCAGGCGCGGTCCGCCCGTCCCGTAGGGTCGTCGGACATGGGAACTGCACAGGCGGACGGAGCCCGGACCGGAGACGAGACCACCGACCCCTCCGGGGACTCCCGAACGCCGGTGCTGCTCAGGGAACCGGCGGAGGGCACCCCTCCGGTCGTGGCCGATCCCGACGCGCTCGCCGAGGCGTGCGCGCGGCTCGCCGCGGGCACGGGTGCCGTGGCCGTCGACACCGAACGGGCGTCGGGCTATCGCTACTGGCCCAAGGCCTATCTCGTCCAGCTGCGCCGCGAAGGCTCCGGCACGGTGCTGATCGACCCGATCGCGCTCGCCGACGACCTCGCCCCGCTGCGGGACGTCCTCAACGACACCGAATGGGTGCTGCACGCAGCGTCCCAGGATCTGCCGTGCCTGGCGGAGCTGGACCTGCGGCCGCGTTCGCTGTTCGACACCGAGCTGGCCGGACGGCTGGCCGGGTACGAACGCGTCGCGCTGGGCACGCTCGTGGAGCTGCTGCTCGGGTACACCCTCGAAAAGGGCCACAGCGCCGCGGACTGGTCGAAGCGTCCGCTGCCGATCGACTGGCTCAACTACGCCGCGCTCGACGTCGAGCTGCTCAACGAACTGCGCGCGAAGCTCGAGACCGAGCTGGCCGCGCAGGGCAAGCTGGAGTGGGCGCAGCAGGAGTTCGAGGCCGTGCGCACCGCTCCCCCGCCCGCGCCGCGCGCCGAACCGTGGCGCCGGACGTCCGGGGTGCACAAGATCCGCAGCCCGCGCGGCCTCGCCGCGGTGCGCGAGATGTGGCAGGCCCGCGACGAACTGGCCCGCAAACGCGACCGCGCGCCGAGCCGGATCCTGCCCGACAGCGCGATCGTCAACGCGGTGACCTCCGACCCGAAGACGGTCGAGGAGTTGCAGGCGCTGCCGGTGTTCAGCGGACGCGTGCAGCGCAAGTACACCGCGAGCTGGCTGCGGCACCTCCAGGCGGCCAAAGCGCTGCCGGCGAGCGAGCTGCCGAGCCCGAGCCAGCCCAACGACGGTCCGCCGCCGGTGAACCGCTGGGCCGACAAGGACCCCGACGCCGCCGCCCGGCTCGCCGCCGCGCGTGCCGCGTTGGCCGCGATCGCGGAGGACCGCAAGCTGCCGGTGGAGAACCTCCTGCTGCCGGATTTGGTCCGGCGTACCTGCTGGCGTCCCCCGGCCGATCTCGCGGAGGACTCGGTCGCGGACGCGCTGCGGGCGGGCGGGGCGCGGCCGTGGCAGGTCGAGCTGACCGCGGCGGTGCTGAGCAAGGCGTTGCACAGCACGGCTTCCTGACCTGCGCCGGGTGGTTCAGACCTCTAGGTGAGACCTCACGTACGGCGACGCGTCGGTCGGCGGTAGCCGAGCGACCGCGCCACGCCGGTCGCCGTGGTGACCACCGCGGGCACCAGATGCGCTACCGAGGTCGTCTCTCGGCGGCCCACGACCGCGACCGCGGCGGTGACCCGTGCGGTGGCGTCGCGGATCGGGGCGGCGACGGCGACCGCGTCGTCGGCGAGCTGGCGATCGGCGACGCAATAGCCGGTGCGGGCGATGTCGGCGAGTTCGGCGCGCAGGGTTTCCGGGTCAGTCGTGGTGTGCGGGGTTTCCGCGGCGATCGGGCTGGTCAGCGCGGATTCGCGGGTGTCGGCGGCGGCGTGCGCGAGCAGGACGCGGCCGGTGGCGGTGGTGGTCGCGGGAAGGCGGCTGCCGGTCGTGGTCAGGATGCCGACCGAACGGTGTCCCGCCAGCCTGGCCAGGAACACGACGTCAGTCCCGTCCAGCACGGACAGGTGCACGTTTTCGCCGGTCGCGTCGAACAGGTCGCCCAGGTACGGCAGGGCGATTTCGCGGATCGACGCCCTGGCCAGCGACAGCGAGCCGAGCTCCCACAGTTTCAGGCCGAGGTGATAGCCGCCGTGTTCGTCGCGGACCAGCGCTCCCCATTCGGCCAGCTCGCCGACCAGCCGGTGTGCCGTGCTCAACGGCAGGCTCGCGGACTGGGCGATCTCGGTCAGGGAAAGCACCGGCGTTTGCGGGCTGAAGCAGTCCAGGACCGACAGCAGCCGCGCCGCCGCGGTGGGTCTGGCTTCCATGTGGCGGAAGTCTGATTGAGGCCGGGCCTCGGCGCAAGCGACACTGCGGGCGTGGGTCGGCCAAGCGAGTCAGTTGTGATCACCGGGGCGGGATCGGGTCTGGGGCTGGGAGCGGGATTGACGCTCGCGGCGCGCGGGCATCGGGTGTTCGCCACCGTCGAACGGGACGACCAGATCGAGCCGACGCGGGCGGCGTTCGCCGAGCGCGGGCTTGCGGCGGAGGTCTCCCGGCTCGATCTGCTCGATCCGGCTGATCGCGAGGCAGCGGCGGCGCTCGACGCGTCCGTTCTGCTCAACAACGCCGGATTCGGTGCGGAAGGTCCGCTTCTGCGCACGGATTCCGCAATGGTCCGGAAGACGTTCGAGGTCAACGTCTTCGGCACGCTCGAGCTGACGCGGCTGGTCGCCGATCGGCTCGTCGCCGCCGGGCGCGGCGGGCGGATCGTGTTCGTGACGTCGGTGGCGGGGCTGTTCGTCGCGCCCGGGGCGGGTCCGTACGGGGCGAGCAAGTTCGCCCTCGAAGCCATGGCGCAGGCGGTTCGCCAGGAACTGCGGCCGCACGGGATCGAAGTCCGGGTCGTCGAGCCCGGGCCGTTTTCCACGGGATTCAACGAAAAACTCGTCGAGAACGCGCCTGCCTCGGAGCACGACTTTTCGGATTTCCTCGCGATGCAACGCGATCCGGCGCAGGCGGTCGAGACGATCGCGCGGGTGGCGGTCGAATCCGGGTCGTACCGGACGATCGTGCCGGGCGAGTTCGGGGCGATCGTGCGCGAGCAGCAAGATCGGCTGTGGGCCGAGACCGACCTGGTCGATCCGTGAGAAAGTGCGACAGCACACCAGTACGAGACAGGAGCACATGACAGTGAAGATCGCGGTTCTCGGGGGCGGACACGGTTCCTGGGCCACGGTGGCGGAGCTCGCCGAGAACGGCCACGAAGTGCGCTGGTGGCGGCGGAACGCCGAAGCGCTGGAAGCGGTGCGCGCGACCGGAGCGGTGAGCGTCCGGGATTACCGAGGCTCCCGATCGGTGCCGGTGGGCGACGGCACCGGGGAAATCAACCCGGTGGCGGACCTCGCCGAGGCGGTGCGCGACGCGGCCCTGGTCGTGATCCCGCTGCCGTCGACCACGCACGACGACCTGGCTCCTCAGCTCGCTCCGCTGCTGACCGAGGGCCAGGTGGTGTTCATGCCGCCGGGCACGTTCGGTTCGATGGTGTTCGCCAAGGCCGTCGCGGAGGCGGGCGGAAGTGCGGAGATCGCGTTCGCCGAAGCCGGGACGCTGCCTTATCTCGCGCGCCGGCACGGGGACGCGGAAGTGGTGATCAGCGGGTACGCGACCCGGCTGCCGACCGGGGTTTTCCCGTTGCGGCTGGCGGAAAGCGCGTTCAAGACGCTGCGCGAGGCGTACCCGAGCGTCGAGGACGCGGGCGACGGGCTCAGCGGCGCGCTGATGAACGCGGGCCCGATCATCCACCCGCCGCTGATCACGATGAACGCCGGTCCGCTGGAGCATTTCGCCGCCTGGGACATCCACAACGAGGGCACACAGCCGTCCATCCGCAGCGTCACCGACGCGCTGGACGCCGAGCGGGTCGCGCTGCGCGAAGCGTTCGGCTACGGCGCGCCGCACTTCCCGCTGGCCGATCACTACGCCGCCGACGGCGACGAGTGGATGTACGGCCGCTCGGCGCACGAGCGGCTCACCGACAGCGGCGACTGGCGCGAGAAGATCGACCTCCACACGCATCGCTACATGGTGGAAGACACCCGGCTCGGGCTGTCGCTGCTGGTGTCCGCGGGCCGGTGGGCCGGGGTTCCGACGCCGGTCGCGGAAGGTCTGCTGGCGCTCGGTTCCGCGATCACCGGCCGCGATTTCTACGCCGAGGGACGGACTTTCGAGAATCTCGGCCTGGCGGATCTCGACCGGGCCGGGCTGACCGAGCTGCTGCGGGACGGAGTCCAGTCGTGATCGCCATCGTCGGCGCCGGGCGGATGGGCGAGGGCATCGCGCTGGCCTTCCTCGCGGCGGGACATCCGGTGCTGCTCGCGGACGTCAAGGACCGCACCGAGGAGGAACGCCAGCTCCGGCGCGACGAGGTCCGCAAGCGTCTCGCCGACCGGCTCCGCGCGATGTTCGGCCACGCGGACGCGCTGGAAAGCCTGACGCTGGGCGACCGTTCGGCGAAGGAACTCGCCGACGCGACCGTAGTGTTCGAGGCCGTGCCGGAGGTCATGGACGTCAAGCGCGAGGTGTTCGGCTGGCTCGGTTCGCAGGTGCCGGAGTCGGCGGTGCTGGCCTCGACGACGTCGACCTTCCTGGTCACGCAGATCGCGGAACTCGCCGACCGGCCGGAGCGGGTCGTCAACGCGCACTGGCTCAACCCGGCCGAGCTGATGCCGCTGGTCGAGGTCAGCCGCAGCGACGCCACCGACCCGGCCGCGGTCGACCGGCTCGTGGAACTGCTGCGCGAAATCGGCAAGGTGCCGGTGGTGTGCGGGCCCGCCGCCGGGTACATCGTGCCGCGGCTGCAGGCGCTGCTGATGAACGAGGCCGCGCGGATGGTCGAGGAAGGGGTGGCCGGAGCCGCCGAGATCGACCTCGCCGTGCGCGCCGGGCTCGGGCCGCGGTTTTCGGTGCTGGGCCCGCTGGAATTCATCGACTGGGGCGGCGGCGACATCCTGTACTACGCCTCGCGCTACCTGACCGGCGAACTCGGCGAGCGGTTCCAGGCACCCGCGATCGTCGAGGACAACATGACCGGCCAGCGGCGCGGCCTCCAGGACGGAGCCGGGTTCTACCGCTTCGACCAGGCCGGGGTGCCGGACTACCGGGCGGCGCGGATGCGGGAGTTCGAGGAGATCTTCCGGCTGCGGGAACCGCATTTGCGGGACGGGACGCCGGTTCCGGTGCGTCCGGAGGACGAATCGGCGGAGTGATCCTTCGGCGGCCGCGGGTTCGGGCCCGCGGCCGTCAGCACTCCTTCAGCCAGCCGGTTGCCTGGACGGTGCGCGGATGGGCATCGCCGAAAACCGCTTTGAAGGCGGATACCACGGATTCCAGCTCGGCCGCGGCACCCGTTCGGTCGCCGCGTTGGGCGGCGGCTCGGGCCAGTGTCGCGCGGAGGCCGAGCACCACGGGGTGTCCGGCTGGCCAGGCACCGGCGGCCAGCACGGTTCGCGCGGAGTGCTCCGCTTCGTCCAGGTTGCCGCTCTCGACGCAGGCTTGCGCGAGGGTGCCGCGCAGGAGCAGCGCGCCTCGGCCTCGCGCTGCAACCAGAAGCTCGCGGAGCAGGTCGGCTGCCTCGGCGGCTTGCCCCGCTTTCAGCAGCACGGTCGCCAGGCTTTCCGCCAGAGCTTGCCGCTTCCCGTACAACTCGCGCAGCGGAGCGATCGCCGCCTCCGGGTCCCCGGTTTCGGCTTGCACCACCAAACGGAGACCGCGGATCGCGTCCCGTTGCTCGTCGGTCTCGCAGAGCGAATCCTCGTCCGACAGCAGATGCTCAGCCGCCTCGTAGCGGGCGAGCGCACGCAGCACGGTGATCTTCCGGCGTCGACCGGCTTTCGTCCGAGGGTGCGCCGGGCCGAGTTCAGCCGTGCAGTAGCCGACATGCGCGTCCAGGACCGCCAGCGCGTCTTCGTACTGCGCCGCCACGGCATAGGCTTCCGCGAGGAACAGCTGGGTCTTGAAGGTCGCGGGCTGGCGCGCGCCCCACGTTTCCTCGAACAGCTCCGCGGTGCGTTCCAGCAGCGGGATCGCCTCTGCCGGACGGCCCTGCGACGTCTGGCACCACGCCAGATTCGCCCACGCGGCAAGGGTGTTCGGCTCGCGCGGACCGAAGACGTCCGTCAACGCGGGCACCAGGTCCGCGTAGTGCCGTTCGGCGGCGGGCCAGTCCTCGTTCTTGACCAGCGACTGACCCAGCAGAAGCCGCCTACGCAGGTTCGGCACGCTGTTCGGGTTGCGCGCCTTCGCGAGGGCGGACTGCAGCGCGGCGACCTCGTCGGCCGGCTCTGGCTTCGTGCGGAAGAGTCCCACTTGGACAGTCTGCCTGCTGCGCCGTTCAATCCTTCGTCAACCACCCGGATGCTTCGACGGCATCCGGATGCTTCGGACCAAACGCCTCCGCAAGCAGCAGCCGTGGCCGGGTCGCCAGGGCCGCCCCGCGAACCCGGGAGTGTGCCGTCCCCCACTCGACCGGGCCACTCCCCTGGTTACCCACCGGTAACAAGGGCTAGGGTGCGGGACAGGAACACTCTCGACTTCAGGAGCATTCGTGGCCGCACCAGCAACGCCGCCGCTCGCGCCCACCGCGCGAGGGGTGCGCAATGTCGTCTTCGTCGAAGGGGTACGCACGCCCTTCGGCAAGGCGGGCGACAAGGGCATGTACGCCGGGACCCGGGCGGACGACCTCGTCGTCAACGCCATCCGCGAGCTGCTGCGGCGGCATCCGGAGCTGCCGCCCGAGCGCGTGGACGAGGTGGCGATCGCCGCGACGACGCAGATCGGCGACCAGGGCCTGACCATCGGCCGCACCGCCGCGCTGCTCGCCGGGCTGCCGAAGTCCGTGCCGGGCTTCGCGATCGACCGGATGTGCGCGGGCGCGATGACCGCGGTGACCACCACCGCGAGCGGCATCGGCTTCGGCGCGTACGACATCGCCATCGCGGGCGGCGTCGAGCACATGGGCCGCCACCCGATGGGCGAGGGCGTCGACCCGAACCCGCGGATCGTCGCGGACAAGCTGGTCGACCCGACCGCGCTCGTGATGGGCCAGACCGCGGAGAACCTGCACGACCGCTTCCCGGAGATCACCAAGGAGCGCACGGACGCGTTCGCCGCGCGCAGCCAGGAGCGCTACGCCGAGGCCGTGAAGACCGGCAAGATCGGGCCGGAGCTGGTTCCGGTCGCCACGCGCAGCAAGGAACTGGGCTGGGGCCTCGCGACCGAGGACGAGCCGCCGCGCCCGGGCACAACCGTCGAGCAGCTGGCGAAGCTGAAGACGCCGTTCCGCCCGCACGGCCGGATCACCGCGGGCAACGCGGCCGGGCTCAACGACGGCGCCACCGCGGCGATCCTCGCCGACGAGGACACCGCGCGCGAGCTGGGCCTGCCGATCGGGATGCGGCTGGTCGGCTACTCGTTCGCGGGCGTCGAGCCGGAGGTCATGGGCATCGGCCCGGTGCCTGCCACCGAGAAGCTGTTCAAGCGCACCGGCCTGTCCATCGACGACATCGGCCTGTTCGAGATCAACGAGGCGTTCGCGGTCCAGGTGCTCGCGTTCCTCGACCACTTCGGCATCGCCGACGACGACCCGCGGGTCAACCAGTGGGGCGGCGCGATCGCGTGCGGCCACCCGCTGGCCTCGTCCGGCGTGCGGTTGATGACGCAGCTGGCGCGCCAGTTCGCCGAGCGCCCGGACGTGCGCTACGGCCTCACCACGATGTGCATCGGCATCGGCATGGGCGGCACCGTGATCTGGGAAAACCCGGCCTACAACGGCTCTGAGGGGGCGAAGTAATGACTTTCACCGCTGAAGAGGCGAAGGCCGCGTTCCCGGACGAGGTGGTGACCAACGCGGTCACGAACCTGGTCAAGGTCCCGGGGCTGGACAAGCCGGTCGCTCTGATCACGTTGGACAACGGCCACGACCACACGCGGCCGAACACCTTCGGCCCGCAGGGTCTCGTCGCACTGAACGCCGCGCTGGACGAGGCGTTCGCCGCCGAGCCCGCCGCGATCGCGGTCACCGGCAAGCCGTTCATTTTCGCCGTCGGCGCGGACCTTTCCGGCGTCGAGGCGGTGTCGGACCCGAAGCTGGCGCGCGAGATCGCACAGACCGGGCACGACGTGTTCCGCCGGCTCACCGAGTCGAAGATCCCGACGTTCGGGTTCGTCAACGGCGCGGTGATGGGCGGCGGGCTCGAACTCGCGCTGTCCTGCCACTACCGGACGCTGTCGGAGAACACCGCGGCGATCGCGTTCCCCGAGGTGTTCCTCGGCCTGTTCCCGGGCTGGGGCGGCACGCAACTGCTGCCGAACCTCATCGGCCCGGACGCCGCCGTCACCGTGATCATCGAGAACGCGCTGGCGCAGAACAAGATGCTGAACGTGCGCAAGGCCGCCGAACTCGGCATCGTCGACGAGGTCTTCGGTTCCGCGGACTACCTCGAGCAGTCGCTGCTGTGGCTGGCCAAGGTGGTCAACGGCGAGATCACCCCGGCTCGCCGGGAAATCGACCGCGGCGCGGAGTGGGACGCGGCGATCGCACGGGCCAAGTCCATCGTGGACGGTCGCACGCACGGTGCGTCGCCGGGCGCGACCAAGGCCGTCGAACTGCTGGAGCTGGCGCGGGAGAACGACCTCGACCGCGGTTACGCGGCGGAGACCGACGGGCTCGCCGAACTGCTGATGTCGGACGTGCTGCGCGCCGGGCTGTACTCGTTCAACCTGGTCAACAAGCGGGCGAAGCGGCCGGCCGGTGCGCCGGACAAGTCGTTGGCGCGCAAGGTGAACAAGGTCGGCATCGTCGGCGCGGGCCTGATGGCCAGCCAGCTGGCGCTGCTGTTCGTGCGCCGCCTCAAGGTGCCGGTGGTGCTCACCGACGTCGACCAGGCGCGCATCGACAAGGGCGTCGGCTATGTCCACGAGGAGATCGACAAGCTTCTGGCCAAGAAGCGCGTGTCCCCGGACGGCGCGAACCGCCTGAAGGCGCTCGTCACCGGCTCGCTCGACAAGGCCGCGTTCGCCGACGCGGACTTCGTGATCGAGGCCGTGTTCGAGGAGCTGGGCGTGAAGCAGCAGGTGTTCGCCGAGCTGGAGCAGCACGTCTCCCCCGAGGCGATCCTGGCCACGAACACCTCGTCGCTGTCGATCACCGCGATGGCGTCGAAGCTGCAGCACCCGGAGCGCGTGGTCGGCTTCCACTTCTTCAACCCGGTGGCCGTGCTGCCGCTGCTGGAGATCGTGCGCGGCGAGAAGACCGACGACGCGGCGTTGGCGACGGCGTTCTCGGTCGGCAAGCAGCTGAAGAAGTCGAGCGTGCTGGTGAAGGACGCGACGGCGTTCGTCGTGAACCGGCTGCTGCTGCGCTTCCTCGGCGAGGTGCTGGTGGCGGTGGACGAGGGCACGCCGTTCGACGTGGCCGACTCCGCGCTGGAGCCGCTCGGCCTGCCGATGTCGCCGCTGAACCTGATGCAGCTCGTCGGCCCCGCGATCGCGCTGCACGTCGGCGAGACGCTGCACGGCTCGTTCCCGGACCGCTTCACCGTGAGCGAGAACCTGGACAAGTTCGTGAAGGCGGGCAAGAAGGGCGTCTGGACCTGGGACGCGACCGGCACGCCGTCGGTCGACCCGGAGGTCGCCGCACTGTGGACGCAGGGCGACCAGCCGTCCACCGCCGAGCAGGTCCGCGACCGCGCGCTGAACGCGATCGCCGAAGAGGTCCGGATCATGCTCGACGAGGGCGTGGTCGCGGAGGCCCAGGACATCGATCTGTGCCTGATCCTCGGCGCGGGCTGGCCGTTCTGGCTGGGCGGCATCACGCCGTACCTCGACCGGGCGGGCGTGTCCGAGCGGGTCAACGGGAAGCCGTTCCTGTCCCAGGGTGTCGCTTCGGTTCCGGCGTAACGCCTTGGCGGAGCCGCCCTGTTCCGTGCAGGGCGGCTCCGCCGTGAACCCGGACACACCGAGCGCTTCGTGACCTTCTGAGCACCAGCCGTTCACCGCTGCCCCATAGCGTCCTGCCGAATCATCGGAGCAGGTCAGGAGCAGGATGAACAGCACGAACCCGGACGGCGTCGGCCGTCGCGGATTCCTCAAGCGCGCGGGACTGGCCGGCGCGGTCGCGGCCGGGGTCCCGGTGCTGGCCTCGGGCCAGGCCGACGCGGCGGGCCTCGATCTGGGGCTCGACCTCGGGATCGATCTCGACTGGCTGTTCGGCCGCCGCTACCAGTGGGTCGTCGGCGATCACCACACGCACAGCCAGTACTCGTACGACGCGATGTACACCATCGACCGGATCGCGTCCGGCGCGCGCGAGCACGGCGCGAAGTGGATCGTTTTCACTGATCACGGGCACGCGACGCACGAGAAGTCGTCGGTGGAGCCGACCAGCCGCGACGTGCTCGCCGCGCAGCGCAAGCATCCGGATCTGCTGCTGTGGCAAGGCATGGAGTGGAACGTGCCGGGCGCGGAGCACGCGACCTTGTTCTTCCAGGCCGGCCGCGACCAGGCCACCGTGCTGCGCGAATTCGAGCGCGGCTTCGACTGGCGGCTGACGGGTTCCGAATCGTCCAGCCCGGAGCACGAAGCGCTGGCGCTCAAGGGTTTGCGGTGGCTTGCCGAGCAGGAACGCAAGCGCCGGATCCACGCGCCGGTCGTGCTGATCAACCACCCGCTGCGCAACGGCCGGGTGTCACCGCACGAACTGCGCAACTACCGCGACACCGCGCCCGGAATCGTGATCGGCATGGAAGGCGCGCCCGGTGCGCAGGCCGACGGATTCCCCAAGCCGCAAGGCAATGGCGGCGCACGAGGCGGCTACGCCAACAACCCCGGCGCGGATTCGTGGCCCGGCTTCCCCGCCGAGGCGTACCGCACGTTCGGCGGCTGGGACTGGACCACGGCGAAGGTCGGCGGGCTGTGGGATTCCCTGCTGGCCGAAGGAAAACCGTGGTGGATCACCACGAACTCCGATTCGCACTACAACCGCGGCGACCAGCTCGTGCGCCCGGCGGTGCCGGACGGCTGGTACGAGCAGACCGGCAAGTACCCGGACCCGGTCGACAGCGGGGTCCCGCAATTGTCCGTGCCGTACGCGGATTTCTACCCCGGCGAGTTCAGCCGCACCGTGGTCGGCGTGTCCCGGCCGGGCTTCGAGGGCGTGCTGGAAGGCCTGCGCGCGGGCCGGATTTGGCTGTCCCACGGCGGTTTGGTGCAACAGCTGGAAGTCGGCGTGCACGGCAGCGGCGACTGCACGACGTTCGGCGGACGGCTGCGCGTGCGCCGAGGCTCGACGGTGACGGTCGTGGTTTCCGCGGTGACCGCATACCGACCGAACGGCTCGGGTTCGGTGCCGCGCCTCGGCCGGCTGGACCTGATCTCGGGCGCGGTCACCGGCCCGGCGGCGGATCGCGACGCGATGACTGCGCCGGGTACGCGCGTGGTGGAGTCGTTCACGCCTTCGCGCGGCTACGCAGGACGGCGAGTGACGTTCAAGCACACGTTCCGCAACGTACGGGAGCCGTTCTACGTCCGGGTGCGCGGAACGGACGGCAAGCGGCACGTCGCGGGCGGGATCGAGCCGGCGATGGACGTGATCGGGCAGGCGAACCCGTACGAAGATCTGTGGCTGTACGGGAACCCCACGTTCGTCGACGTCCACTGAGGACAGTCAGGCAGGCGCGGTTCCGGCCGCGCCTGCCTGCTCAGCCGTCACTCCGGGAGATCCCGGCCTTTCCCCTCTCGGGTGCACAGCACCGCCGCCAGACAGACGACAAGCGCCCCGATCCACACCACGCCCAGCAGCGTCGTCCCGCCGCCCGCCGTCAGGACCAGGCTGGCGGCGATCGCCGGGGTGAAGCCCGCCCACAGGGTCGAGGCGCCTTGGTAGCACAGGGAAGCTCCGGTGAACCGCACCCGGGTCGGGAACAGTTCGGCGAGGAACGCCGCGTACGGACCGAGAACGACGCCCTGGAGCCCCTGCCCGACGGCCACCGCCACGGCGTAACCGAGCGCCGACCCGCTGCCGACGAGACGCAGCATCGGGAAGGCGAACGCCATCATGGCGACGATCCCGGCGATCATCACGGGTTTGCGGCCGATCCGGTCCGAGAGCAGCGCGCTGCCCACCGTGGCACCGAACATGAGGACCGCCGCCCAGGTCTTGGCGTTGAGCACGGCGGTGCGGTCGGCTCCGTGGCCCACCGCGAAATCGACGGCCCACATCGTGGCGATGCCCATCATGCCGAACATGGCCAGCCCGGCGAACAGGCCGAGGACGACCTGGCGGGAGTGCCCGGCGAACACCTCCGCCAGCGGCATCCGGCGTTCCGCCGCCTCGGCCTGGAACCGCCGGAACAGCGGGCTTTCCTCGACCGAGGACCGCACCCACAGCCCGACCGCGACCAGCACGAGGCTGAGCAGGAACGGGATCCGCCATCCCCAGCTGAGAAAACTCCGGTCCGGCAGCAGGCTGGCGAGCGTCACCGCGCCGCTGGCCAGCACGGCGCCCGCGGGGCCGCCCAGGTTGGCGAAGCTGGCGGCGAACCCGCGTTTGCCGCCGGGCGCGTGTTCGAGCGCGATGGTCATCGCTCCGCCCCATTCGCCGCCGACGGCGAAGCCTTGCAACACCCGCAGCACGATCAGCAGAGCCGGTGCGGCCGCGCCGATCTGGGCGCTCGACGGGAGCAGTCCGATCAGCGTGGTGGCCAGGCCCATCGTCAGCATCGACACGACGAGCACGCGTTTGCGGCCGAGCCGGTCGCCGAAGTGCCCGAAGACGATTCCGCCGAGCGGGCGCGCGGCATAGCCCGCCGCGAGGGTGCCGAAGGAGGCGAAGGCGGCGAGACCGGGTCCCAGGCCGGTGAAGAAGACGTGCCCGAACACGATCGCGGCGGCGGTCGCGTAGAGCACGAAATCGTAGAATTCGATGGCGCTGCCCAGAAAACTGGACGCCAGAACCCGCCGCAGGTGCTTGCGGCCGAGCCCGTCGACGAGAGCGGGTGCCTCTTGGGCGGACTTCGCGGTCACGCTTCACCGACCGGCTGCGGGACACGGGATCCGGCCCGCGCGAAACTGATCACCTGCAAGTCGTCGGGCACCAGGACCGGGCCGTCGTAGGTGTCCCGCGCGCCACGCCAGACCGACGGGTCCGCGTCGCCGGGAACGAGGTGGTGCAAGGCCAATGCCCGCGCGCCTGCCTCGGCGGCCACTCGCCCGGCTTGCTGCGGCGAACTGTGCGACTTGTGGTGGTGCTGTTTGGCCGCACGCGCGACTTTCGGGTCTTCGTCGGCGTAGCTTCGCTCGACCCAGTCGAAGTCGATCGCTTCGTGCATCAGGAGGTCGGTGTCCTCGGCCAGCCGGACGAGGTTCTCGCAGTAGGCCGTGTCGCCGGAGATCGTCACCGATCCCGCGTCGGTGTCGAACCGGAACGCGAAGGCCGGCGCGACCGGGGGATGCCGCACGAGTGTCGCGGTGACACGCACGAGTTCGTCCCGGTAGACCTCGAACGGCTCCATTCCGGGCGGGCACGGGTTGTCGTTCGGGTGGTAGCCGATGTCCTGGGGCACCGCGATGTCGCTGGCGGTGAAGAAGCTCAGCGGGGACGGCCGCAGCGAGTCGAGCATGCGGTCGGTCAAGTCGGTGCTGTAGGCCTGCAACAGCTTCGTCACCATCTCGGCAGTGCCGGGCGTCGGGTTGTCCGGGAACGCCGGACGAGGTGCGACGTCCGCGACCGGCGAGACCGGCGGCAGCGCGCCGCGGTTGCCCGGCCCGAGGATCGCGACCGGACGCTGCCGCGGGCTCCGCATGGACATGAAGCCGAACACGGTCAGCGCCGCCAGGTCGACGGTGTGGTCGGAATGCAGGTGCGTCAGGAAAACGCCGCGCAGCGACCGGAGCGGGATGCCGGCCCGGCTCAGCTGCTCCCCCGCGCCCTGCCCGCAGTCGACCAGGTACGCGGCGCCGCCCACGACGACCGCGGTGGCGATGCCGGACCGGCGCGGACCGGGGCCGGAGCCCCACCACCTCGGCCCGCCCGCGGTGCCGAGCGCGACGGCGTACGGCGGGGCGGATTCTGGGGATTCTGGCTGCATGCGGACCTCCACGTTGAGCAAGTCCGGCTCAGTATGGGAGGCTCCCGATCTCAGGAAAAGCCATAAAAGATGCGGATCTTTTTAAGAAGAACTGATGAAGGAACTCACTCTCAGACAGCTCCAGTACTTCGTCGCGGTGGCGGAGAAAGGGTCGATCAGCGACGCGGCCCGTGCTCTGCACGTCTCACCCGGGGCCGTTTCGCAAGCGCTGACCGACCTCGAGTCCAGCCTCGCCGTTCAGCTGACCCTGCGCAGACGAGCCACCGGCGTGACGCTCACCCGCGCCGGACGGCTCGCCGCGGACCAGGCACGCGCGGTGCTCGCCGAGACCGACCGGCTGCGCGACACCGCGCACGTCATGCGCGGCGAGCTGGTCGGCACGCTGCGGATCGGCTGCTTCCCGACGCTGTCGCCGTGGCTGCTGCCCAGCATCATCGAGCACTTCCTCCGCGAACATCCCGCGCTGCGCCTGGAGATCGCCGAAGGCCCGTCCGACGAACTCCAGCGGCAACTGGCCGACGGCGACATCGACGCGTGCTTGATGTATTCCGCGCATCTGCGCCGCGGACTCGACCACGAACGCATCGCCCCGGTGCGGCTGCGCCTGGTGCTGCCCGCGAACCACCGCCTCGCCGGCCGCGACGAGATCGCCCTCGCCGAACTCAGCGCCGAGCCCGCCGTGCTGACGTCCCTGCAGCCCGCGCGCGATCTGGTCGAGAACCTGATGCGGCACGTCGGCGTCGAACCGCGGGTCGGCTGGAGCATGTCCAACGTCGACACCATCCGCGCGATGGTCGCGCGCGGGCTCGGCTATTCGCTGCTCATGGGGAGACCGCACGGCGACCTCAGCTACGACGGGCTGCCGCTGATCTACCGGCGCATCGCCGACGACTTGCCCGAGAACGCGGTCGTGCTCGCCCGGGTCCGCGGCAGCAAACCCACGGCCGCGCTCGCCGAGCTCACGGAATTCTGCCTCCGGGAGTTCGGGACCGAAGGCCGTCCAGTCCAATGAGGACAGTCGACGGCCGTGCTCAGACCTCGATGACGGTCAGCAGCCGGTCGAGCCCGGCGAAGTCCTTGAGATTCCTGGTGAGCAACGGGATCTGGTGCGCCGCCGCCGTCGCCGCGATCTGCAGGTCCATCCGGCGGGGACGCGGATCCCGCCCGAACCGCCGGACCAGTCCCGCACCCGTTCCGTACATCTTGGCTTCGTCGACGCCGAACGGCAGCACCGCGAACTGGTCGAGAACACGGCGGTAGCGCTCGATCCGTTCCGCGAGCCGGACCGGATCGTCGGTGACGAGGCCGTAGGCCAGCTCCGCGACGGTCACCGAACTGACCGCGGGCACCGAGGACGCGTACCGGCCCAGATCGAGCCGCTCGAGATCGATGACCACCGAAGTGTCGAGCAGCACCCGGGACGGAGCGGTCACTGGTCTTCGCCGGGATCGCCGATGCGGTCCGGCCCGAAGACAGCGTCGTCGGCTTCCCGCTCGCGACGCCATTCGGCGCTGTCCATCGGCGGCAGCCCGCGGAAAGCTTCCTGGATCTCGCCGAGCGTCCGGTCTCGCCGCGGCTCCTCCGGGGCGCGGTGCGGCACCAGGTCGGCTACCGGCTTCCCGTTGCGGGTCACCACAAACGACTCGCCCGCTGCTACGCGACGCATGATCTCCGCGTTGTCGTTGCGCAGCTCTCGCTGGCCGATTGCGTACCCCATAGGCAGGAGTGTAGCAACCTTTTCTCTCATGTGCTACATAAGTGCTACACCGACGGCAGCCGCACCGTCACCGCCAGCCCGCCGCCGACCACTGGCTCCGCGGACACCGTCCCTCCGTGGGCCTGCACCGCCGCCCGCACGATCGAAAGTCCCAGTCCCGCACCGGAACGCGCCGTCCGGGCCACCCCGGCGCGGCGGAACGGCTGGAACAGTTCCGGCACCGCCGCCGGGTCCAGCAGCCCGCCCGACGAACGCACCCGCAGCGTCGACCATTGCGCGCCCGGCTCCGTCGTCACCTCGATCCAGCCGCCGTCGACGTTGTGCCGCACTGCGTTCTCGACCAGGTTCCCGGCGATCCGTTCCAGCAAAGCCGAATCCCCGATCGCGGGCGAGGGCTGCATCGCGAAATCCGCGCGCAGGCCGCGTTGTTCGGCCTCGCCGCGGACCGCGGACCAAGCCCGTTCCACGAGCACGGTCAGGTCGACCAGCTCCCGCGTCACCAGACCGGCTCCGTCGGTCCTGGCCAGCAACAGCAACGAGTTCACCAGCTGGCCCGCCCGGTTCGTCGCGTCCAGCACGACCCCGGCCATCCGGCGGAATTCGGCCTCGTCGGCGTGTTCGTCGGACAGCGTGACGTCCAATTCCGTGCGGATCACCGACAGCGGCGTGCGCAATTCATGGCTCGCGTTGGCGACGAAATGCCGCTGCGAATCGAACGCGTCCTGAAGCCGGTCGAGCATGTCGTCGAACGTCCGCGCCAGCTCGGCCAGTTCGTCGCGCGAGCGGATCTCGCCGATGCGCTCCCCCATCGACTCGATCGACAGCCGACGCGCGGTCCCGGTGATCTCGCGCAGCGGCCGCAGCACGCGGGACGTGAAGGTCCAGGCGAGGATCGCCGCCGCGGCCACCACGAAACAGAACGCCAACGAGCCGAAGATCAGCACCCGGGTGACCGCGTGCTGACGCAGGTGCTGCGCGAGCGTGGACGCGTCCACGTCGGTGCCGTCGACCCGCACGATGGTGCCCGGCGGCATGTGCGGCACGGCGTCGACGGCGTCGCCGACGAGCGTCCACGCCAGCCACAGCAGCAGCAACCCCGCCGCGGCGACCAGGACGGTCGCCAGGACGGTGACGCGCACCCGCAGGCTGCGGGCGCCGGGAAGCTTCACTCGGAACCGGCGACCGACACCCGGTAGCCCGAGCCGACCACGGTCTCGATGATGCCCGGTTCGCCGAGCTTCTTGCGCAAGGTCATCACGGTGACCCGGACGGTCGTGGTGAACGGGTCGGCGTTCTCGTCCCACACCCGTTCGAGCAGTTCCTCGCTGCTGACCACGGATCCGCCGGCGGACAGCAGCACCTCGAGCACGCCGAACTCCTTGCGGGTCAGCTCGACCGGCCCGCTCGCGCGCCGGACGGTGCGCTTCGCCGGGTCCAGCTCGACGTCGCCCGCGGTGAGCAGCGGCGGCGCGGCGGGCGTCGCGCGGCGGCCCAGCGCCCGCACGCGCGCGACCAGCTCCGGGAACGCGAACGGCTTGGCGAGATAGTCGTCCGCGCCCAGGGACAGCCCGTCCACCCGGTCGGACACCGAACTGCTCGCGGTCAGCATCAGCACGCGCGTCAGTTCGCCGGACGTCACGATCTCGCGGCACAGGTCGTCGCCGGACATCCCGGGCAGGTCGCGGTCGAGCAGCACCACGTCGTACCGCGTGACGGACGACTTCTCGTGCCCGTCGTCGCCCGTGAGCGCGATGTCGACGGCCATGCCCTCCCGCCGCAGCCCGCGGGCGATCGCGTCGGCCAACGGCTCTTCGTCTTCGACTACCAGAACTCGCACCAGACCACAATCCCATAGTTTCCTGAGAGCACCTGAGAGAGTCATGCAACGCGTGGATGAGCGTTTGCTTCCGCCGCTGAAGCAGCCGGCGCGGGTGCGACTCGTGGCACCATGGTGTTGCGTCGCTGAACCACATCGGCAAATCTCAGTCCCCAGCGGGCCTGGAAGTCGTTGTCGAGTGCGGTCAGGATGTGTCCACGAGGCCGGTCGAGCCAGTGCCGTTCGAGCTGGGAACGTCCCAGGATTGTGCGGGCGCCGCCGATGTCGGCGTGGACGATTTTTCCGCAGAACCGGCACCGAAAGATGTCCTGGGTTCGGCGGTTGCCAGGGTGCGTGTATCCGCAGCCGTCGCATTCGCGGCTGGTGTGGGCAGGATTGACTTCGACAGTGGACAGTCCCGTGTCTTCACGCAAGGAATCGAGCTTGGCTCGCACAGCCCCGCGTCCCGCGACGGTTATCAGACGGCGCATGCGGCGGGAGAGCTGGCCTTGCCGCACCATGCCTCGCAGGTCCAGCCGTTCGACCGCCAGCGTCGAGATCGCGGGGTCGGCCGCGATGCGGTTGAGGCAGCGGTTGGTTTCGTTGGTGACGAACTCGCGGATGTCGTTGACCAGCGCCCGATAACGCCGGGAGTTGCCGAGCTTGATTCCGTTGCGCTGCAACGCCGCCGCCAAAGGCCGCAATCGGTCGTCGTACGCACGGAGCCGGGCGAGAAAGCCACGTCCGCGCAGATGGCCGTCGCTGGTGGCCAGCAGTGTCGAGAGACCCCAGTCCACGCCGACAGTGCGTCCGCCTTCACGTGGTCTGGCGACGGGGGTATGGACAGCCAGCCGGTAGGTCACGGTGCCGTCCTCCGCAACTCGAACCTGGCAGTGGCTGGCCAGCCGCGCATCCGGTGTGGCGAGGCGTTCGAGGAAGGCACGGTGAGCGTGCAGCGGAATCCGCACCGGCTTGCCCGCCCGCAGCGTGGAAATCCGCACCCAATAGTCGGCGTGCTCCCTTTCGGAGGTCTCCACGGCGGCTATTTTACCGTCCATCACCATCGTGCGGACCCGCCGCAAATCCGGATGCCGGACACGAGTCCTGGCCTGTTTGAAGATACGGCGGGCCAGCCTCAGCACCTCTGCCGGGATACTGCTTTTGCCGGAGATCGCCACCTGCTCGCCGGTCGCGGGAGCATGCCATGCGTGTGCTTTGTTGAGGTAGAACAGGTCGCGCTTGCACGCGGCTGAAAGAGCGGAGCGAGCGACTATTCGACGGAACTCGTTCTCGCAACTGCCCAGCCACGAACGGTGCGCCGCGATCGCCTGCGCGACGACCGAATCCCACTGGCGCTGCGACAACCCGCCGCCCCATGTTTTGGCGTCGATCCACCGCGGCAGCTTTCCTGTGGTGAAGAAGACAGCGACCGCTTCGGATTGCGCTCGGCCCAGACCGGCTTGCCACCGCGGCAACAGAGCTGCCACTTGAGCGTGCTTGCCCTCGTTGGCACTGGAATGCAGCCGAAACGAACGGACAACAGTCACGATGTCTCAATCCTGCCTTCCATGATCTCGCTGACGCATAGCGGGTTCTGCGCCGATCGGCGCAGTTCCTGCTAAAAAAGCTCGTTTTCCGGTCTTGAACAGATTTCACGCGGTCCGGCATGCGACCGAGTTCCGGCGGACCAGCACACAATACCGGAGGGGGACGCTCGCGTTCAGCCCCACCGCAACGCGAACCACAGCCGCATCCGCGTTTCCGGGTCGGCCAGCTCGACGCCCAGCGCCCGTTCCACCTGACCGATCCGATGCCGCACGCTGTTGCGGTGCACGCCGAGTTCGGCGGCGGTCCGGTCCCAGCTTCCGTGGTTCGCCAGCCACGTCCGCAGCGTCGGCACCAGCTCGCGGCCGTGCGCGCGGTCCAGTTCTCGCAGCGGGGCCAGCAGTCGTTCGGCGAACGCGCCCGCCGCGGCGGGCGGGATCAGTTCGTCGAAGCCGAGCGGGTCGGCGCTGGCGGCCAGCGGACGGGCCAGCGCGCGGGCGCGGGCAAGCAGCAGTTCGGTTTCCGCGACGGCGGCGGGCAGGTCCGCGGCGGGGTGCGGCGGGCTGGCGACTGCGAGCCAGCCGTGTTCCAGAAGACCGTCCAGGTCGCTGGGTTCGCCTGCGATGGCGTAGAACCGGGGGCCGGGCAGGACCTGGACCAGCGGGGTGTCGAGGCGGGCGCGCAGCCAGTCCGGCCGCCGGGCGAGCGCGTCCGGACCCTTTCGGTGGGCGATTCCGGCGACGAGCCGGGCTTGATCGCTGCCGACGACTCCAGCAAGCGCATCCGCGCCGGGACCGCCGAGCAGCAACGCTGTCGCCGCGGCACCGAGTTCCGCGCTGTCTGACCCGGCGCGGCCGACGAGCCCCAGCAGCGCCGCACCGACCGCCAGGATCGCCCGGTCTCCGCTGTCGAACCGTTGCGCCCGGCCGACCACGACCAGGTGCGCGGCGGTCGCCTGCGGATAGACCGGCTGCGCGACAACATGGGTGCCGTCCGGCAATTCAGTGGAGGCGATGCGGATTCCGGAGCGAGCGCGCAAGGTCGCGAGCAATTCCTTCACCGGCGACGGCAACGGCTGCGGCGCGTCGTAGCCCGCCGCCAGTACGTCCCCGGAGCCGACCATCGCGACCCACCCGCGCAAGCGTCCGGCGAGCGCGGCGACCAACTCCCCCAGGCCGCCGCCAGCGGCTCGCGTCAGCGCTTCGCGGCCTTCCGCCAGTCGCCGTTCTTCATGCCGCCCCGCTTCGGCGAGCGCTACTGCGACGGCGCGGTTGATCGCCAGGAACGGCGTCGCGGGCGGCACGACCAGCAGCGGCAGGCCGTGCTCCGCGCAGGCGTCGCGCAGTGAGGACGGCAGAGTTTCCGAGACCGTCGGGGTGAGGCCGAAGCCGAGCGCGGTGACGCTCGCGTCGCGCAGCCCTCGGACGTACCGGTCGGCGTCCTTCGGCAGGTTCACCCCCGCGGTCAGCACGAGTTCGGCGCCCACCAGGTACGGCGCGGGGTCGGCCAGTTCGCTCACGTGCGCCCACCGCACCGGCCGGTCCAGCGCGCCCGGGCGGAGCGTTTCGGGCACGACGTCGAGCGCCAGCTCCGGGTTGCCCGCGACGGTGCGTAGTGGAACTGTCACCTCCGCGGGCAACAGCACGTCCTGGTGGGTCATTTCAACCAATCTCCGGCGAAGTCCTGGATACATCGTCCCATGCCGCCGCGGGGTCGCCCGACCCTACGGTGTCCCGCAAGAACCCCACCCCGTTTCGAGGAGGACCCGTGGGCGGCGACTATGCGGTGATCGCGCTGTACATCGCGGGCATGATCGGGGTCGGCTGGATCGGCCTCCGGCTGGCCAAGACCAAATCCGACTACCTGGTCGCCGGGCGGCGGCTCGGCTGGTTCATGTACTCCGGCACGATGTCGGCCGTCGTGCTCGGCGGCGCGTCGACCGTCGGCGGCGTGAAGCTCGGATATACCTACGGCATCTCCGGCGCGTGGCTGGTGATCACGATCGGCGTCGGAATTCTCGTGCTGCACGCGGTTTTCGCGCGGCGGCTGGTGAAACTGCGCGTCTACACCGTCGGCGAGATGCTCGACCTGCGCTACGGCGGCCGCGCGAGCGCGGTGTCCGGCGCGGTGATGTGGGGCTACACGCTGATGCTCACGGTCACCTCGACGCTGGCGTTCGCGTCGATCTTCAAGGTGCTGTTCTCGATCCCGAGCTGGGCCGGGATCGCGATCGGCGGGTCGATCGTGGTGCTGTACTCGGTGCTGGGCGGCATGTGGTCGATCACGCTGACCGACATCGCGCAGTTCGTGATCAAGACGATCGGCATCCTGTTCGTGCTGCTGCCGGTCGCGCTCGTCTCGGCGGGCGGTTTCAGCGGGATGGCCGAGAAGCTGGACGCGTCGTACTTCGAGTTCACCTCGATCGGCGGCGAGACGATCCTGACCTACTTCCTGATCTACACGTTCGGGTTGCTGATCGGGCAGGACATCTGGCAGCGCGTGTTCACCGCGCGCACGCCGCGCGTCGCGACCGGCGGCGGCGTCATCTCCGGCGTGTACTGCCTCGTCTACGGCATCGCGGGCGCGCTGATCGGTACGGCGGCGAAGGTGCTGTACCCAGACCTCGGCAGCGCGCAGGACGCCTTCGCCACCATCGCCGAACGGCTCCTGCCCACCGGCGTACGCGGTCTCGTACTCGCTGCGGCGCTCTCGGCGCTGATGTCGACTTCGAGCGGCGCGCTCATCGCGTGCGCCACCACGACGACTTCGGACCTGTTCCGCAAGATCGGCCTTAAGAGTGGCGAGGTCTTGCGTAACCGAGTGACGACACTTGTGCTGGGCATCGTGGCCATCGGTATCGCAATGCTCGTGGACGACGTCGTCAACGCGCTCACCATCGCGTACGACATCCTCGTCGGCGGCCTTCTCGTCACGATCGTCGGCGCGCTGTTCTGGAAGCGCGGCACTCGCGAAGGCGCGTACACGTCGATGGTGGCCGGCACGGTGTCCGTCATCGCCTTCATGATCATCGACGGTGTCGCGGCCAACAGTCCGATTTATTGGGGCCTCGGCGTCAGCCTGGTCGTGTACGTCGGCGTCAGCCTCGCGACACCGCGTACGCCGGACAGCATTCTTTCCGTGTGGACAAGCCGTCTCCACGGTTCCGAAGCCGCTGAAGATCTCAGCGCATCCGAAACCCGACAGGAGTTGACCCAGTGAGTGAACAGCGTCCGGTCGGCCCGCTCGACTCGTCGCAGATCCCGCGCTTCGCCGGCTTCGCGACCTTCGCGCGGCTGCCGCGGATCGACGAAGTACCGAGCGCCGACGTAGCCGTGGTCGGCGTGCCGTTCGACTCCGGCGTGTCCTACCGCCCCGGCGCGCGGTTCGGTCCTTCGGCGCTTCGCGAGGCGAGCCGGCTGCTGCGGCCCTACCACCCGGGTCTGGACGTTTCGCCGTTCGCGGAGAAGCAGGTCGTCGACGCCGGCGACATCGCGGTCAACCCGTTCCACATCGGCGAAGCGATCGAGAAGCTGCAGCAGGAAGCCGAAGCGCTTACGGCGGGCGAGACGAAGCTGGTGACGGTCGGCGGCGACCACACCATCGCACTCCCACTGCTGCGCGCGGCGGCGAAGAAGCACGGTCCCGTTGCGCTGCTTCACTTCGACGCCCACCTCGACACCTGGGACACCTACTTCGGCGAGCCGTACACGCACGGCACGCCGTTCCGTCGTGCGGTCGAAGAAGGCATCCTCGACACCAGCGCCGTGTCGCACGTGGGCACGCGCGGCCCGCTGTACGGCAAGCGCGACCTTGAGGAAGACCGTCGCCTCGGCTTCGGCATCGTCACTTCCGGCGACGTACTGCGCCGCGGCATCGACGAGACCGTGGACGCGCTTCGCCAGCGCATCGGCGACCGTCCGCTGTACGTGTCCGTGGACATCGACGTGCTCGACCCCGCGCACGCCCCCGGCACCGGCACCCCCGAGGCGGGCGGCATGACCAGCCGCGAACTGCTGGAGATCCTGCGCGGCCTACGCGGGCTCAACCTGGTCGGCGCGGACGTCGTGGAGCTGGCCCCGGCCTACGACCACGCCGAGATTACCGCGGTAGCCGCTTCGCACGTCGCTTACGACCTGGTCAGCCTGCTGGCGCTGGGACGCGGCGCATGACCCGGATCGGCGGCGACGTTGTCGTAGAGACGCTGCGGGCGCTCGGTGCGGACACTGTGTTCGGCCTGCCCGGACAGCACGCGCTCGGCTTGTTCGAAGCGCTGCGCCGCGCTGAAGACGTGCGCGTGGTCAGTTCGCGGGTGGAGAACAATCTCGCCTTCGCCGCGGACGGCCACGCGCGCGCCCGGCTCGCCGCCGATCCGCACGGTCCGGTGCCGGTCACGCCGATGATCGTGTCGACCGGCCCCGGCGCGCTGCTCACGCTGGCGTCGCTGCAGGAATCGCGCGCGGCCTCGGTGCCGGTGCTCGGCATCTCCAGCCAGGTCCCGGTCGCCGGACTCGGCGGCGGGCGGCACGGCTACCTGCACGAACTCACCGACCAGCAGGCCAGCTTCCGGGACGTCGCGAAGTCGGTGCACGTGGTCCGGTCGATCAGCCAGATCCCGACCGCGCTGCGCGAGGCGTGGGAATCCGCCGCGACCGCGCCGTACGGGCCGGTGTGGGTGGAAATCCCGCAGGACGTGCTGCTCGCTGAGACGATCCTGCCGCAGCTGACGTCAGTGACCACGGCTCCGGCTCCGCTCGAACCGTTGCCGGAGCTGGTGGCCGAAGCCGCGAAACTCCTTGACGCAGCGAAGAATCCGGTGATCCTCGCCGGTGGCGGCGCACTGCGGTCCGGAGCGCAGGAGGAACTGCGCCAGCTCGTCGAAACGCTGCGCGCACCGGTGGTGTCGACGTTCGGCGGCAAGGGCGTTTTCGCCTGGGACCACGAACTGTCCGCCCAATCGTGGATGGAAGACTGGCACACCACGGAATTCCTCTCCGCCGCCGACGTCCTGCTGGTGCTCGGCTCCGGGCTCGGCGAGCTGTCCAGCAACTACCGCGAGTTCGCGCCGCGCGGCCAGGTCGTGCAGGTCGAAGCGGATCTCGGGAAGCTGGAGTCGAACTACCCCGCGCTCGGGCTGCACGCCGATGTCCGGCACACCCTTCGCGCACTGCTCGGCCAGCTCACGCCGCGCACTCCGGACGGCCGCGCCGAAGCCGCGGTGAAGGATCTGCTCGCGCGCGTCGAGTCCAGGTTGGACAGTCAGCCGCTCACGCTCGAACGGAAGCTGATCGACGACATCCGTGCCGCGCTTCCCGAAGGCACGCAAACCTTCTGGGACATGACCATCGCGGCCTACTGGGCGTGGTCGGTCTGGAATCCGGACGGCGCGCCGATTCACACCGCGCAAGGTGCGGGCGGCCTCGGCTACGGCCTTCCCGGCGCGCTCGGCGCTGCCGCAGCAGGCGTCCGGTCGCTGGCCGTGTCCGGCGACGGCGGCGCGATGTACGGACTGGCCGAACTGGCCACCGCCGTGCAGCACCAGCTCGACGTGACCTGGCTGGTCGTCGACGACGGCGGCTACGGCATCCTCCGCGAGTACCTCACCGGCGCGTTCGGCCAGACGACCGCGACAGAACTGCCGCGACCGGATTTCGTCGCGCTCGCCGAATCGTTCGGCATCCCCGCCCGAAAGACCACTGTGGACAGTGTCCGCACGGATCTCGCCGAAGCGCTGCGCACGCCGGGGCCGTCGGTCGTCGTGCTTCCCGCGCTGCTGAAGATGTTCGCCCCAACCCATTTGGAGCATTCATGACCCACGTCCGCAACTTCGTCGGCGGCGCCTTGGTCGACACGCCCGACACCGAGGCGACGCTCGAACTGACCAATCCGGCCACCGGCAAGGTCTTCGGCACGAGCGTCATTTCCCGGCGGAACGAAATCGACCTCGCGATGGAGTCGGCGGCGCGCGCGTTCCGGTCGTGGCGGCGCAGCACGCCCGCGCAGCGTCAGGAAGCCCTGCTCAAGATCGCCGACGCGCTGGAAGCCCGCGCGGAAGAGTTCGCCGACGCCGAGGTCCGCGAGACCGGCAAGGTCCGTTCGGTCATGCTGGACGAGGAAATCCCGGAATGCGTGAGCACGCTGCGGTTCTTCGCCGGCGCCGCGCGGCAGCTCGAAGGCACCGGCGCGGGCGAGTACCTGCCCGGGCACACGTCGGTGATCCGCCGCGAGCCGATCGGCGTGTGCGCGCAGATCGCGCCGTGGAACTACCCGCTGATGATGGCCGTCTGGAAGATCGGCCCGGCGCTCGCCGCGGGCAACACCGTGGTGCTCAAGCCGGCGGAAACCACGCCGTCCACCGCGGTGCTGCTGGCCGAGGCAGCGGCGGAATTCCTGCCGCCAGGCGTGTTCAACGTCGTGTGCGGCGACCGGGAAACCGGCCGCGCGCTGGTCCGGCACCCGCACACCGACCTGGTGTCCATCACCGGCTCGACGCGCGCCGGCATCGACGTGGCCACCGTCGCCGCGGCCGATCTCAAGCGCACCCACCTGGAACTGGGCGGCAACGCTCCCCTGCTGGTCTTCCCGGACACCGACCTCGCCGACACCGCCGAGCGGATCGCCGACGCCGCGTTCTACAACGCCGGGCAGGACTGCACCGCGGGCAGCCGCGTGCTGGTGCACGAGAGCGTCCACGACGAATTCGTTGCCGCGCTGGCGAAAACGGCCGCCACCCGCCGTCCGGACGTCGACTACGGCCCGCTCAACAGCCGCGCCCAGCTCGACCGCGTGCTCGGCCTGCTGGAGCGGCTGCCGTCGCACGCCCGCGTCGAAACCGGCGGCGCCGCGTCCGGACCGGGCTTCCAGCTCGCGCCGACCGTCGTGTCCGGCCTCCGCCAGGACGACGAACTGGTGCAGGAGGAAGTCTTCGCGCCGGTGATCACCGTCCAGCCGTTCGCCGACGAGACGGAAGCGCTGGAACTAGCCAACGGGGTCCCGTACGGGCTGGCCTCTTCGGTCTGGACGAACGACGTCGCCCGCGTCGCACGGGTGTCGCGCGACCTCGATTTCGGCTGTGTGTGGGTGAACACGCACGGCCCGCTGACCGCCGAGATGCCGCACGGCGGGTTCGGCCACTCCGGGCACGGCAAGGACCTCTCGGCGTACTCGTTCGCCGAGTACACCCGGGTCAAGCACGTGATGACGAGGTTCGAGTGATGAGCGACAAGGTCACCGAGGTCGAACAGCACGGCATCGCGCCGATCCCGCCAGCCGAGCAGACGTCCCGGCCGCGCGACCTGTTCCGGCTCGCGTTCGGCGGGGCCAACACGTTCGCCACGATCATCCTCGGCACGCTGCCGATCGCGTACGGGCTGAGCTTCTGGGCCGCGCTCGCGGCGACTGTCGTGGGCGTGGTGCTCGGCGCGCTCGTGCTGTCTCCGATGGCCTTGTTCGGCCCGGTCACCCGCACCAACAACGCGGTTTCGTCCGGCGCGCACTTCGGCGTGGTCGGCCGGTGCGTCGGCTCGTTCCTGTCGCTGCTCACCGCGATCACCTTCTTCGCGATCTCGGTGTGGGTGAGCGGCGACGCGGTAGCCGGTGCGGCACAACGGCTTTTCGGCATCGACGGTGGTCCTGTGCTGCGCGCTGTCGCCTACGGCGTGATCGCGATCGCCGTTCTCGTCGTGTGCATTTACGGCTACCGCTTCATGCTGCTGGTCAACCGTGTCGCGGTAACGCTGGGCACGCTCATCATGCTGGTCGGGATCTTCGCCTACGGCGGCTCGTTCGACCCGTCGTTCGCCGGCAGCGGCAACTTCGCCCTCGGCGGCTTCTGGCCGACGTGGATCCTCGCCGTGCTGACCGTGATGGCGAACCCGATCTCGTTCGGCGCGTTCCTCGGAGACTGGTCGCGCTACATCCCGGCCACCCACTCGCGCCGCTCGCTGCTGGCCGCGCCGTTCCTCGCCCAGCTGGCGACGCTGCTGCCGTTCGGCTTCGGCATCGCGACCGCGACCCTGGTCGCCGATCCGGCCGACTACGTCACCGGCCTGACCGCGATTTCCCCGCTCTGGTACGCGATCCCGCTGATCGTGGTCGCGCTGATCGGCGGGCTGTCCACCGGCACCACCGCGCTGTACGGCACCGGACTGGACTTCAGCTCGATCTTCCCGCGCCTGTCCCGCGTACGGGCGACGCTGCTGATCGGGACGCTCAGTGTGCTGTTCATCTTCGTCGGCAATTTCGTGCTCGACATGGTGTCCAGCATCAACGCGTTCGCGACGCTGATCGTGCTGTGCACGTCGCCGTGGATGGTGATCATGATGATCGGCTACGTACAACGCCGCGGCTACTACGACCCGGCCGACCTGCAAGTCTTCAACGAGGGCCGCACCGGCGGACGATACTGGTTCCACCGGGGCGTCAACTGGCGCGCGATGGCGGCCTGGATCCCGGCCACCGGACTGGGCCTGCTGTGCGCGAACACGCCGATGATCACCGGACCGCTGGCAGGCATCGCGGGCGGGGTGGACATCAGCCTGGTGGTGACGCTGTGCACGGCCGCGGTGGCGTATCCAGTGCTGGTGAAGGTGTTTCCGGAGCCTCGGGAGGTTTTCGGGCCTTCGCCGGCTGTCGCTGCGGAAGCGGTGGTTGCCGAAGCGTGAGCGGCGGGCGGCTCCACTGTGCGGACAGGATCGCGTCCGCCAGCGCAGCCGCCGAACCCCGCGCCGTCCCTCGGTGGCTCAGCACGAACGTCACCGATCCCGGATCGGGCAGGCCCGCGATCGGGTCCAGCCCGTCCGGGACCACGGATTCCGCGAACAGGCCCACGCCGAGTCCGGCTTCGAGCGCGACCCGCAGGCCGTTCAGCCGTTCGCTGACGCAGCCGATCCGCCACTGGACACCGTTGCGGCGCAACGCGGTCAGCGCGCGGGCCCGGGTGACGCTCGGCTCCGGGTAGAGGACCAGCGGCACCGGCTCGCCCGGGATCAACTCCAGCCCGGGCGCGCCCACCCACACGAGCGGGTCGCGTCGCACGCCCTGTCCGGAATCGCGTTTGGCGAGCACCAGATCGAGGTCTCCGTCGGCGAGCCGGGAATGCAGCACCTCGCTCAGCTCGACCGACAGTTCGAGGTCGATCCCCGGATGCGCGCCGCGGAACCGGCCGAGGACGTCCGCGGCGTGGCCGAGCAGGAAGTCCTCGCACACCCCGAACCGGACCCGCCCGCGCGGGCCCGGCCGGGAGAAATAGCGGAGTGCGCGGTCCTGCTGGTCGAGGATGCCGCGGGCGAAGCCGGTCATCGTCTCGCCGTCGCCGGTGAGGCGCACGCTGTGCGTGTCGCGCTCGAACAGCACGCAACTGAGCGCCGTTTCGAGGCGGCGGACGTGCTGGCTCACCGTCGACTGCCCGAGATCCAGCCTGCGGGCGGCTTCGGAGAACCCGCCCGCCTCGGCAACCGCGAGAAAAGTGCGCAGCAGCACCGGATCGATCACTACTCCGGAGTACCACTCTCGGTGTGCGACCGTGCACCAGGTGTGTCCACTGCCACTACCGGCGGCGGGTGATCACCACCGGCTTGAGATCCTTCGGCACCGCGGCGAACGCGGACACCGGAACCCCGAACGAGGCGGCGAGGATCTCCCGCGGCAGCGAGTTCAGCGTCCCGACGATGCCGATGTCGTCGTGCGGCTCCCCGGTGCTGGTGTTGAACATGACGAGCACATCCAGCCCCTCGGTGTTGCTGGAATTCGCGAAGTAATGAAAGAATCCCTGCGGCGCGAAGACGAGTTCCCCGGCTTCCGCACTGAAAACCGCATTGTGGTAACTGCCATCCTCGTGCGTCCCGAGAATGCTCCAGTCCGCCCTGCCGGAAATGATGTAGTTCAACTCCCACGCGGACGGATGCCAATGCGGCTCGCGCACGCCGCCGGGGTCGAGATGCACCAGATACACCGAACCCTGCTGACCTGCCAATACCGGGAAGTTCTTCTCGTGAGCCCCGCGCAACGTCCCGCCGTCGTGGACGGCAGGCGCGGATTTGGCGAGCGGGAAAACGTACGTCGGTTCCGCTGGTTTCTCCGTGCTCGCCCGCGCGGTCCCACTCGCCCCGAGCGCGGTCGCCGCGGCGATTCCGGCACCTGCCCCGAGCGCGCCACGCCTGCTGATTTCCGACATTCTCTCCACCTTTCCCATAACCTGCTCCCCTGATTCTTCCGGGAACGCGGAAAACGGAAAGGGCCCGGCGCGGATCACAGCTATCGCGCGCAGCGATGACCAAACACGGTACCCGCGCGGGACAGTTGTGGGAGGATCCCGGAAACCCCGGTCCTGGAGGCGATTCGTGACGTTCGCAGTCGGCATCTTCGACTTGTTCAGCTTCGCCGTGCCCGGAGCGGTCCAGTTGTCGCTGCTGGTCTACGTACTCGACCGGCTGGGCGTGCTGCACGTCGCCGCACTGACGTCCGCACCGGGCGCACTGCTGGTCGCCGGCGCCGTCGTAGCCAGTTACTTGCTCGGACACCTCTTCCACCCCCTGGCCGCACAACTGGAGCGACTCCGCCCCCGCCGGGACGCGGAGGCCGCGCGGCAGGAGTTCGTCGCCCAGGTTCCGCAGGCACGCGACCGCGCTTACGTCCAGTCCAACCCGGCGCTGCTCGTCGCCGCGGCTGAACTGCACGACAAGGACGCGGCGGGAGAAATCGTCCGGATGCGCGCGCAGTCGGTGATGCTGCGCAACATCGCGTTCGCGTTCGCGCTGGCCGCGGTGGTCGCACTCGTCCAGACCGCGACGGGGCCGCACCGGGTGATCGCCGCCGGAGCCGCCGCGCTTTCGCTGCTCGGGGCGGCCGGGGCGCTGGGCAGCAGCCGGAAGGTCTGGCACATGTCGCGGATCAAGACGCTCGAGATTTGCTACTGGATCCCGGACATTGACCAGACCTTCGCTGCCGAGGTCCCGGCCGCTGCCGCTGAGTAATGGACACGGCGGGTTTCTGCGCCGGGGACCCGCCGTTCAAGCGCGGGACTTCTTTCGCTCCTGCCCCACTGCGCGCGGGCTCGCGGCTGGTCCTTCGCGTTCCCGCCATTTCAGCAGCCAGCCGACGCGAGGTCCGCGCCGAATCGACACCCAGCGCCGACCCGGAGCCCACTCGGCTCAGACGCGCAACTTCTCCCCGCTGCTCCCTGCAAGTCGGCACCGAGTGCCGACCCCAGCCCCACTCCGCTCAGGCGCGCTTGTCTCCTGCGGTCCCTCCGAGCCAGTGCCGACCCGAAGCCCGCTTTGCTCAAGCGCGCCCTACCTCCGCGCTCCCGCCAAGCCAGCAGCCAGCCGCCCCGGAGCCCACTCCGCTCAGGCGCGCGGCTTCTCGCCCGCCGTCTCCTCCACATCGGCACCCAGCCGACCCGACGCCCACTCCGTGATCCGCCGCGCCACGTCCTGGGCGGTCAGGCCGATCCGGTCCAGCACCTCCGCGCGGGTTCCGTGGTCGTGGAACGCCTGCGGCACCGCGAGGTCGCGCAGCGGGACGTCACACTCGGCGTCGCGCAGCACCGCCGCCAAGGCCGAGCCGAAGCCGCCGTGGCGGCCGCTGTCCTCGACTGTCACCACGAGTTTGTGCTGCTCAGCCAGCGCGACCAGCTCCGCGGGCACCGGGACCACCCAGCGCGGGTCCGCGACCGTCACGCCGATGCCCTGGTCCGCCAACCGGTCCGCGGCCGACAGGGCCAGCTGCGCGAACGGACCCACCGCGACCAGCAGCACGTCCGTCGAACCCGAGGGGCGGCGCAGCAGGTCGACCGTGCCGATGCGTTCCACCGCGGGCACGTCCGGGCCGACGCTGCCCTTCGAGAACCGCAGCGCGGTCGGGCCGTCCTGGACCGCGACCGCTTCGCGCAGTTCCTCGCGCAGCGTTCCCGGGTCGCGCGGCGCGGCCACCCGCATGCCCGGCACCATGCCCAGCAGCGACAGGTCCCACATGCCGTGGTGGCTCGGGCCGTCCGGTCCGGTGATGCCCGCGCGGTCCAGCACGAACGTCACCGGCTGGCGGTGCAGCGCGACGTCCATCAGGACCTGGTCGAACGCCCGGTTCAGGAACGTCGAGTACAGCGCGACGACGGGGTGGCAGCCGCCCATCGCGAGGCCCGCCGCGGACGTCACCGCGTGCTGTTCGGCGATGCCGACGTCGAACCAGCGGTCCGGGAAGCGCTCGGAGAACTTCTCCAGCCCGGTCGAGCGCAGCATCGCGGCGGTGATCGCCACGACGTCCTCGCGCTCCTCGCCGATCTTCGCCAGCTCGTCGCCGAACACGCCGGTCCAGCTCGGGCCCTTCACCGGGGGCAGGCCGGTCTCCGGGTCGATCGGGTCGGTCTGGTGCATCTGGTCGGCCTGGTGGTTCACCGCGGGCGCGTAGCCGTGGCCCTTCTCGGTGACCACGTGCACGATCACCGAACCGCCGAACGCCCGCGCGCTCTGGAACGCCTTCTCCAGCGCGACCAGGTCGTGGCCGTCGACCGGGCCGAGGTACTTCAGGCCGAGGTCGGAGAACATCACCTGCGGGCTCAACGCATCCTTAATGCCCGCCTTAGCCGCGTGCAACGCCGCGTAGATCGGCTTGCCCACCACCGGGGTGCTGCGCAGCAGTTCGCGACCGCCGTCCAGCAGCCGCTCGTAGCCCGGCTGCAGCCGCAGCGAAGCCAGGTGGTCGGCCATCCCGCCGATGGTCGGCGAGTACGACCGGCCGTTGTCGTTGACCACGATCACGACCGGGCGGTCCTTGCGCCCGGCGATGTTGTTGAGCGCCTCCCAGCACATGCCGCCGGTGAGCGCGCCGTCGCCGACCACCGCGATCGCGTGCCTGCGCGGGCCGCCGGACAGCTCGAACGCCTTCGCCATGCCGTCCACATAGGACAGCGCGGCGGACGCGTGGCTGTTCTCCACCAGGTCGTGCTCGCTTTCGCCGCGGCACGGGTACCCGGTGGGTCCGCCCTGCTGGCGCAGCTTGTCGAAGTCGCCGTGCCGCCCGGTGACGATTTTGTGCACGTACGCCTGGTGTCCGACGTCCCACACGATCGCGTCGCGCGGCGAGTCGAACACGCGGTGCAGCGCCAGCGTCAGCTCGACGACGCCCAGGTTGGGACCGAGGTGCCCGCCGCTGCGGCGGACCTTGTCCACGAGGAAGTCCCTGATCTCGGCCGCCAGCTCCCCGAGGTCCTCGACGCTCATGCGCTTCAGGTCCGCCGGTCCGTGCACCGAGTCCAGCATGGTCACCGCTCCACCCCGTCCGTCTCTTCCTCCGCCGGTTCCGGCCAGTCTACGGACGGCCGCCACCTCGGTCCGGCCGCCCGCGTCCCGGATCACAGCTCCGGCGGAAACGCAACTCCACGAGCGGGGAAGATCACGAGGCCGGTCAGTCAAGTCGCGGTCACCCCGCGTGGCCGTGATAATCCCGGACGGACCCCCGAGCTCGAGAGGACCCCATGGCGGACTTGTACATCGGCGGCGAATGGGTGGACGCGCGTGCGGGAGGGCGGCGCGAGATCCGGTGCCCCGCGGACGGCAGCCTGGTCGCCGAGGTCGCCGAAGCGACCGCGGAGGACACGGAGGCCGCCATCGCCGCGGCTCGCCGGGCGTTCGACACCGGACCCTGGCCGTCGACCCCGGCGGGCGAGCGCGGCAACCTGCTGCTGCGCGCGGCCGACCTGCTCGACCGCGACGCCGAGGAATTCGCCCGCGCCGAATCGCTCGACACCGGCAAACGCCTGGTGGAGAGCCGCTACGACATGAGCGACATCGCGGCTTGCCTGCGCTATTTCGGCAAGCTCGCGGGCAACGACGCGGGCCGGGTCGTGGACACCGGCAGCGCGGACTCGTTCAGCCGGATCGTGCACGAACCGGTCGGCGTCTGCGGCCTCATCACCCCGTGGAACTACCCGCTGCTGCAGACGGTGTGGAAGATCGCCCCGGCCCTGGCCGCGGGCAACACGTTCGTGCTCAAGCCGAGCGAGCTGACGCCGCACACCTCGATCCTGTTCATGCGGCTGCTCGCCGAGGCGGGGCTGCCCGGCGGGGTCGCGAACCTCGTGCTCGGCGCGGGTCCGTCGGCCGGTGCGCCGCTGTCGGAGCACCCGGACGTCGACCTCGTGTCGTTCACCGGCGGCCTGGCCACCGGACGGGTGATCGCGGCGAACGCGGCGGCGACGGTGAAGAAGGTCGCGCTCGAACTCGGCGGCAAGAACCCGAACGTCGTGTTCGCCGACGCGGACTTCGAGACCGCTGTCGACTACGCGCTGACCGCGGTGTTCTTGCACTCCGGGCAAGTCTGCTCGGCCGGTGCGCGGCTGATCATCCAGCAGGAATGGCATGACAAATTCGTCGACGAGCTGGTGCGCCGCGCGGAGCGGATCCGCCTCGGCGGCCCGTTCGACGAGAACGCCGAGACCGGGCCGCTCATCTCCGCCGCGCACCGCGAGAAGGTGGAGCGCTACGTCGCCACCGCCATCGAGGAGGGCGCTGTCCTGCGCACCGGCGGCAAGCGTCCGGACGACCCGGCGCTGCAGGACGGCTTCTACTACCTGCCGACGATCCTCGACAACGTCCAGCAGGGCAGCACCGCGGTGGTCGAGGAGTCCTTCGGCCCGGTGCTGACCGTGGAGACGTTCACCGACGAGGACGACGCGGTCCGCATCGCCAACGACACCCACTACGGCCTGGCCGGCGGCGTGTTCACCCAGGACGCGGCCCGCGCCCAGCGCGTGGCGAACCGGCTCCGCCACGGCACGGTGTGGATCAACGACTACCACCCGTACCTGCCGCAGGCCGAATGGGGCGGCTACAAGCAGTCCGGCTTCGGCCGCGAGCTCGGCCCGACCGGCCTGGCCGAGTACACCGAGGTCAAGCACATCCACCAGAACCTGAAGCCCGGCCCCCAGCACTGGTTCTCCGGCTGATCCCCCCTCCCCCACCGAAAGGACCGTGCCCTTGAGCGACACCGGCGACCGCGAACTCGGCGAATTCGGCTACACCAACCAGCTCAAGAGAACGCTCGGCAGTTTCCACACCTTCGCTGCCGGCATCAGCTACATCTCGGTGCTCACCGGGGTGTTCCAGCTGTCCTACCTCGGCCTGTCCGAGGGCGGACCGGCCTACTGGTGGTCCTGGCCCGCGGTGTTCGTCGGGCAGCTGATGGTGGCTCTCTGCTTCGCCGAACTGGCCGCGCAGTACCCGGTCGCCGGGTCGGTCTACAACTGGGCGAAGAAGCTCAGCAACCCGCACATCGCGTGGATGGCCGGCTGGATGATGCTGCTGGCCTCGATCGTCTCGATCTCCGCGACCGCGCTCGCCTACCAGCGGACGCTGCCGCAGATCACGTCGTTCTTCCAGTTCATCGGCGACGGCACGGGCACCAGCGACGCGGCCAACGGCGTGCTGCTGGCCACTGTGCTGATCGTGTTCACCACGCTGGTGAACGCGTTCGGCGTGAAGCTGATGGCCCGGATCAACAGCGCGGGCGTGTTCGTCGAGCTGCTGTTCGCGGTGCTGCTGGTGGTGTTCCTCGCCTTCCATTTCGTGCGCGGCCCGTCGGTGGTGACCCAGACGAACGGCACCGAGGCCGGGCATTCGTCGGGCTACCTCGGCGCGTTCCTGATCGCCGGCATCGCCTCCTCGTATGTGATGTACGGCTTCGACACCGCCGCCTCGCTCGGCGAGGAATCGCTGAACCCGCACCGCAACGCGCCGAAGGCGATCCTGCGCGCGCTGGTCGCCTCCTTCGTGCTGGGCGGGCTGATCATCCTGTTCGCGCTCATGGCGGTCGGCAACATCAACGCACCGGAACTCGGCACGGTCGGCCTGCAGTACGTGCTCACCGACGCGCTCGGCCCGGCGATCGGACGCGTGTTCCTGTTCGTCGTGTTCATCGCGATCACCGTGTGCGTGCTGGCGGTGCACACCGCGGCGATCCGGATCGCGTTCGCGATGGCACGGGACAACGCACTGCCCGGCGGCCGGAAACTGGCGCGGGTCAACAAGAAGACCGGCACCCCGGTGCTGCCCGCGATCGTGATCGGCGTGCTCGCGGTCGCCCTGCTGGTGCTGAACATCAACTCCACGCAGATCTTCTCGGCCGTGACCAGCCTCGCGATCATCCTGATCTACCTGTCCTACCTCCTCGTGACTGTGCCGATGCTGATCCGCAGGCTGCGCGGGCGGTGGCCGCGCGAGGGCACCCCGGCCGGCCGGTTCTCCCTCGGCCGCTGGGGTCTCCCGGTGAACGTGCTCGCGGTGCTGTGGGGCGGCGCGATGACGGTCAACCTGGCCTGGCCCCGCAACGAGATCTACAACGCTTCCCCGCCCTTCCACTGGTATCTGAAGTGGATTTCGGTGCTGTTCGTCGGCGTCTTCGCGGCCGGCGGCTTCGCCTACTACTGGTTCGTGCAACGGCACAAGGTCGGGGTGCTGGCGGACCACGCCGCCGCCCCGGCGCCCGATGAGGAGGTTTCCCGGTGAGCGCAAGCGAGTTCGACTACGTGGTGGTCGGCGGCGGAACGGCCGGATCGGTGGTGGCCGCCCGGCTGTCCGAGGATCCGGACGTGACCGTCTGCCTCCTCGAGGCCGGGCCGTCCGACACGGACGTGCCGGAGGTGCTGGAGCTGACGCGCTGGATGAGTCTGCTGGAATCCGGGTACGACTGGGACTACCTGGTGGAACCTCAGGAGGCGGGCAACTCCTACCTGCGCCAGGCCCGCGCGAAGGTGCTCGGCGGCTGCTCGTCGCACAACTCGTGCATCGCCTTCTGGGCCCCGGCCGAAGACCTCGACGAATGGTCCTCGATGGGCCTGCCCGGCTGGTCGGCCGCCGACGTTTTCCCGCTGTACCAGCGGCTCGAGACCAACGACGGCCCCGGCGACCACCACGGCCGCTCCGGCCCGGTCACCATCCGGTCGGTCCCGCCGCACGACCCGGCGGGCGCGGCCCTGCTGTCGGCGTGCGCCCAGGCGGGCATCCCGACGACGGAGTTCAACTCCGGCAAGACCGTCACCCACGGCGCGAACTGGTTCCAGATCAACGCCCGCGAGGACGGCACCCGGTCTTCGGCGTCGGTGTCCTATCTGCACCCGATCATGGGCAAGCGGCCGAACCTGGAAATCCGCACCGGCGCCCGCGCGAAACGTCTGCTGTTCAACGGCCGCCGCTGCACCGGCGTCGAGGTGCTGGACGCGGACCTCATCCACCACAGCACGATCACCGCGCGCCGCGAGGTCGTGGTCAGCTCCGGCGCGATCGACACGCCGAAACTGCTGATGCTGTCGGGCATCGGGCCCGCCGACCACCTGCGCGAGGTCGGCGTGGAGGTGCTCGTGGACTCGCCGGGCGTCGGCTCGAACCTCGAGGACCACCCCGAGGGCCTGGTGATGTGGGACGCCCTGCAGCCGATGGTCACCGAATCCACGCAGTGGTGGGAAATCGGCATCTTCACCATGACCGAGGAGGGCCTGGACCGCCCGGACCTGATGTTCCACTACGGTTCGGTGCCCTTCGACATGAACACCGTCCGGCACGGCTACCCGACGACGGAGAACGGCTTCTGCCTCACGCCGAACGTGACGCGCAGCCGCTCGCGGGGCACGGTGCGGCTGCGCACGCGCGACTTCCGCGACAAGCCCCGCGTCGACCCGCGGTACTTCACCGACGAGTACGACATGCGCGTGATGACCTACGGCGTGAAGCTCGCCCGCGAGATCGCCGCGCAGCCCGCGCTCGACGAATGGGCGGGCGTGGAACTCGCGCCGGGCCGCGACTGCACGACCGACGACGAGATCGCCGACTACCTGCGCAAAACGCACAACACCGTGTACCACCCGGCGTGCACGGCCCGGATGGGCGCGGACGGCGACCCCGAGGCGGTGCTGGACGAGCGGCTGCGGGTCCGCGGAGTCGAGGGCCTGCGGGTGGCCGACGCTTCGGTGATGCCGTTCCTCGTGACGGTGAACCCGTGCATCACGACGATGGCGATCGGCGAGAAGTGCGCGGACATGCTGAAGGAAGACCGGGGCTGACCTCGCGGCGGGTGGTGGTGTCCGATTAGGCCCCACCACCCGCTCGCCCCGGTTTGCCGGATTGGTCCGACGGCCAATCACCAGAGCACGTGCCGCTGCCAGCATCGCGCGCAGAATCATGTCCACTCCTCGCCTCGTCTTCCGGCGGCTGCCGGAGCGCACCTTTTCCGATGCACATCAGGTCAGTCGCCAGCGAGAGCGCTGAGGTTCTCGGGTAACCGAATCGTTACCAACAGTCACCTTCGCCCGGCGCCGCACGAACCGCGGATTTCGTTGCACAGCAGCGAAATCGAAGGCAGGAAGCTGCCAAACGCCGAGTCAGCCCCCGTCCGCATCTGGCCTCGTGAGGAGACCAGGCTGGGCGAAAACCACGGCCCAGCAACGTGGACTTCCTTGCATGGCAGGAAATCAGGCGCTCGCGTAGGCCGGGGCGATCGCTGCGGTCGGCGGTGTCGGGCTTGCTCTACCGACCGCGCACTATCCGCCGGGGGCACCGTGGAACCCGACCTCCGGCTGGCCTGCATCGGAGCGTTCGCGCTGGCGATCCTGACCATCCGCCGACGCCAAGGCGAACCGCTGGCGTTCACCACTTTGACCGGCATCACGGTAGCGGGAATCCTCCTGCGCTACCTCGTGATCACGCTCCCGTGGTTTGGCCGCGACAGGACTCGCCGCGGCAGCCAATGTCCAACGGGCGCAATAAAAGTCACTGCAGCAGCGCCACGCACTCCACGTGATGCGTCATCGGGAAAGCGTCAAAAGCCCGCAGATCCGTCAGCGAATACCCGTGCTCCGAGAAGAACTGCACATCCCGCGCGAGAGCCGCCGGGTCGCATGCCACGTAGACGATCCGGTCCGGTTCGCCCTCGGCGATCGCGTTGACGACCGCTCGGCCGGCGCCCTTGCGCGGCGGGTCTAGGACCACGACGTCGACCGGCGTCGGGGCGTCTCCGATGAGGTGTTCCACGCGTCCGGAACGCCAGCTCACCTGCGGCAGGTCGGCGAGGTTGCGCTCGCCGTCGGAGACCGCGCGCCGGCCGGATTCGATGGCCAGCACCTGGCCGTCCGGGCCGACCTGGTCGGCTAGCACCGAGGCGAACAGGCCGACCCCGGCGTACAGGTCCCAGGCGACCCCGCCGCGTGGCGCGGCCGCCCACTCCCGCACGAGTTCCGCGAGCGTGTCCGCCGCCTGCGGGTGGACCTGCCAGAAGCCGTGCGCGTCGAGCCGCCAGTCGCGGCCGGCCGCGTGCTGGATCGCCATGCCGCCGGAGAGCTGCTTGCCTTGCGTCCGCCCGCGCACGGTGGCGAGTTCGCGCAGGTGGAGGTGGTTCTCGCCGTCGCTGGTGACTTCCAGTTCGGTGCCCGGCCGCCAGCGCTTGCTCAGCGCGGTGTCGAGCGAGCCCGGCACCGCGATCGGGCAGTCGTCGATCTGGACGACGCGGTGGCTGTGGTGCGCGCGCAACCCGGCCTGGCCGTCGCGTCCGGCGACGAGGCGGACCCGGCTGCGCCAGCCGAGCGGGCCGCCTTCGAGCGGTTCCACGACCACGTCGCGGGTGATCCCGGCGAGCCGTTGCAGCTGTTCGGCCACCACCGCGGCCTTCAGTTCCCGCTGGTAGGCCGGTTCGGCGTGCTGCCAGTCGCAGCCTCCGCAACCGCCGGGAGCGGCGAGCGGGCACGGCGGCGTCACCCGGTGCTCGGACCCGCTCAGCACCTCGATCGCGTCGGCGCGGCAGAACGAGCCGCCCTTGTCCTCGGTCACTTCGGCCCGGACGCGTTCGCCGGGCAGCGCGTGCCGCACGAACAGCACTCGTCCGTCCACACGCGACACACAGTGCCCGCCGTGCGCGACTGGGCCGACTTCCAGTTCCAGGATCCGGCCTAGCCAGCTCTCGGTCATTCTGATGATTCCTTTGTCGCAGGGGCTGGCTTCGGGGCGTCCGGGGGACGCGGCGTCGTCGGCGTAAAGCCGCGCCGGACGTCACCGGCGGACGGACGGGCCTTGCGCAGCCGCGCCACCGCCTTCTGCGACGACTCCAGCTGCCACGGCACGCTCGCCACGACCACGCCGGGCTGGAACAGCAGCCTTCCCTTGAGCCGCAACGCACTCTGGTTGTGCAGCACCTGCTCCCACCAGTGCCCCACGACGTACTCCGGAATGAACACCGTCACGACGTCGCGCGGGTTGGCGCCGCGGACCCGCTTCACGTAATCCAGCACCGGCTTCGTGATTTCCCGGTACGGGGATTCGACGACCTTCAACGGTACCTTGAACTTGTGCGCTTCCCACTCGTGGGTGAGCGCGCGGGTGTCGGCGTCGTCCACATTGACCGTCACCGCCTCGAGCACGTCCGGGCGCATCGCCTTCGCGTACGCCAGCGCGCGCAGCGTCGGCCGGTGCAGTTTGGACACCAGGACGATCGCGTGGTTGCGCGAGGGCAGCACGGTCGGCGCGTCGCCCATGTCCTTGAGTTCCTCGGACACCCGGTCGTAGTGCTTCCGGATCGCGGTCATCAACGCGAAAATCGCCACCATCGCGGCGATCGCGATCCACGCGCCGAGCAGGAACTTGGTGATCAGCACGATCACCAGCACGGTGCCGGTCATGGTGAGGCCGATCGCGTTCACCGTCTGCGAACGGCGCATCCGCCGCCGCGCCGCCGCGTCGGTTTCCTTGGCCAGCAACCGGTTCCAGTGCCGGATCATGCCCGCCTGGCTGACCGTGAACGACACGAACACGCCCACGATGTACAGCTGGATCAGCCGGGTGACCTCGGCGTCGAACGCGATGATCAGCACGAGCGCGAAAATCGAGAGGAACAGGATGCCGTTGGAGAACGCCAGCCGGTCGCCGCGGGTGTGCAGCTGCCGCGGCAGGTAGCGGTCCTGGGCGAGGATCGAGCCGAGCACCGGGAAGCCGTTGAACGCGGTGTTCGCGGCCAGCAGCAGGATGATGCCGGTGGAGAACGAGATGTAGTAGAACGCGGGCGGGAAGTCGGCGAACACCGCGTGCGCGATCTGCGCGACGATCGTCTTCTGCTCGTAGCCGGGAGGCGCGCCGGCCAGCTGCCGCGCCGGGTCCTCGGCGAAGTTCACCTTCGTGACGATCGCGAGCGTGATGATGCCGACGAGCATCGTCACCGCCAGCACGCCCATCAGCAGCAGCGTGGTGGCCGCGTTCTTCGACTTCGGCTTGCGGAACGCGGGCACGCCGTTGCTGATCGCCTCGACCCCGGTCAGCGCCGCCGCGCCGGAGGAGAACGACCGCAGGATCAGGAAGACGAAGGCGATGCCCGCCCAGTTGCCTTCCTCGTGCAGCGTGAAACCCGCGCTCTCGGCGCGCATCTCGGTGCCGGTGACGGTCTGGAAGAGCCCCCAGACGACCATCAGCAGGATGCCGGCGATGAACCCGTAAGTCGGAATGGCGAACGCTTTGCCGGATTCGCGCACTCCGCGCAGATTCAGCGCAGTCAGCACGGCCACGATGACGACCGAGGCGAGCACTTTGTGGTTGGCCACCCACGGAATCGCCGAGCCGATGTTCGCGACGCCGGACGAAGTGGACACGGCGACGGTCAGCACGTAGTCGACCAGCAGCGCGCTCGCCACCGTCAGGCCGAACTTCCCGCCGAGGTTGGTCGTCGCGACCTCGTAGTCGCCGCCGCCGCTCGGGTACGCGTGGACGTTCTGCCGGTACGACGCCACGACGACGAGCATGACCAGCGCGACCGCGACCCCGATCCACGGCGCGAAGGCGTACGCGGACAGGCCCGCGACGCTCAGCGTCAGGAAGATCTCCTCCGGCGCGTAGGCCACGCTGGACAGCGCGTCGGAGGCGAAAATGGGCAGCGCGATGCGCTTGGGCAACAACGTGTGGGCGAGACGGTCGCTGCGGAACGGGCGCCCTAGGACCAGTCGCTTCAGCACTGTCGGGAACTTCGACACCACGAGAGCGTAACCGGGTCGCCGCAAGGTAGGTTCGGCGCTGGTGTCCGAGGGTACCCACCGACGGGTCATCCGCACCCTGCGAGGAGGCTAAGCGTGCACGTGGTGATCATGGGATGCGGCCGCGTCGGCGCGTCTCTGGCCGCGGCGCTGGAGCGGCTCGGCCACGACGTGGCCGTCATCGACAAGAACCAGCAGGCGTTCCGCAGGCTGGGCAGCGACTTCCACGGCCAGCAGGTCGTCGGGGCGGGTTTCGACCGCCGGGTGCTCGTCGAGGCCGGGATCGAGCGCGCGGGCGCTTTCGCGGCCGTTTCGAGCGGCGACAATTCCAACATCATCTCCGCGCGGGTCGCGCGCGAGAACTTCGGCGTCGAGCACGTGGTCGCGCGCATCTACGACCACAAGCGCGCCGCGGTCTACGAACGGCTGGGCATCCCGACCGTCGCGACCGTGCCGTGGACGACCGACCGGTTCCTGCGCACCCTGCTGCCCGACGGCGTCGCCTCCGCGTGGCGCGATCCGTCCGGCAACGTCGCGCTGCTGCAACTGCCGCTGCACGAGGGCTGGGTCGGCCGCAGCGTGCACGAGCTGCAGGAGACCACCGGCGCGCGGGTCGCGTTCATGATGCGGTTCGGCACCCCGGTGCTGCCGGACGCGAAAACCGTCGTGCAGGCCGACGACGACGTGTGGGTGGCGGCGCGTTCGGGCACCGTCGGAGACGTGACGAGCCTGGCCGCTCGCGCCCCCGAGGAGGAGAACTGATGCGGGTCGCGATCGCGGGCGCGGGCGCCGTCGGGCAGTCCATCGCCGCCGAGCTCATCGACGGCAACCACCAGGTGATGCTGATCGAGCGGGACGCCGACCAGTTCGAGCCGGAATCCGTTCCGCAGGCCGACTGGGTGCTCGGCGACGCGTGCGAGGTGTCGATCCTCGAGGAGTCCGGCATCGAACGCTGCGACGTCGTGATCGCGGCGAGCGGCGACGACAAGGCGAACCTCGTGGTGTCGCTGCTGGCGAAGACGGAGTTCGCCGTGCGGCGCGTGGTGGCGCGGGTGAACAACCCGGCCAACGAATGGCTGTTCACCGACGCGTGGGGCGTCGACGTGGCCGTGTCGACCCCGCGGATGCTCGCCGCGATGGTCGAGGAGGCGGTGAGCGTCGGCGATCTGGTGCGGCTCATGACGTTCCGCCAGGGGCAGGCGAACCTGGTGGAACTCACCCTGCCGGAGGAGACGCCGCTCGCGGGCAAGCCGGTGAGCGAACTGGCGCTGCCGCGCGACGCGGCGCTGGTGACCATCCTGCGCGGCGACCGGGTGATCGTGCCGCAGCCGGAGGACCCGCTCGAGGCGGGCGACGAGCTGCTGTTCGTCGCGACCTCGGACGTCGAGCCGGAGATCCGGACGGCGCTGGGCTACTGAGACGCGAAAAAGGGCGGGCCCGCGACGGGTCCGCCCTTTTTTCGTAAGTCGGATCAGGTCTCCGGAGTCGGCGCCTGCGCGTACTTCTGCCGCAGCCGCGCCTCGACCTGCGCGTCGGTCTCCGGCTCCGGTTCTTCCTCGGCGAGCGCCTTCAGCCGCTTGTCGGACCGGCGGACCGCCCAGACGACCACCAGCAGCCCGATCGCGTACAGCGGGTAGCCCATGGCGATCTTGGCGAACGCGAGCCAGCCGGTCTGGTCGCCGTCGTACAGCCAGCGCTGCACCACGAACCGGGCGGCGAAGATGACGGCCATCGCGAGCGTCGCGACGTCGTAGCCGTAGCGGGACGGCTTGTCCTTGCGCCAGGCGGTGCCGTTGCCGTTGAGCGCGTTCCACACGACGCCCGCCAGCGGCCAGCGCACCACCACCGAGATCACGAACACGGCGCAGTACGCGAGGCTCGCCCAGATGCCGAAGAGGAAGAACCCCTTCGCGGACCCGGTGCGGAACGCGATGAACGCCGCGATCGCGACGCCGAAGAATCCCGAGATGGCCGGCTGCAGCGGCTCCTTGCGCACGACGCGCAGGACGGTGATCGCCACCGCGCTGCCGATCGAGCCCCAGATCGCCACGGTGAGCCCGAAGAACGCGTTCAGCAGGACGAACACGATGACCGGCACCGAGGAGTAGAACAGGCCGGAAACCCCGCCCATCTGCTCCATCAGCGTCGGCTGCCGCTCGGGCTCGTCCCCGTTTCCGGGCGCGTCCTTGTCGTCGCGGGGAGCAGCGGGTTCAGTCACGAGTGTTGATCACCCTACCGGGCTCTGGAGTTCGTAATACGGGTTGTAGAGCACCTTCTGCCCGTCCCGTTCGGCCATCCGGCCGCGAACCTTGACGGTACGGCCGGGCTCGATGCCGGGAATCCGGCGCCTGCCCAGCCAGATTAGCGTCACGCCCTGCGTGCCGTCGAACAGCTCCGCCTGCAGCGAGGCGGGCCCGTCGGTCGGCGACAGCTCGACGCTGCGGAGCCTGCCGAGCACCGTCACCTCTTCGCCGGACCGGCAGTCACAGGCGCGCTGCGCGCCTTCGGCACCCGACCTCTCGGACATCTCGTCGGCGTCGAGGTCCTCGACGTCGCTGGTCAGCTTGCGAACCAACCGGCTGAAGTAGCCGCCGTCCTTGGCGGACATGGTGTGCTCCTGTGCTCCGGGGCCCCCGACTTCGTTCGGCCCGTGCGTATTCCAGCGTAGCTGCGGTCTCAGCCAGGGAAACGGGTTTGCGGCAAGATCGCAACGTGACGTCCGCAATCCGTCTCCCGGCCGCCGTCCTGCTTCCCGGCACCGGCTCGGACGACATCTTCGTGCGCTCGGTGTTCGGCGGCCCGCTCGCGGCGCTCGGCGTGCCGATGATCACGCCCGCGCCGGCGCCCGGACCGGGTCTCGCGGAAGCGTTTTTGGCCGAACTGGACCGTCTCGCTGACCGGCACGGGACGGTCCTGGTGGGCGGGATCTCGTTCGGGGCGCATCTCGCGGCGGAGTGGGCGGCGGCGAATCCGGGGCGTTGCGGGGGGCTGCTCGCGGCGCTCCCGGCTTGGAACGGGGAATCCGGGCAAGCACCCGCGGCGCTGGCCGCGACGGTCACAGCGGATCTGGTGGCCGCCGAGGGGGTGGACGGGGCGCTGGCGCAGGCGGCGGCGGGGAGTCCGGGGTGGCTCGCGGAGGAGCTGGACCGGGCTTGGCGGCGGCACGGGGCGGGGCTGGAGGCCGGGTTGCGGGCTGCGGCGGGGAGAGCCGCGCCGGTTTTGGCGGACTTGCGGGGCGTGGGCGTTCCGGCCGGGGTGGGCGGATGCGCGGATGATCCGGTTCATCCCGCTTCGGTTGCCCGGGAATGGGCTCGCGCGTTGCCGCGAGGGCGGTACGGGGAGACGTCGCTCGCCGCGATGGGGCGGGATCGCGAGGCGTTGGGGCGGGCGACTGTTTTGGCGTTTTTGCGGGCGTTGTGAGGATGCGCCGAAAAGGCCCTCGCGGAACGGTGTCCGCGAGGGCCTTCTGGAGAGCGAAAGCGGTCAGCCCTGTTGTTCGGCGATGTGCTGGGCGACCGCGTCCGGGAGGGTGATCGGCAGCGGGGTGCGCACCGGCATCGGGGAGTTGCCTCGGTCCACGACAGTGCGGCGCACGATCGCCCGCAGCACCTCGGGAGCTTGCGAGGCGGTGGACTGCGGGCCCGCGATCACGCCGCGCAGCATCCAGCGCGGGCCGTCGACTCCGACGAAGCGCAGGGCCACGTCGCCGACGATCGCGGACAGTTCCATGCCCCATTCGCCCCGGCCGACGTTGACCTTCGCGCCGTCCGCGCGGAGCTGGTCGGCCAGTTCGTTGCTCACCTCGCGCCACAGGCCGCCGGATTTCGGGGCCGCGTAGGCGCTGACGGTGATCTGCCCGACCTCGGTCACGACGTGCACCGCGCGCACGCCGCCTTCCTCCGGGTCCATTTCGACCTGCACCTGCGAACCGTCGGGCACCGGCACGCGCACCGAGCCCAGGTCGATGCGCGGGATGCCGTCTTCCTCGGCTTCGGCGGCGTCGAACGGGCCGTCGGTCGTCTCCGAAAGCTGGTCCTCGGGTTCGAGCGCGTCGTCGGCGCCGTCAGCTTCGGCGTTCTCGCCGCGCTGGGAAGCGACGCCTCCGGTCTCGTCGTCGCCGGACCGGCGCTTGCGTCCGAAAATCCCCACTATCGTTCCGTTCCTTCCCCGGTGCCCGCGCCGGTGTCTCCGGCGCCGGGTGCCAGTGTGGCGTGCCCGCCGGTCGAGCCGTAACCTCCCGCGCCGCGTTCGGTCGTCTCGAGTTCGGCGACCTCGACGAACTCCGCGTGCTCGACCCGCTGGACCACCAGCTGCGCGATCCGGTCGCCGCGCGCCAGCACGATCTTCTCGCGCGGGTCATGATTGACGAGGCAGACTTTGATCTCGCCGCGATAGCCCGAGTCGATCGTGCCGGGAGTGTTCACCACGGACAATCCGACGCGCGCCGCGAGCCCCGAGCGAGGATGCACGAACCCGGCGTACCCGGCGGGCAGCGCGATCGCGACCCCGGTGCCGACGACCCCGCGCTCTCCGGGTCCGAGCACGATATCCGAGGTGGTGACGAGATCGGCCCCGGCGTCGCCGGGCCGGGCATAGGCGGGCGGCGGGACTTCGGGGTCGAGCCGCTGGAGGAGGACCTGAACGCTGGACACGGGCGGCGAGACTACCCTTGTCCTGTGGCTGACCGCGTGAACACCGCCGCGACGGGCGTCGTCGCACACTCCGAACGGCTCTACCTGCCGTGGTGGGGCTGGCCCCTGCCGATGGCAGGCGCGATCCTGCTGGGCGTCGAGGTCCACCTGGGCTACCCGTCCATCCCGCTGTGGATCCCGCTCGCGATCGCCGTGCCGGTCATGGCCGCCCTCCTGCTCTCGCTGGGCAGGGCGAAAATCAAGATCACCAGCGGAGACGACCCCGAACTCTGGGTCGGCGACGCCCACCTGCCGCTCCGCTACGTCGGCGAGATCACCGTCGTGGAAAAAGACGCCAAACGCCACGCCCTGGGCCGCGACGGCGACCCAGCCGCCTTCGTCCTGCACCGAGGCTGGGTAGGCCCCGCAGTCCGCATCACCCTGACCGACCCGGCAGACCCCACCCCGTACTGGCTTTTCAGCACCCGCAAACCCAAGCGAGTAGTGGAACTGCTCCGCAACAACGCCTGACCCCACGCGCCGGCCGTGAGGGGAACCCTCACAGCCGCTGATTCCCCCAGGGTTCCCCTCACGGCCCCACCGCCGCCGGAACACGCACCCAATGCGGCATTGGGTGCGTCAGATGCACCGAACGCCACATTGGGTGCGTCCCATGCACCCAATGCCACATTGGGGCGCTATCCCACCCGCCAACCGCAGCCAGTGCACCCAACGGTCGAGGCACCCAGCCCCCACCCGCGGCCAGTGCACTCAACGAGCGAGGCACCCACACCTCCCCCGCACCCCGATACGAAGCGCATCTGCGGTTCGGGGGTGCTTGTCAAGGCATCTTTCCCGCCTTGACAAGCACCCCCGAACCGTCAGCACAATCAAGCTTCGGGGTGCCCCACGCACCCACAAGCGATGTCGCCGCCAGGCGACGAGCCGAACCAGACCCCCCGAACACGAGTAAGGGGGCCGACCAACCGGCCGACCCCCGTGCTTACCCGGTCTTCCCAAGACCGCGAAAACGCTGACCCCGTGAATCTCCCCTAGATCTCCCTGTGAAAATCCCCAGGTCAGGCGCAATCGCGGCAGATCAGCCTGCCGCCGTTGTCCTCGGCGAGCCTGCTCCGGTGGTGCACCAGGAAGCAGACCGAGCAGGTGAACTCGTCCGCCTGCTTCGGCACGACCTTCACGGTCATGTCTTCCCCGGAGAGCCCGGAAAGGTCCGCGCCGGGAAGTTCGAAGTTCTCCGCGGTCGCGTCCTCGTCGACGTCGACGACGCCGGACTGGTTCTCGTTCCGCCGGGCCTTCAGCTCCTCCAACGAGTCTTCGGCCAGCTCGTCGGCTTCGCTGCGGCGCGGAGCGTCGTAGTCGGTAGCCATGGTGTCCCTCACCCCTGCGATTCAGCGTGTCGTCCTGCACCGGTTCCGGAGGCGCCCGATACCGGTCGTGCCGCTGGTCAACGTTCCAGCGCCCCTGTTTGTGCCCGGCCCGCGAGTGACCCAGGTCTCAGCCTGGCGGGCCTCGTTCTGCGGCCGGAGCCCGGGAAGGGTAGCTCACCGCCGGACGCGTCTCGCACCGAGTCGGACATTGCCGGTCCAGCGTCACCCGGGAGGGGGAACGCGCAGGTGAGACGCCTGTCCTCCGTTCGGGTTGCCCCGGCGTCGTAAACATCACCTCGCCGCCGAGTCGGCTTGCTCGCGCGGAGCCGTCCGTGGTGCGATCGCCACCGAGGGGCATTACGCGGAACGGGTGAAGGTGACCCGCGACACCGCGCGTCGCGAACAGCGCCTAGGCTCACCGGCTACCACGCCGGTGCGTACGCTGGCGGTTACCGCGAGGCGCGGCGGGGCGACCGCGGCCGGTTCTGCGAGGGGAAGGGACGGGGCAGGTGGCGTCGGGGAACGGGGCGGGGAACCGTGGTGCGCGGCCTTACCGCAAGCACCGTCCGCTGCCCGCGTTGATCGTGATCGGCGTGCTCGCGCTCGGCGCGGTGTTCGTCTGGGTCAACGCCGTGGTCGGCCGCGGCGACATCGACGAGGCGGTGCGCTGCAGCCCGGAGCCCAAGGCGCCGCCGGGGATCACCTACACCTCGGTCCCGCACAACGGCCTGGACGACCGGTCGCCGATGCCCCCGGACAAGGTCGCGCTGAAGGTGCTCAACGCCAGCAGCACGCGCGGGCAGGGCAGCATCGCCACCAACGCGCTGCGCGAACTCGGCTTCACCGCGATCGGGGACCCCGCCAACGACCCGGCGTACCCGAAGGGCGACGCGCGCTGCCGCGGCCAGATCCGGTACGGCGACAACGGTGCCGCCGCGGCCCGCACGGTCAGCCTGGTGGTCCCCTGCGCGGAACTGGTGCACGACACCCGCAAGGACGCCTCCGTCGACCTGGCCACCGGCAAGCTCTTCACCGACGTCCAGCCGCGGCCCGAGGCGGTCAAGATCCTCAAGCAGCTCACCGCCTGGTCGCAGGCGCATCAGGGGGGCGGCAGCAGCGAGCAGTCCGCCAGTCCGGGCGCGCCGGTGATCGACCAGACGCTCCTGGCCTCGGCGCGCTCCGTCACCTGCTGACCCCGCGAACGAGGTCAGCAGGCCCGGCCCGCGGTCACACCTCCGCCGCGCCTCCCGCGACCAGCGCCGCGCGCAGTTCCGTCGCGATCCCCGGCGAGGCCGCGAACGTCGCGTCCTCCCCCAGATCCGCCGCTTCGCCCGGCAGCAGCACCGTCGCGCCCGCCTCCTGCGCCACCAGCGCTCCGGCCGCCCAGTCCCAGCGGTGCAGACCGTGCTCGAAGAATCCGTCCAGCCATCCGGCGGCGACCGCGCACAGGTCCAGCGAAGCCGCGCCCCGGCGGCGGATGTCGCGGACCTGGCCGACCAGGTCCGCGGTCAGCTTGCCCTGCCGGATCCGGCGGTCCCGCGCGTAGGAGAAGCCCATCCCGACGAGCGCCAGGTCCAGCCGGTCCGCCGCGGACACCGACAGCCGTTCGCCGTCGAGCCACGCACCGCCGCCGCGGACGGCCGTCCAGCGCCGGCCGCTCACCGGCTCCACGACCGCTCCCGCGACCGACACCCCGTCGATCTGCGCCGCGATCGACACCGCGAAGGCCGGCAGGCCGTACAGGAAATTGACGGTCCCGTCGATCGGATCGACCACCCAGGTGACGCCGCCCCCGAGCGCTCCCCCGCCTTCCTCGCCGAGCACCGGTTCCCCGGGCCGGATCCGCTCCAGCCGGGCGCGGACCAGTTCCTCCGACTCCCGGTCCACCGCGGTCACCACGTCGGTCTCAGCGGACTTCGTGTCCACCGCGACCTCGCCGCCGGACCGCATCCGCACCCAGGCCGTCCGGACCAGGTGCGCGGCCTCGACCGCGACCTGTTCGGAGGTGTTCTTCAGGTCGTTCAGCATCGCCTCGTCAACTCCCACGCCCGCCATGTCACCACATCCGGTTAAAGTCTCCGCAGCAGACTTCTGAATCGTGCGAGAAGGGACCACGTCAGTGACGGCGACCCGAGGTTTCGGAATCGACATCGGCGGCAGCGGGATCAAAGGCGCGCTGGTCGATTTGGAACAGGGACAGCTCATCGGGGACCGGCACCGGATCGAAACGCCGCAGCCCTCGACGCCGGACGCGGTGGCGGACGTCGTCGCCGAGATCGTCCGCGCGGCGGAATGGGACGGCCCGGTCGGCGTGACGCTTCCCGCGGTGGTCAAGAGGGGCACCGCGCACACCGCGGCGAACATCGACCACAAGTGGATCGGCACCGACGCCGAGGCGCTCTTCGCGAAGCGGCTCGGCAAGAGCGTCGGCGAGGTCACGATGCTCAACGACGCCGACGCCGCGGGCCTCGCCGAGATCCGCTTCGGCGACGCGGCCGCGCGCACCGGCGTGACCGCGCTGCTCACCTTCGGCACCGGCATCGGCAGCGCGCTGTTCCACGACGGCAAGCTCGTGCCCAACACCGAATTCGGCCATCTTGAGGTCGACGGCCACGACGCGGAAAAACGCGCCGCCGCTTCGGTGAAGGACAACGAGGGCCTGTCGTATCCGCAGTGGGCCAAGCGGGTGCACCGGTACCTCTCGGTGCTGGAGAACCTGATCTGGCCGGACCTGTTCATCGTCGGCGGCGGCGTCAGCAAGAAGGCCGAGAAGTGGGTGCCGCTGCTGGACATCCGCACGCCGGTGGTCGTCGCGTCGCTGCAGAACAACGCGGGCATCGTCGGGGCCGCCGCGGCCGCCGCGGAGGGCGCCGGGCACTGACCGCCGGGTCCGCGCCGGGTCTCGGACCGGTCACCGGGAGGCGCCGGGAAGGGGGCCGGAGGGTGATCGCTTCGCGACGCAGTGGGCCGACGTCGTTACAATGGAACACGGCGCAGGAGCTGCGGAGGCAAAACCGCAGGCCGAGGCGTGTTCCCCGAATGTGAGGCAGCTGAGGTGGCGACATCTCGGCTCGTCATGATCGACCGCTGCGAAAGGGCGTAAGTGGCAGCCGCAAGAACCGCAACCCGAGGCGGGACGAAGACAGCGACCGAAGCCGGCGAGCCGGCCGACGAGGCAGCCACCGGAGCGGCGAAGTCCCCGGCGCGCAAGACCGCCGCGAAGCCGGCGGGCGCGAAGAAGACTCCGGCCAAGAAGGCTCCGGCGAAGAAGGCCGCCGCGAAGGGTCCGAAGACCGACGACGGCGATCCCGACGGCCCGGTCGACCTCGACGAGGCCGAACTCGACAGCCCGGATCTGTCCGATCTCGAAGAGGTCGAGGTCGACGTCGTCGACGAGACGGTCAACGACGAGACCGACGACGATGACGACGACTCCGAGGACGAGGCCGAGGCGACCGAGGGGGCCGCGGGCGCCGCGACGTCCACCGCCGCCCGCCGCCGCGCGAGCGCCGCCGAGAAGGGCGGCAAGTCCTCGGACAACCCGGACTTCGTGTGGGACGAGGAGGAGTCCGAGGCGCTGCGCCAGGCGCGCAAGGACGCCGAGCTCACCGCGTCGGCCGACTCGGTCCGCGCCTACCTCAAGCAGATCGGCAAGGTCGCGCTGCTGAACGCCGAGGAGGAGGTGGAGCTCGCCAAGCGGATCGAGGCCGGGCTCTACGCCGCCGAGCGCGTGCGCACCGCCGAGGAGGAGGGCGAGAAGCTCGTCACCCAGATGCGCCGCGACCTCAAGTGGATCGTGCGCGACGGCGAGCGGGCCAAGAACCACCTGCTGGAGGCGAACCTCCGGCTGGTCGTGTCGCTGGCCAAGCGCTACACCGGCCGCGGCATGGCGTTCCTGGACCTGATCCAGGAGGGCAACCTCGGCCTGATCCGCGCGGTGGAGAAGTTCGACTACACCAAGGGCTACAAGTTCTCGACGTACGCCACGTGGTGGATCCGCCAGGCGATCACCCGCGCGATGGCCGACCAGGCGCGCACCATCCGCATCCCGGTGCACATGGTCGAGGTCATCAACAAGCTCGGCCGCATACAGCGCGAACTCCTGCAGGACCTCGGCCGCGAGCCGACGCCCGAGGAGCTCGCCAAGGAGATGGACATCTCGCCGGAGAAGGTCCTGGAGATCCAGCAGTACGCGCGCGAGCCGATCTCGCTGGACCAGACCATCGGCGACGAGGGCGATTCGCAGCTCGGCGACTTCATCGAAGACTCCGAGGCGGTCGTCGCGGTCGACGCGGTGTCGTTCACGCTGCTGCAGGACCAGCTCCAGTCGGTGCTGCAGACGCTGTCCGAGCGCGAGGCGGGCGTGGTCCGGCTGCGCTTCGGCCTCACCGACGGCCAGCCGCGCACCCTCGACGAGATCGGCCAGGTCTACGGGGTCACGCGCGAGCGGATCCGGCAGATCGAGTCGAAGACGATGTCGAAGCTGCGTCACCCGTCGCGTTCGCAGGTGCTGCGCGACTACCTGGACTGAGCTTCTCCGGTTCCCGCGAGAAACCCCGCCCCGCACTACGCGGCGGCGGGGTTTCTGCGTTTACCGACAACGCCGCCGCGGGATCGGCCCGGCATTTCCGCGAAATCCTTCCTTCGTCTGACCACAGTGGACGCGGACGACTCCGGAAAACCCGGCGACACCGGATCCCGATGCGAATTACGCTGCGGCGCAAGGGTAATCCGCGCAGTGAATCGCGGCGGGCGAACGTGCACCCGAACATGCAAGTCCGCGGCGACTCGGCGCGGCGGTGTTGCGCGCGTGTCCGTTTCCTGTTCACAACCGTTCACCCGGAACCCCCGGAACCGTTCCGGAATACTCATCGCCGGTGCACAGTCGCGCACCCACCGCGACACTGGGACCCGGGCAAGAGGCGAAAGTCGGTTGTTCTCTGCCCGAACACGGAAATCGTGATTGTTTGGTTGCCTGAAAACGAAGATCGCAACGAGTGATCGCCATTAAGCTGCGCCCACAACGAGCGTCAGTATTGGAAGGCAGCACCGCCCAGTGTTTTCGACGAAAACTCAATCGCGAGCGAGCCAGGGATGCCCGGCGGCGCGGAGCGGATCCTCCGGCCCCGGTGAAGCGAGGCAACTGTGATCGGGTTCCTCCTCCGCAGACTCGTCAACTACATCGCCCTGTGCCTCGTCGCGACTTTCGCGGCGTTCTCCTTGGCGTCGCTGTCGTTCAGCCCGCTGGACGCGCTCAAGCTGCGCAATCCGCCGGCTCCGCAGGCGACCATCGACGCCAAGGCCGCCGAGCTGCACCTGGACCAGGCGATCCCGCACCGGTTCTTCACCTGGCTGGGCGGCGTGTTCCAGGGCGACTTCGGCCGCACCGTGGCCGATCAGGCGATCACCGACGAACTGTTCCGCCGCGCGGGCGTGAGCCTGCGGCTGTTCCTGCTCGGGATCACGATCGGCATCATCATCGGCGTGCTGGTCGGCGTGGTCAGCGCGATCCGGCAGTACAAGATCAGCGACTACATCGCCACCACGTTCTCCTTCGTGGTGCTGTCGACGCCGGTGTTCGTGATCGCCACGATCCTCAAGGCGGGCGCGCAGTCGGTCAACGACAACCTGCTCGACGGCTACCAGTTCTTCATCGTGCAGGGCGAGGGCGGCGCGGTCGACGGCGGTTTCGGCGACGTCCTGCTCGACCGGCTGCAGCACATCATCGTGCCGACCCTGGCGATCGTGCTGACGCAGGTCGCCTACTACAGCCGCTACCAGCGTTCGGCGATGCTCGACGTGCTCGGCTCGGACTTCCTGCGCACCGCCCAGGCGAAGGGCCTCACCCGCAGGCGCGCGCTGTTCAAGCACGGCCTGCGCACCGCGCTGATCCCGATGGCGACGCTGTTCGCGTTCGGCTTCGGCCTGCTCATCACCGGCGGCGTCTTCACCGAGAAGATCTTCGGCTGGTACGGCATGGGCGACTGGCTGGTGACCGGCATCCAGAAGCAGGACACCAACATCGTCACCACCGTGACCCTGTTCATCGCGATCTGCGTGCTGCTCGCCGGCTGGCTCGCGGACGTGCTCTACGCCGCGCTCGACCCGAGGGTGAGGATCTGATGGCCGCCCCATTGAACGAGGCCGACCTCGCCGACTCGGCCGTCGCCGCCACCGAAACGGACACCTCGCAGCAGACCGGGAAGTCCTCCAGCCGGGGCAGGCTCGTCGCCCGCCGGTTCTTCCGCAACAAGCTGGCCCTCGTCGGGCTCGTCGTGATCCTGCTGTTCTACGTGCTGGCGTTCACCTACAGCTGGTATTCGCCGTGGGGCTACGACGAACTGGACCCGACCTCGACGCTGATGCCGCCGGACGGCACGCACTGGTTCGGCACCAACCAGATCGGCGGCGACATGTTCGCGCAGACCATGCGCGGGCTGCAGAAGTCGCTCACCATCGGCCTGCTGGCCGCGCTGTTCTCCACCGGCGTGGCCTCGATCGTCGGCTCCGCGGCGGGCTACTTCGGCGGCTGGACCGACCGGGTGTCGATGTGGGTCGTCGACCTGCTGCTGATCCTGCCGCCGTTCCTGATCATCTCGATCCTGTCGCCCGCTTTCCGCGGCAAGACCTGGCTGATCCTGGTCGGCCTGATCGCGCTGTTCCAGTGGATGATCACCGCCCGCATCGTCCGCGGCATGACGCTGACGCTGCGCGAGCGCGAGTTCGTGAAGGCCGCCAAGTTCATGGGCCAGTCCCCGTGGCGGATCATCTTCAAGCACATCGTGCCGAACATGGCTTCGCTGCTGATCATCGACGCGACGATCAACGTCGGCGTCGCGATCATCATGGAGACGTCGCTGTCGTTCTTCGGCTTCGGCGTGCAGGCTCCGGACGTTTCGCTGGGCACGCTGATCTCGGCGGGTTCCGACGCGGTCCGGACGTTCCCGTGGCTGTTCTACATCCCGGCCGGCTTCCTGGTGTTCACCGTGCTCGCGGTGAACTTCGTCGGCGACGGCCTGCGCGACGCGCTCGACCCGTCGTCCAGCCGTTCGCGGCGCAAGGAACGCAAGCGGATCGAAGAAAAAACCCAGTCGACCGCCTCGACGCAGACCGTGGGAGCAGAAGCATGAGCGCCGCACTCGAACTGAGCGCGGAAACGGGCAAGCCGACTGGCACCGTGCTCGAGGTTTCCGACCTCGAAGTGTCCTTCCCCTCCGAGTCCGGCCGCGTGCACGCGGTGCGCGGGCTGAACTACCAGGTCGAGGCCGGCGAGGTGCTCGGCATCGTCGGCGAGTCCGGTTCGGGCAAGTCGGTGTCGTCGCTGGCGGTGATGGGGCTGCTGCCGCCGCAGGCGCGCGTTTCGGGCTCGATCCGGTTCCAGGACAGCGAATTGATCGGCAAGTCCGACACCGAGCTGTCGAAGATCCGCGGCAAGAAGATCTCGATGGTCTTCCAGGACCCACTGTCGGCGCTGACCCCGGTGTACACCGTCGGGGCGCAGATCGCCGAAGCGCTGCTGGTGCACGGCAAGGGCACGATCACCAAGCAGCAGGCGAACAACCGCGCGGTCGAACTGCTCGACCTGGTCGGCATCCCGAACGCGGCGGCGCGGGCGAAGGCGTTCCCGCACGAGTTCTCCGGCGGCATGCGCCAGCGCGCGGTGATCGCCATCGCGATCGCCAACGACCCGGACCTGATCATCGCCGACGAGCCGACCACCGCGCTCGACGTGACGGTGCAGGCGCAGGTGCTGGAGGTGCTGAAGACCGCGCAGGAGGTCACCGGCGCGGGCATCGTGATCATCACGCACGACCTCGGCGTGGTCGCCGGGTTCGCCGACCGGCTGATGGTGATGTACGCCGGGCGCGCGGTGGAACAGGGTCCGGTCGAGACGATCTACGCCCAGCCGCGGATGCCGTACACGCTGGGCCTGCTCGGTTCGATTCCGCGCGTCGACGCGCGGGAGAAGCAGCCGCTGGTGCCGATCGAGGGCCAGCCGCCGTCGCTGGTGAACCTGCCGCAGGGCTGCCCGTTCGCGCCGCGCTGCCCGCTGGCGATCGACGCTTGCCGGACGGCCGAGCCGGAGCTGTTCACGATCACGCCGGGCAACCCGAACGCGCCGGTCGACACGACGCACCGGGCCGCCTGCATCCGCACCGAGGAACTCGCCCGTCCCGACGCGGACGCCGCCGAGGTCTACGGGGCCGAGGTGATCGAGGAGGCCGAGGTCGCGTCCCTGCCGCGCACCGAGCGCTCGACCGTGCTGGACGTGCAGGACCTGCAGAAGCACTACGCGGTCAGCAAGGGCACCGTCTTCAAGCGCAAGGTCGGCGTCGTGCGCGCGGTCGACGGGATCACCTTCGACATCGTCGAGGGCGAAACCCTGGGCCTGGTCGGGGAATCCGGCTGCGGCAAGTCGACCACGCTGATGGAGATCCTCGAACTGGCGGCCCCGTCGCACGGTTCGGTCGCGGTGCTCGGCAAGGACGTGGCGAAGCTCGCGGGCAAGGACCGCAAGTCGATCCGCCGCGACCTCCAGGTGGTCTTCCAGGACCCGATGGCCGCGCTCGACCCCCGGCTGCCGATCGGCGACATCATCGCCGAGCCGATGGTGACGCACGGGTTCTCGAAGGAGCGCATCGACCAGCGGGTGCCGGAACTGCTCGGGCTGGTCGGGCTGCGGCCCGAACACGCCGACCGGTACCCGGCGGAGTTCTCCGGCGGGCAGCGCCAGCGCATCGGCATCGCGCGGGCGCTCGCGCTGGAGCCGAAGCTGATCGTGCTCGACGAGCCGGTGTCCGCGCTCGACGTGTCGATCCAGGCCGGCGTGATCAACCTGCTGGACGAGCTGAAGGCCAAGCTGGGCCTGTCGTACCTGTTCGTGGCGCACGACCTGTCGGTGGTCCGGCACATCGCCGACCGCGTGGCGGTGATGTACCTCGGCAAGATCGTGGAGATCGGCGACGTCCGCACGGTTTTCGAGGCGCCGCAGCACCCGTACACGCAGGCGCTGCTGTCCGCGATTCCGATCCCGGACCCGGCCAAGGAACGCGAACGCGGCCGGATCATCCTCACCGGCGACCTGCCCAGCCCGGCGAACCCGCCGTCGGGCTGCCGGTTCCGCACCCGGTGTTTCGTCTTCTCCCAACTGTCCGAAGAGGACAAGAAGAAGTGCGTCGACGTCGAACCTCCGCGCGAATCCCGCGCCGAGGACCACGACGTCGCGTGCCACTACGCCAAAACCCGCGAAGTCGTGTAGCCACGATCCGTTGGCACACCAGAAGAAGGAAGGTAAACACATGCGACGGAGAATGGCCGCGATCGTGGCCCCCGTTGCCGCTCTGGGGCTCCTGCTCGCCGCTTGCGGCGGAGGCAGCGGCGGCGGCGACAAGGGATTGCAGGACACCGGTTCCTCGGGCGTCAAGACCGCCGACATCAACGCGCAGCCGATGGACAAGGTGAAGGACGGCGGCGACTTCAAGTGGCCGGTCGACCAGCTGCCGGACAACTGGAACTACTACCAGGTCGACGGCACGGTCCTGGACGGCGCGAGCATGTTCGGCGCGATCCTGCCCTACCCGTTCCCGCAGAACGCGGACGCGACGGTCGGCCTGGACAAGAACTACCTGACCTCTGCTGAGATCGTCAGCAAGGACCCGCAGGTCATCGAGTACAAGATCAACCCGAAGGCCAAGTGGAGCAACGGGCGCCAGTTCTCCTGGGAGGACTTCGCCGCGATGGCGAAGGCGCTGAACGGCAAGGACACCGCCTACCAGGTGTCCAGCACCACGGGTTACGAGGACATCGCCAAGGTCGAGAAGGGCACTGACGACCTCGACGTCAAGGTCACCTTCGCGAAGAAGTTCGCGGAGTGGAAGTCGCTGTTCTCGCCGCTGTACCCGAAGGAGGCGATGGCCGACGCCAACACCTTCAACAAGGGCTGGGCGCAGAAGGCCCAGATCACCGCGGGTCCGTTCAAGATCAAGAGCGTCGACTACACCGCCAAGACCGCGGTGTTCGAGCGCGACCCGAACTGGTGGGGCGACAAGCCGAAGCTGGACACCGTGACCTACAAGGTCGTGGACCGTCCCGCGCTGGCGGACGCGTTCGCCAACGGGCAGATCGACTTCTACCCGCTGAACAACGACATCAACGCGTTCAAGCGGGCCCAGGCGGACCCGAACGCGGTGGTGCGCCAGTCGGCCTACCCCGACTACACGCACATGACGCTCAACGGCGCCCCGTCCTCGATCCTCGCGGACAAGGACCTGCGGCTGGCGGTCATGCGCGGCGTGGACACGGTGACCATCGCGAAGTCGATCCTCGGCCAGATGCAGAAGGACACGACGCCGATCGGCAACCACCTGTTCCTCAAGGGATCTAAGACCTACGAGGACAACAGCGGCCCGTACAAGTTCGACCAGAACGCGGCCAAGGCCGAGCTGGACAAGCTGGGCTGGAAGCAGTCCGGCGACCTGCGCGCCAAGGACGGCAAGCAGCTGAAGCTGCGCTTGGTCATCCCGTCGGGCACCCCGATCAGCCAGCAGACCGGCCAGATCCTGCAGTCGCAGCTGAAGGCGATCGGCGTGGGCATCGACATCGTCGCGGTCCCGTCGACCGAGTTCTTCAAGAACTACGTGAACGTCGGCAACTTCGACCTCACGCTGTTCCGCTGGATCTCGAACTCGTTCCCGATCGGCGGCAGCAAGGGCATCTACTACCTCGACCCGAAGAACGTCAACCAGAACTACGGCCGGATCGGCAGCGACAAGGAAAACCAGCTGCTCGACACCGCCGCGCAGGAACTGGACGACACCAAGCGGGCCGCGGACATCAACGCCGCGGACAAGGAGATCTGGGCGCTGGGCCACCAGCTTCCGATCTTCCAGTCGGTCGGAGCCTTCGCCGTCCGCAAGACGGTGGCCAACTTCGGTTCGCCGGGCTACGCGAACAACCCGTACGACTACCCGAAGATCGGATTCGTGAAGTAATCCTCCCCCAGCGGGAATCGAAGGAGCGGCGCGGACTCCCCGCGCCGCTCCTTCCTTTTTGGACAGTTAAGGTGATCCTTGTGCGGAAGTTCCTGCGATTGCGGCCGGTGCGGCACATCCTGGTGACGAGCGCGGTCGTGCTCGTCGCATGTGCCGCGGTGTTCGTGGTGCAGCTGCTGGAATTCAACAGCGCCCGGCCGCGGCTGCAGGGGCTGACGGTGAACGCGACCGGGATCGTCTCGCGGGTCGACGACAACACGGTCACCGTGCGGTTCCCGGTGCCGAACCAGCCGGAAGCGAGCGCGGCGGTCGAACTGGACACCACTCCCCCGCCGCTGGGCACGAAGGTTCCGGTGCGCTACGACCCGTCGGCCCCCTCGCGCGCGGTCACGACCGGCGCTTCGGCTTTGGTGACCGCCGACCGTGCCTCGACGTACGCGACCGTCACCGTGGTCGCGGTGCTCGCGATGCTGGCGGTGAACGGCTTCCTGCTCTTCACGCGATTCGTGCAGCCCTCTCGGCGCAAGGCGAGCGCGTCGGTGCCGATGCGCCGGGTGAAGGTGCAGCGCGGCTTGCTGACGCGGTCGTGGCTGGAGACCGACACCGCGACGCCGCGCTGGATCCCGGTGTATTTCTCGCCGACGCTGATCGGCCTGCCGTCGCCTTCGCGCGTCGAGGTGCTGGGCGACCTGCGTACGGACCGCCACGTTGCCGTCCGGATCAACGACGAGGTGCTGTACCCAGCGGGTTCGGTGCGCACGGGCGAGCCTCGCGGCCGTCGCCTGGACAACCCTTCCGAGCCGGACGAGGAACGCGCACTTGCCGCTGCCACGCCGGTACGGCTCGCGCGGCAGTTCCGTGCCGACCTGCCGGTGCTGGCGGTCGCCCCGGTGGTGGGCGCGTTCTGGGCGCTGGTCGACGGGAGCGGATTCGCGGGCTGGCTGACGGTCAGCGTGCTGATCGCGGCGTTCGGGTTCTGGTGGGCCGCTTTGCGCGGCTCGGACCCGTCACTCTGAGCGGATTCGCTGCTACAGTCGCGCCATGTCGTTCGAACGGCCCTAGGAACCCGGACGGGTCTACCCGTCCCTCGCGACCCTGCCTTGTCCTGAAGGCCGCAGTCCCCTGCGGCCGTGTCGCCGTTCCCAGGAGTTGTTCTTGTCCAGCACATCGAGTGCTGGGAGCTACCGTGCTGTCCTGACGATCCCGCATGCCGCCGCGACCTTCGGCGCGGCATTGACGGGCCGTCTCGCGTTCGGGGTGCTCCCGCTTGCGTTGTTGTTCACCGTCCAAGAGGCCACCGGATCCTTCACCGCCGCGGGCTCCGCCGTCGCCTGCTTCGGGCTCTCCTCGATCCTCATGCCGTTCAAAGCCCGCGTCATCGACCGCTTCGGGCCAGCTCGGACCCTTCCCGTTCTCGCCACCGCCACTGCCGCCCCACTCGCCGCACTAGCGCTGCTGGCCTGGTCCGGCGTCACTGCCTCGGCCCCGTATCTGCTGCTCAGCATCTTCTTCGGCGTCTGTGCCCCGCCGTTAGGGCCAGTGATGCGGATGCTCTGGCGAAGCCTCACCGCGAACACCGCGCTCCTCGAGCGCGCCTACAGCCTGGACTCTGCCTGCGAGGAAACCCTCTATCTCGCGGGTCCGGTCATCACCGGCGCGATAGTCGCGACAGCCTTCCCGGCTGCCGCGCTGCTCGCCGCCGCGGGGTTGCTGTTCGGCGGCACGCTGGCGCTCTGCGCGACGCCAGTGGTCCGGTCCACTCGGTCGGCCGTGTCGGCAGAACCGCTCAGCTGGAGCCTCGGACCGCTGCGCAGCCGCCGATTCTCCGCACTCGCCACGATCATCCTCATCACCGCCGCGGGCACCGGCATCGCCGTCACCACCGTCGCCGCCCGCGCACAAGAACACGGCAACCCAGGAGCCGCCGGCTACCTCGAAGCCGCGCTCGCCGCCGGGAGCGTCCTCGGCGGGCTCGCCTGGGGACAACGGAAACACAAGCGGCCAGCGTCCACCCAGCTGACCGGGCTGATCCTCGTCCTCGCCGCGGGAATCGCGCTCGCCGCCACCGCGGAAAACCTGGTGGTGCTGGGCATCGTCATGGCCGCCGCCGGCCTGGCCGTGGTGCCGTTGTTCATCGTGTCCTACCTGGCTTCGGACAAGCTGGTTCCCGAACACCAGCGCACCGAAGCCAGCACGTGGGTCAACACCGCCAACAACCTCGGCACCGCGGCAGGCTCCACCACCGCCGGGCTCCTGGTCGACCACGGAACGACCACCTCGACGTTCCTCGCCGGCGCAGTCATCCTCGGTGTGGCGGCGGCGATGGCAAAACCGCTACTCCGATGACTCCAGCGCCGTCAGGATCTCCGCCACCTCCGGATACGACTCCTCGACCTTCCCCTCCTTGCCCAGCCGATACCGCTCCAACCGGACCGCACCGAGATGGCGGGCTTCGTAGTACAACGCTCGCCGCCGCGCCGACGGGGATGTGTCCGGCTGGCCGTAGGTGTCCCAGAACCAGTCCCGCCTCGAGCCGGTTTTCGCTGACGCCATGCGGATCGTCCAGTCCGCCGCCGGGTCGCCCCACCAGCTGCGGTCGTGGTCGAACACCCCGACGATCTCCAGTTCCGGCGTCAGCATCACGTTCACGTGCCACAGGTCCCCGTGCAGCAGACGCGGTTCGGCGATCTCGTCGAGCAGCGCCGCGTCGCGCTTCGCCCAAGCGGCTACCTCGCGCAGGTCCGATCCGTCGAGGCCGAGGTCTTCGACGTCCGCGGCGTTGTCCTCGAAGTACGCGATCAGCGCTTCGCTCCAGGTCGGGAAATGCGGCCCGGCCACGAGACCGAAGCCGGGGCCGCGCACGTCGTGGATGGCGCGGGTGATTTCGCCGAGCTGGCGGAAGTACGGCGCCCGTTCCTCCGGCTCGAGGCCCCGGAGGACTTCCGGGCCGGGCTCTCCGGGGAGAACGGCCTGCAGCACGTAATCGCGGCCGATGACCTGGTGCGTGAAATCGGCGGCGAGCGTGCGCGGCATCAGCGGCGAGATCGGCGCGAAGTACGGCGCGGCAAGGTATTCGTTGCGCATGAACTGGGGCTCGATCCGGGTCTGCCGCGCCGGTTCCGGGGCGACGCGCAGGATCGCCGGACCGTCGGCCAGTTCCACCCGGTAGGTGTTGTTGTAGCCGCCCCATCCGATTTCGACGGCGGACCGCACGCTGGTGCCGAGCGCGCGGCGGCACAGCAGTTCGATCTGGTCGGCGGAGAGGGGTTGCTGGAACGCGTCCGAAGGCCGGTCTTGAGGCTGGAAGTCCACCGGAGCATCCTGCCACTCCGCTCAGGACAGCACTAATCCTTTACGGCTCAGCGATTCCTCGATCCGCAGCCGTTCGAGATCCCGGTCGGCACCCTCGCGCAAGCCGTCGAGCCGGTGTTCGACGCCGATCTCGCGGCAGGCGGTGACGAGCAGTTCGTCGTACGCCTGCCGGGTGCCGATGCGGCGCGCGGCAGGCGTTCCGGCGGGGAGTTGCGCGAGGGTCCGGCGTACTCGGCGCAAGTCCGCAGCCACCTGCTCCACCGGCGGTGCGGACGGCACGGGAGCGCCACGTCCCCGACGCAGCCAGCGGCAGAGCGCCGGGACGCGGAGGGCAGCCCAGAACAACGCCGAGGGGGCCACGCTGACCACGGCGAACAGCAGAACCGGACCGGCCGCCATGCTCCCGAGTCTAGCCGCGGCGGCGGTTGCGCGCCCGGTTCGCGAACAGCACCGCCACGCCCGCGCCGAGCAGGACGATGCTGGCGATCACGTGCAGCTGCGGCGGCAGCACGTGCAACTGCAGGAACCAGCTCGGGTGCTCGGATCCGGCGATCCGGTTGATCAGCCCGCCCGCGCCCTGCACCACCAGGAGAACGCCGATCAGCTCGATCATCGCGACGCCTCCTTTTTCGGCGCGGAGGAACCGAAAATCTCCTGCCACAGCGGTCCGAACACGAACCACAGACCGGTGACCGTGCCCAGCCGCGGCAGCCAGCCCCACAGCGGCTCGACGTGGCCCGACTTGCCGACCACCACGATCGCGAGCAGCAACAGCCCGGCGCTGATCGCGCAGGCCAGCACGCATTTGGCCCATTCGCGCCATTCCTTGCGGGCCTTAGCGCGGCCGTACAGCTTCTCCGGCCGCGGACCGCCGGCGAAGCGGTGCGCGAACCGGACGTCGGCCCACTCCACCATCGACGGGCCGAACACCACCGAGAAGCCCAGATACACCGCGGCCAGCCCGTGCGTCACGTTCGGCGTCGCACCGTTCATCAGGTCGATCACCGTGATCACCAGCAGCACCAGGTCCACCACGGGCACCAGCGCGAGCAGCACGGTGCTGGCCTTCTGCTTGCGCAGCGCGTACCGGGTCAGCAGCCCGGCCGCGATGAAGACCCAGAACCCGATCTCGCACGCCACGATGGCGGCGGTCAGCGGGCTGTTCAGAAACTCGTCCATGGCTTCACTGTCGCGGGCTCGGGCGTCCGCGCGCGTCAGCGGACGGCACGATCGAGGGGTCATCATTTCGTAGGACGACCGGGCCGCCGCGGTGTGCTGTCATGGTCGGGTGCGCCTGCGAGACCTGCGCTCGGCCCTCCCCCGGCCGCGCGAACTGCCGCCGTGGCAGCAGAACGGCCTCGTCGCGCTCGCGGTGTTCGCCGGCGGCACGATGCTGTACCTCACCGGCGGCCACCAGCTGCTGCCGAACGGCGACCCGTTCCCGCTCTGGGTCCGGTTCGCCGAACTGGGCGCGATGTGCCTCGCCGCGTTCCTGCGCCGGACAGTGCCGTGGGGGCTGCTGGCCGCCACCGGGATCGTCGGCGTCGACGTCGCGCTGGGCCTGTCGCTGCCGATCGTCATCGCGTACACGGATTTCCTGTACTCCGCGATGCTGCACGGTTCACGCTGGACGACCCGGGTGCTGGTCGGCGTGACCGCCACCGTCACGCTCACCGTGCTGTTCGTGTTCCTGGCAGTGGCGGGCTGGCGGGCGGCGGCGCTGGGCGCGTTCAGCATGCTGTCGTTCCTGCTGGTCCCGGTGTGGTGGGGCGCGAATGTGCGCCAGCAGAGCGATATCGCGGCGTCCGAACGTGCCAACGCCGAACAGCTCGCGACGATCGCCGCGCTGGACCGGCGGGCAGCGGTGGCGGCCGAACGCGCGCGGATGGCCCGCGACCTGCACGACGTCGTCGCCGGGCATCTGTCGGCGATCGCCATCCAGTCGGAGGCGGCACTGTCCATGGCGGACGATCCGAAGACCGCGCAGACCGTGCTCGTCGCGGTGCGGGAGAACAGCGTGCGCGCGCTGGAGGAAATGCGCGCGATGATCGGCCTGCTGCGTTCGGAATCCGCCGAGGACGAGGTCACCGCTCCGGCCCGGCTGGCCGAACTGGCCAGGCTGGTGGAATCGGCACGCGCGGCCGGCATGACGGTCACCGTGGATTCCACTGTGGACGAAGAACTGCCGACCGCGGTCGACCTCACCGCGTACCGGATCGCGCAGGAGTCGCTGACGAACGCGGTCAAACACGCGCCGGGCGGCCGGGTGACCGTGCGGCTTCGCGTAGCCGGCAACACGCTGACCGTCGAAATCGGCAACGAACTGCTCGGCGCGGCGACCCAGTCCGACAGCGGCGGGCACGGTTTGCTGAGCATGCGCGAGCGCGCGCACGCCGTCGGCGGCACCCTGCGAGCAGGACCGTCGGGGCCGCGCTGGCTTGTCCACGCCGAACTTCCCCTTGCCGGAGAGCCGTCATGACCGTCCGAGTCCTCGTCGCCGACGACCACGGAGCCATCCGCGCCGGGCTTGCGCTCATCCTCGGCAACGCCGAGGGCATCGAGGTGGTCGGCGAGGCCGCCGACGGCGAGGTAGCCCTGCGCCAGGCCCGCGCGCTGCGGCCGGACGTCGTCCTGATGGACGTCCGGATGCCCGGCACCGACGGGATCACCGCCACCCGCCAGCTGATCGCCGAGGGGCTCGCCGAAGTCCTCGTCCTCACCACCTTCGACCTCGACGAGTACGTGCACGCCGCACTGCGCGCCGGGGCCGCCGGGTTCCTGCTGAAGTCGGTCGAGGCGCCGCGGCTGATCGAGGCAGTCCGGCTGGTCGCGGCGGGCGAGGGCGTGCTCGCCCCGCAGGTCACGAAACGGCTGATCACCGCGTTCGCCAGCACCCCTGCCGGGCTGTCGCCCGCGCCGACCGGTCTCGCCGACCTCACCGAACGCGAACGCGAGGTGCTCGGCTGCCTCGGCGCAGGGCTCTCGAACGCCGAGATCGGCGCCCGGCTGTACATCGGCGAGGCGACGGTGAAGACGCATGTTTCGCGGGTGCTGGCCAAGCTCGGCCTGCGATCCCGGGTGCAGGCGGCGATCCTGGCCCAGGACCACGGCATCGAGCCGCCCGGATAGCGGACCCGCGCCTCCGGCGAAGCCACCGCGAAAACCCACGATTCCCGGGCGCTCGCCAAGCTCAGCCCGCGCTCGCGCGTCCAGGCGACGATGCTCGCCCAGGACCACGGCCTCACTCCACCCGGATAGCCGATCTGCGCGTCGGGCCGTCACCTTCTAACGTTCCCCCATGGGTGAGCGGAGAACTCTCGACGTCGACGAAGTCCTCAAGCGACAGGAATCCGGCGAGCTGAAGCGGCGGCTCAGGGGACGCGACCTGATCGGGTTCGGCGTCGGCATCATCATCGGCACCGGGATCTTCACCCTTGCCGGGGTCGAGGCGAAAACGCACGCCGGGCCGTCGGTGACGCTCTCGTTCGTGATCGGCGCGGTGGTCGCCGGCCTCGCCGCGCTCTGCTACGCCGAGCTGGCCTCCAGCGTGCCGACCGCGGGCAGCGCCTACACCTACGCCTTCGCCACCCTCGGCGAGGTCTTCGCCTGGATCATCGGCTGGGACCTGCTGCTGGAGTTCGCGCTCGGCGCGGCCGTGGTGTCGCGCAGCTGGTCCGGCTATCTCGCGAACCTGCTCGGGCTGTCGCCGGACTGGTTCGGCGAGAGCGCGACGGTCAACGTCGGCGCGGTGCTGATCATCGCGGTGCTGACGGTCGTGGCCGTGGTCGGCATCAAGGAGTCCTCGTGGCTCACGAACCTGCTGGTGCTCGTCAAGGTCGCGGTCTGCGTGCTCATCCTCGCCGTCGGCGTGTTCTTCGTGAAGGGTGCGAACCTCACCCCGTTCGTCCCGCCCGCGCAGCCGCCGTCGAGCAGTGCGAACGCGTTGCACCAGCCGGTGGTCCAGGCCGTCCTCGGGCTCGAGCAGTCGGTGTACGGCATCGCCGGCATGGTCACCGCCGCGGCGGTCGTGTTCTTCGCCTACACCGGCTTCGAGGCGCTCGCCAACCTCGGCGAGGAGACCATCAACCCGCGCAAGGACCTCCGCGTCGGCATCCTCGGCGCGCTGGCCGTGTGCGCGGTGCTCTACATCGGGGTCTCGATCGTGCTGACCGGCATGGTCCACTACACCGACATCGACTCCGGCGCGCCGCTCGCGGACGCGTTCGACCGGGTCGGCCAGCACTGGGTCGGCGCGCTGATCTCGCTGGGCGCGGTCACCGGGCTGACGTCGGTGATGATGGTCGAACTGGTCACGATCGGCCGGATCGGCTTCGCGATGGGCCGCGACGGCCTGCTGCCCAAGGCGATCGGCACGGCGCACCCGCGCTGGGGCACGCCGCACCGGATGACCATCGGCGGGGCCGCGCTGATCGCCGTGCTGGCGGCGTTCGTGCCGATCTCGGCGCTGGCCGACATGGTCAGCATCGGGGCGCTGTCGGCGATGATCATCGTCGCGGTCGCGGTGCCGGTGCTGCGCAAGCGCCGGCCGGACCTGAAGCGCCCGTTCACCGTGCCGTTCTCGCCGGTGGTGCCGATCATCGCCGCGGTGGCGTGCTTCTACCTGATGCTGAACCTCGACGTGATGACCTGGATCCGGTTCGCCGCGTGGCTCGTGATCGGCCTGCTGATCTACTTCTTCTACGGCCGTAAGCACTCCCGCTTCGCCAAGTAGGTTCAGGCCACTGCCAGGTGCACACGGTGGTGCCGCGGGTTCTCGACCTCGTCGAGCAGCGCCACGGCGAAGTCGGCGTACGAAATCTTGGCGGAGAAGTCGAACTGGTCGCCGATTTCGTAGCGGCCGGTGCGCTCGCCGTCGTGGTCGAAGTCGCCGACCGGGCTGACGTACACCCAGTCCAGCCCGGTGCCTTCGGCGCGCAACACCTCGAGCCCCGCCGCGTGTGCCAGGCAGAAGGGCCGGAACTCCGCCGGACCCGAGTCCAGCGCCCGGGTTCCGTCAGCGGTGGGCAGCAGCACGGACAGCCCGACCGCGACCAGCCGAGCCTGCGCTAATCCGGCAACGAGAGCGTGTGCGGCGTTGGTGAAGAACGCGTGCGGGTCGGTGCCCTCGCCGTAAACAGCGGCCGCGTTGATGACCGCGTCGTGCCCGGCGGCGAGGGCTGCGACATCGTCCGCGCTGGTGACATCGCCTGCGACGACGTCGGCCAAGTCTCGGTAGCGCGCGGGATCGCGGACCACCGCGGTGACGTCGTGCCCGCGCCGCCGTGCCTCCGCGACCGCCTGCCGTCCGGCCCGGCCGCCCGCCCCGAAAACAACGATCTTGCTCATCGTGGGAATACCTCCTGAGGTGTCGATGCTCTGGAAGGTAGCCAGGGGGCCGGTTCCCTCCGGGATACTTCGAGAGGAGACCGCGATGACCGTTCGGCAGCCCTTGCCTCCCGACCTGTTCGAGGAGCTGTGCCCGTCCGCGCTGGTGCCGTTCCGGTTCGGGGACAAGTGGTCCGCGCTGGTCATCCGCTGCCTGGAGGACGGGCCGCGCCGGTTCTCCGAACTGCGGGTGCCGCTGCATCGCGTCACGCCGAAGGTGCTGACCCAGACTTTGCGCGGCCTCGAACGCACCGGCCTCGTCTCCCGCACGGCGCACGCCGACCCGGCATCAGGCGTCGAATACGCGCTGACGCCGCTGGGCCGCAGCCTGCTGGAGCCGATGAAGACGGTGTACGGCTGGGTCGCCGAGCACTGGGAAGAACTGCTGGACGCGCAGGAACACTACGCCGCGCCGGTGCGCAACCCGGCGTAGGAAACCGCCTGCGCCAACGCCTCCGCGTACCGGGAATCCGCGACCAGCAGCACCGATTCGAGCCCCGCCGCGATCCATTCCACCGGCTGGTCGTGCACGCCGTCGTCGCCCAGTTCGCGGTAAGTGTCCACAACGGACAGCAGCGTTCCCTCCGCGCCGAGCCGGACTCCGGCGATCAGCACGTGATGCGGCGCGGGCGGCCGCCACCGGTTCGTCCACAGTGGAGGGATGCCGGTGTCGAGGTAGTCCAGCAGCGCTCGTTCCGGCGTGTCCGGAGATCCCAGTTCCGCCGGGTCGACCCGCGCCAGCACCGCCACTCGCGGCAATTCCCACAGGCCCAGCAGCAAATCCGAGACCGTCGACGCGCTCCACGCCCCCAGCGCCGGAACCACCGCCAGCTTCTCTTCCGACAGCGTCCGGATAGCTGCGGCCAAGCCGTCCAGCGAGGTGCCCGCAGCTGTCTCGTCGAACGGCACCGGAAGGCGGAAGTCGTTGCGGGACAACGCACCTGCCGGACGACTGGGCGATGCGCGCACGGTCCCGGCAGCGATCGCGACCTCGTCCTGGTCCGGCACCGCGATGTCCGCCGCGCGCAGCGTCACGAGCCCGGTGAAGGCCGCCGCCAACCCGTCTTTCTGCGGCAGTTCCGCCCGGGCCTCGGCGACCAGGCGCGCACCGCCGGGAAGCCAGTGGACGTCGGAAAGCCCCGTGTTCAGTACCGCCACAGATGCGCCGCCACGATCTCCTCAGGCGCCCGCTCGGCGGCCCACGCCGCGTCCGAGGCGCGCACCGCGCGGAACGCGCCGAGCAGCTCGTCCCCCAGCGCCCCGGACACGCGCGGATTCGCCAGCAGCGCAGTGTCCTGTTCGGACGGACTCGCCGGCAGCGGCAGCACGCCCGCGGTGTTCCGTTCCCCTTCGCTCCAGCCGCCCGGGTCCTCCGCGATCGGCTCCGGCAGCACCGCCGAATCCTCGATCCCGGCCATTCCGGCAGCGAGCACTACCGCCAGCGCGAGATACGGATTGGCCGACGCGTCCGACGTCTTCAGCTCGACATTCGCGTGCTCCGTCCCGAGCAGCGCCGTGCCCGGGACGTACCGCAGCGGCGCTTCGCGGTTCTCGACGCCCCAAAACGCATACGCACCAGCGAAAAACCCTGGCCGCAACCGCATCGTCGACGGCACGCTCGGCGCGGTGATCGCCGTCAGCGCGGGCAAATCCCGCAGCAGCCCGCCGAGGTACGCCGCGCCTTCGCCTTGCGGCACCCCGTCGCCAGCCAGGAGGTTGCGCCCCTTGCGACGGACCGAAGTGTGCAAGTGCCAGCCGTTTCCCGCGGCTCCGAGGCCGATCATCGGCGCGAAAGTCGCCACCAGCCCGTGTGCGTGCGCGGCCGCGTGGATGGTCTGGCGCGCCAGAAGCTGGTCGTCCGCCGCGGAGACCGGATCCGTGGCGGCAAGCGACAATTCCAGCTGCGCCACGCCGTATTCCGCGTGCAGCTGGCCGATCTGCAGGCCGTTCGCGGAGAAATCGTGCAGCAGCGCGGCGATGAAGTCGTCCAGGCCGATCAGCGCGTGCGGACTGTAGGCCGGACCGCGGTGTCCCGGCGCGGACGCGACGTCCTCGCTGCCCGCTGGCGCTACGGAAAACTCCAGCTCGTACCCCGCCCGGAATTCGAGACCACGTTGTGCTGCCTCGGCGACCTGCCGCTCCAGCACGGAACGCTGGCAGTACGGCCACGGCGAACCGTCCGCCGCGATCTGCCGCACCGGTGCCCAAGCCAGCGCAGGCTGCCCGGCGAGCCGGCGGAGGCGTTCCACGACCGGTACCAGCCGGATGTCGCCCGACGGAGTGCCGAGGCCGGAATGGGCGTACGTGATGGCGTCGTGGCTGTCGAAGACCGCGAACAGCGAGGTCGCGCCCACGCCGCGGACCGCCGCGTCGGCCAGCCCGCCGACCGGGACCACCCGCGAGCGCGGGATGCCGTTGTTGTCCGCCCAGGCCAGGTGGACGCCACCGACCCCCGCCGCGGCCAGGTCTTTCGCCGCCGCCGACGCCGCCTTGGTCATGGCAACCTCCTCGGGATCAGTATCGCGGGCCCACGCCGTCCGGGCCATCCGCGAATGTTCACCCGGGCGGCTCAGTGACCGGCCCGGAGTCGTCACGGCTGCGCAACGCCACTCCCGCGACGACGGCGAGCGTCCCGATCGCTTCGACGACGCTCGGCACCTGCGCGAGCACCACGAACCCGACGACCCCCGCCGTCACCGGCAGCAATGCCAGCAGCACCGCGAACCGCGCCTGCCCGAGACGGCGCAGGACCACTTGGTCGAGCGCGTACGGCACAACGGTGGACAACACGCCGACGCCGATCCCGAGCAGCAGCATGCGTGGCGAACCCCACACTTCGCCGGTGCCCAGCGCGAGCGGCGACAGCACGACGGTCGCCACCACGAACCCGACCGCGAGCGAATCCAGCCCGTCCCCGCCGATCGCGACCCGCTTGCCCAGCACGATGTACCCAGCCCAAGCAGCCGCCGCGGCCAGCGCGAACACGACGCCGAGGGGACTGCCCGCGATCCGCACGTCCGCGATCGCGACCACCCCGAGCGCCACCAGGACCAGCGCGATCAAATCGCGCCGGGTCCGTGACCCAATCGCCGCTACGACCACCGGACCGGCAAACTCCAGCGCGACGACCGTGCCCAGCGGCAATCGCGCGATGGCCTCGTAAAAGACCACGTTCATCCCCGCCGTGACGACGCCGAAAGCGCCCGCGAGCAGCAGCCGCTTGCCCCGCCAGGCTGCTTTCGGTGGCCGCCGCCACAGCAGCAGCACGACGGCCGCACCGAGACAGCGCAGCCACGCAACCCCGGAGGGCGTGGCGTGCCCGAAGAGGTCGACCGCGATGGCCGCACCGGCATACATGGAAATTCCGCTGAGAACGAACAAGACCGGTGCCGGAATCGCGTTCACGCGTTTCCAGGAGAGTGCAATGCCCACTCCCGCATGGTGCCTGACCACGGAAAACGCCAAGCGGCGGGTGGTCTGGTCCTACGGGTTGGGACGCCGCTGCGGCAACCGGGCTAATTCGGCGTGACGCACCTCCCACCGGCGCGGGAACACTTGCGGGCCGCCAAACGTCTGCAAGAGTGGAAGCACGAACACAGCGGAGCCGGAAGCGATCCCCGCCGAAGGCATCGACACCGAAGTGGGCGTAGCTGGATCGAGGCACCGGGCGACCGGTGCCGGGACGGAGGGAGACCCCCATGACAACGCCGACGCTCACCCGCCCCGAATTGACCGCAGCCGACCGATGCGACCGGTGCGGAGCAGCAGCTCAGGTACGCGCTGTCCTCAGCTCCGGAGGCGAGCTGCTCTTCTGCGGGCACCACGCCCGCGAGCACGAGGCCAAGCTCAAGGAACTGGCCGCGGAGATCCAGAAGTAAGTTCGCTCACCCGACAACAGCTACCCGGAGGCGGCAGGCGCAGCGCGCTTGCCGCCTCCGGCGTTTTTCGGGCCGAGTTACGCACTCGGTTTGCTGTGGCCGCGTCAGGCACTTGAGCGCGAACCGGCTCCACCCGGCTGCCTGAGCGGTCCTGGGCCTCCGCACTGGCCCCGCACGCCCGCCACGGCGGCAAGTGCTGACCCCCTCGCCCCGACCGCCTCGGCGAATGCCGACTTCCCTCACACCCGCCACCTAGGCAAGTGCTGACCTCCGGGGGCACAACCCATGGGCGCCGCCTCGCCGCGTTCCTGCCCCGTTAACCGAGCAAGAGCACGCTCCGAGCGCGAGACGCTTCCCCGAGGTCTGTGAAGGGCTCCTTGAGGGAATTGGATTCCCTCAAGGAGCCCTTCACAGACCTCGAGCAACCATGTTTGCGCAGGCTGGCCAGCTGGCATGCCGTGAGGGGAACCCTCACGGCCGCTGATTCCCGCAGGGTTCCCCTCACGACCCTGCCTCGCTCGCCCCACACCCACCGCCGCCGGGATGCGCCCCAATGCGGCATTGGGTGCGTCAGCTGCACCCAATGTGGCGTTCGGTGCGTGGGATGCACCCAATGCCACATTGGGGCGCTAAACCGCCACCCACCAGACCGCAGCCGATGCACCCAACGATCGAGCCACCAAGCCGCTCGCCGCAGCCGACATACGGAACGATCAAGGCACCAAGCCGCTCCCGCAGCCGATGCACCCAAAGCATCGCGGCACCCAGCCCAAACCGCAGCCAGTGCACCCAACGAGCGAGGCACCCAGCCCCTCCCCCGCACCCCGATACGAAGCTCCCCTGCGGTTCGGGGGTGCTTGTCAAGGCATCTTTCCCGCCTTGACAAGCACCCCCGAACCGTCAGCACAATCAAACTTCGGGGTGCCCCACGCAACCAAGGGCCGATGTCGCCGCCAGGCGACGAGCCGAAGGGAACGACTCAAACCGTATCCAGAACCACCTCAAAAGCCACCTCAGCAGCCCCCAGCAGCTTCACATCCGCCCCCAAAGCCGAACTCACGATCCGCGTCCCCCCAACAGCCCGAGACACCAAACTCCGCCCCCGAACCTCCTCGGCAACCGCCCGCATCACCGATTCCGGCAGCACAGTCAGCAAATCCCCCAGCACCACCAGCTCCGGCCCCAGCAGGTTGACCACGTTGACCAGCCCCAACGTCAGCCATTCCGCATACTCAGCCAACCGGGAAGAAGCCGCGACAGCATCCAGCCCCAGCTCCCGCAGCTCAACGAGAATCACCCCGCGCGGCGTGTCCTCCGGCAACCCCAGGGCCCGGCACAGCGCGGCCTCGCCGATCTCGGTCTCCCAGCATCCGCGGCTGCCGCAGTAACAAGCCCGCCCGCCAGGCCGGATCGCCATGTGCCCGATCTCGCCGACATACCCAGCGCCGCCGCGCAGCGAAGACCCCTGCGAAATCACCCCGCCGCCGACGCCGACGTCCGCGGACACGTACACCGAGTCCGAAGACCCCCGAGCCGCCCCGCGCAAATGCTCGGCAACCGCGCCCAGTTCGGCGTCATTGGCCACCAGCACCGGAATCCGCAGCACCGCCGACAGCCGGTCCCCGAGCGCCACATCGGTCCACCGCAGGTTGGGCGCTTCGTGCACCAGCCCGTCGGCCCGTCGCACCACCCCGGGCACCGACACGCCGACCGCGATCGGTTCCACGCCCAGGTCGCTCGCCAGGACCCGGGTCGACTCGATCACGTGCGTGATCACCTCGTCCGCGGTCCGCGTCCGGGTGTGCAGGTTCCAGCTGTTGCGCCCGAGGATCTGCCCGCCGAGCCCGACCAGCGCGATCGCCACGTGTTCGACCTGCAAATCGACCGCGAGCACCACCGCGGCGTGCGGCTGCGGCAGGACCAGGAGCGAGGGGCGGCCCGCCCCTCGCCCTGGCCTCGGCACTTTTTCCTCGACCACGCCTGCCTCGGCGAGACCGTCGACGAGGGTCTTGATGGTGCTCCGGTTGAGCCCCAGTTCGGTGGCCAGGGCAGCCCGCGTACTGGGCCCGCCGACGTGCAGCAGGCGCAACAGAGTCGTGCGGTTGTGCCGGCGCACCTCGTCCGGGCGGGCGACGGGCGGGCTGCTCACCGGATCATCTTCCCATCTGCCCTCAGCGTGCTGACGCCTCAGCCCGCCGTCGCGACAACGCGTCCACCGAAGCGGCCAGCAGCAGCACCAGGCCGGTGATGATGTTGACCACCGCGGCCTTCTGCTGAAGCAGGCCGAGACCGTTGTTCACGATCGCCAGCACCGCGCCGCCGATCACCGCGTCCATGATCCGGCCCTTGCCGCCGAACAGCGAGGTGCCGCCGATGACCGCCGCGCCGACCGCGAACAGCAGGGTGTTGAGACCGCCGGACTGGCCGCTGACCGAACCGACCTTCGACGAGTACACGATCGCGCCGATCGCCGCGAACGACGAGCTGATCACGAACACGCTGGTGCGCAGCTTCGGCACGTTGATGCCGGCGCGGCGCGCGGCTTCCTTGTTGCCGCCCACCGCGTACAGGTGCCGCCCGTACTTGGTGCGGTTGAGCACGTAGGTGCCCGCCACCAGCAGGACCAGGACGATCGGCACCACGTACGGCACGCCCGCGATCACGACGAGGTCATTCGACGCGCGGTTGATGGTGAGCAGATAGGTCGCGACCGCGGCGACGACCGCGATGGCGCCGACCTTCGCCAGCACGATCGGCGTCGGCTGGACCACCAGCCCGCGCTTCAGCCGCGAGAAGTGCTGTCCGAGCGCGAGAACCGCGTATCCGCCTGCCGCGACGACGAAAAGCACCCAGCTGCCGACGATCGAGAGGTTGCCGTTGGCGACCGCGTTGAGCGTGTCGCTCGTGCTGATCGGCAGCGTGCCGCCTTCGCCGACGAACTGCAGGATCACGCCCTGCCAGACGATGAACAGCGCCAGCGTGACGACGAAGGACGGCATGCCGATCTTCGACACCAGGAAACCGGTGATGCAGCCGATCGCGGTGCCGGTGCAGACCGCGATGAGCATTTCGACCCACGCGTTGACCGGCGCGCCGACCATGATCACCACGATGCCGATCAGCGAAACCGCCGCCCCGGCCCAGATCTTCTGCAGCAGCGCCAGCACCACCGCGAGCACGAGCACCGCGATGAACGTGATGAAGACGCCGGTTCCCATGGAGCCCAGCAGGTTTCCATTGTGGACATAGTGCAGCGCCATCAGCGACGCGCAGACGCCGGACGCGGTGCCCGCGGACAGGTCGATCTCGCCCAGCAGCAGCACGAACACGATGCCCATCGCGATGATGGTCTGGCCCGCGCCCTGCTCGAGCAGGTTGGCGATGTTCTGCAGGGTGAAGAAGTCGCCGGACAGCGCGCTGAACAGGACGGCGAGCACGATCACGCCGAGCACGGCGGGAATCGAGCCGAGCTGCCCGTCCTTCATCCGCGCGAAGTAGTCCTTGATCGCCTCGCCGGTGGACAGCGAGGTCGTGTCGATGCCGAAGTCGGCGATCGCCCCGGAGGGCGCGTCCGGCGTCTGCGGCTTCTCGGAAGTTTCGGTCATGGCGGGTTCTTTCTCGCTCACAGCGCGACAGCTTCGGGACGGGCCAGGCCGAGATCGCCCGATCGGCCCGCGGTGATGAGTTCGACGACCTGGCTGTGCGTCACGTCGCCGGTCTGCACCTCCGCGACCAGCCGGCCGAGGTACAGCACCGCGATCCGGTCCGCGACCTCGAACACGTCGGCCATGTTGTGGCTGATCAGCACCACGCCGAGGCCCTGTTCGGCCAACCGGCGCACCAGATCGAGCACCTGCTTGGTCTGCGCGACGCCGAGCGCCGCGGTCGGTTCGTCGAGGATGACGACTTTGCTGTTCCACAGCACGGATTTCGCGATCGCGACCGTCTGGCGCTGACCGCCCGACAGCGAGGAAACCGGGGTGCGGACGGATTTCACCGTGCGCACGCCGAGCGACGCCAGCGTCTCGCGCGCGGCCTTCTCCATGCTGGCCTCGTCGAGCAGCCAGCTGCTGCCGCGCTCGCGGCCGAGGAACATGTTCTGCACGATGTCGAGGTTGTCGGCGAGGGCGAGGTCCTGGTAGACGACCTCGATGCCGAGTTCGGCGGCGTCCTTGGGGCCGCGGATGTGCGCGTCCGCGCCGTTGAACCGCACGGCTCCGGTGTCGTACGGGTGGATGCCCGCGATGCATTTGACCAAAGTGGACTTGCCGGCCCCGTTGTCGCCGACGAGCGCGGTCACTTCGCCCGCCCGCACGGCGAAGTCCACGTCGTGCAGGACGTGGACCGGGCCGAAGCTCTTGTTCAGGCCGGTGATGTCGAGAATGGGCTCGCTCATGGGATTCGCTTGTCTCTCGCGTGGATACCGAGCCGGGACGCGCGTCGGGGGAACGCGTCCCGGCCCGGCTGCTCTGGCGGGGAGTTACTGCTGCGTCAGGAGATGCCGTTTTCGGTGCACTTGGCGGCGAGGTCGCCGGTGCAGATGTCGGACGCCTTGACGTAGCCCTGCTGGACGACGGTCTTGATGTCCTTGATCGTGATCAGCTGCGGCTGCAGCAGCACCGACTTCAGGTCGCGGTTGTTCTTCGGGTCGTGCAGCTTGCCGGTGGCGATCGCGTCGGCGGCGGCCTTGTCGCCCTTGGCCAGCGCGGCGGCCAGCTTCGCGGTGTTCTCGGCCTCTTCCTTGATCGGCTTGAAGATCGTCAGCGTCTGGTCGCCGCGCAGGATCGCCTGCAGCCCGGCCGCGGTCGCGTCCTGGCCGGTGACCGGGACCTTCCCGTTGAGGCCGTTCTTCTTCAGCACGGTGATCACCGCGCCCGCCAGCTCGTCGTTCGCCGCGACGACGCCGTCGACCTTGCCGCCGACGCGGGTGAAGATCTGCTCGAACGTCGTGCCGCCGACCTGGGCGTCCCAGTTGTCGATGGGCTGCTTCTGCACGAGGTTCAGCGCCTTGGACTCGTACAGCGGCTTGAGGACCTTGTCGTGGCCGTTGGCGAACAGGGTCGCGTTGTTGTCCGTCGGCGCGCCCTCGATCTGGACGACGTTGGCTCCCGGCTTGCTCTTCAGCGCGTCCGCGAGGCCCTGCGCCTGGATTTCGCCGACCTTCTCGTTGTCGAACGAGACGTAGTAGTCGGCCGAACCGCCGAGACTCGGGCGGTCGTAGTCGATGACCGGGATGCCGGCGTTCTTGGCCTTGGCCTCGATCGCCGCGCCGACCGCGGGGTCGGACGGGGCGATGACCAGCACCTTGACGCCCGAGCTGATGAAGCCGTCGGCCAGGGTGGAGAACTTCTGGTTGTCGCCCTGGGCGTTCTGGATGTCGGCGCTGAAGCCCTGCGCGGAGAGCGCGGCCTGCAGCATCGGCTTGTCGAAGGCTTCCCAGCGGGCCGAAGTGGCGGTCTCCGGCAGGATCACGCCGACCTTGCCGTTGGCGCCGCCGCCTGCCGGGGCGGAGGCGGAGCTCTTGCTGTCCCCCGAGTTGCCGGAGCCCGCGCTGTTGGCGCCGCACGCCGAAAGCGCCAGGCCGGCGCTCACCGTCGCGGCGAGGAGGGTAAGGGTTCTGGTGCGCATCCTCGTTCCTTCTCCGATCATGCTCGCGGGGTGATCGGGAGGGGTCCCCGTGCACCGTCGCAGATATGTTGTGGCCGACAACATATGCCGCGGAGCGGCTCTGCGGAAGATGGCGGGATCGAGTAACCGACACCAAATGGACACGGTTCGGCAACGCAGCCCTCATCAGGGGCTTGCGCTGACTGAGTGATCCCTGCCACGCACCGAGCGTAACGAGAACTTGTCCGGTCTTGTCCGGTCCGCAGGGCAGGGGTGCCCGTTCAGGCGCCCGGATCGAACCGGACGAACCGTTCTACCTGGGGAAGGGGCGCACGGACCCGCCGTGCGCCCCGCCGCGGTGCCCGGAGAACTACCAGGAGCGCAGCGTGACGATGCGCTCTTCGAGCTGCTCCACCGTCGCCATCGCGGTGGGCGGGCCGCCGCACTGGCGGCGCAGTTCGTTGTGGATCGCGCCGTGCGGTTTCTTCGTGCGGTGGTGGTACACGCCGACCAGCGCGTTGAGCTCCTTGCGCAGCGCGCCGAGCCGTTCGCTCACCGACTGCGACCGGACCGGCGGCGCGGCCGGCTGCTCGCCCTTCGGCTTGCGCCGCTTCTCGTCGGAGATCTGCTCTTCCTGCCGCTTGCGCAGCAGCGCGCGGACCTGGTCCGGCTCCAGCAGCCCGGGGAGGCCGAGGTACTCCTGCTCCTCGTCGGACCCGGAGAAGACCGCGGTGCCGAACGAGTTGCCGTCGTAGATGACCTGGTCGAGCTCGGCGGAGGCGTGCAGCGAGGTGAACGCCTTCTCCTCCTCGCCCGGTTCGTCCTCGGTGCGGTTGGCCTGGGCGAGCAGTTCGTCGTCCCAGCCTTCCTTCTCCCGGTGCGGTTTGCCGAGCACGTGGTCGCGCTGCGCTTCCAGCTCGCTGGCCAGTTCCAGCAGCACCGGCACGCTCGGCAGGAAGATGCTCGCCGTCTCGCCCTTTTTCCGGGCCCGCACGTAGCGGCCGATGGCCTGCGCGAAGAACAGCGGGGTGGACGCGCTGGTCGCGTACACGCCGACGGCCAGCCGCGGGACGTCGACGCCTTCGGACACCATCCGGACCGCGACGATCCAGCGTTCCTTGGTCTCGGAGAACTCCTTGATCCGCCCGGACGCCTTCGGGTCGTCGGACAGGACCAGCGTCGGCGTTTCGCCGCAGATCCGCTCCAGGATCTTGGCGTAGGCGCGCGCGGTTTCCTGGTCGGTGGCGATCACCAGGCCGCCCGCGTCCGGGATTCCTTGCCGTACCTGGCTGAGCCGCGTGTCGGCGGCCTGCAGCACCGCCGGGATCCACTCGCCCGCCGGATCGAGCGCCGTGCGCCAAGCGCGCGCGTTCTGCTCCGCGGTGAGCGGCTCGCCGAGCCGCGCGGTGAACTCCTCGCCCGCGCTGGTGCGCCACGACGCCTCGCCGGAGTAGGCGAGGAAGACGACCGGCCGGACCACGCCGTCGGCGAGGGCGTCGGAGTAGCCGTAGGAGTGGTCGGCCTTGCTGCGCTGGAACCCGCCGCCGTCCGGTTCGTAGGTGACGAACGGGATCGGCGAGTCGTCGCTGCGGAACGGCGTCCCGGTGAGCGCGAGCCTGCGCACCGCGGGCGTGAACGCCTCGCTGGTCGCGTCGCCCCAGGACTTCGCGTCGCCCGCGTGGTGGATCTCGTCGAGGATCACCAGGGTCTTGCGGTTCTCCGTGCGCACCCGGTGCAGCGTGGGGTGCGCGGCGACCTGCGCGTAGGTGACCGCGACGCCGCGGTAGTCCGACGACGTGACGCCGGTGGTGTTGCGGAAGTTCGAGTCGATCGGGATGCCCGCCGCCGCGGCCGAGGCCGCCCACTGGTGCTTCAGGTGCTCGGTCGGGGTGACGATCGTGACCGCCTCGACCGTGCGGTCCGACAGCAGTTCGGCGGCGATCCGGAGGCCGAAGACGGTCTTGCCCGCGCCCGGCGTCGCGACCGCGAGGAAGTCCTTCGGCTTGCTCGACAGGTACTTCGTGAGCGCTCGGCGCTGCCAGGCGCGCAGCGGGCGCGCGGTGGAGTCCGTCGCTGCGGGCGGCGCCCCGAGGACCGGCTGGGTCGTCTCGGACAAAACTCGGTTCACCCCCTCCTCGGGCCGCTCCGCGCGGCCGTGACGTGCGAAAACCCCCACTGTGGCACCGGCTTCGCCGCCGGGCGCCGCGATGAGGGCACGTCGGCCAGCTTACCTTCCGAGTCCCCGGGCGCCCGCCACCGCCACGGGTGGTGTCCTCCGACACGCCCCCTCTCGGCGGGGGTGACGAGCCAAAACCGCGCGCATGGACCATGCTGGGACACACCATGGGCGAGGTGACACCGGACGCCGGCGAGGCAGAGCCGGACGGCAAGGCAGTGCCGAAGAAGAGCGTGCCGGAGAAGACCGTGCGCAGGGGGCCGTGGCGGCTGCTCACCCGCACGCTCGCGAAAGCGTGGGACGGCAACATCTTCTCCGAGGCCGCCGAGGCGGCGTTCTGGCAGACGCTGTCGCTCCCGCCGCTGCTGCTCGGGCTGCTGGGCAGCGTCGGGTTCATCGGCGAGTGGTTCGGCCAGAACGTGGTCACCGCGGTGCACGACCGGATCATCACCTTCAGCCACACCATCTTCAGCGCCAACGCCGTGCAGGAGATCATCGAACCGACGGTGAACAGCATCCTCACCGTCGGCAAGGGCGAGATCGTGTCCGTGGGCTTCGTCATCTCGCTGTGGGCGGGTTCGTCGGCGATGTCGTCGTTCGTCGACGCGATCACCGTCGCGCACGACCAGTACGGCGTCCGCAACGAGGTGTGGCAGCGGATTTTCGCGCTGCTGCTGTACCTGTGCGCGCTGATCGGGCTCGTGATCGGGCTTCCGCTGCTGGCGATCGGGCCGGACCTGCTGCCGGAGTTCTTCCCGGTCGACTGGCGGCCGACGGTCTCGTCCTGGGTCGGCACGCTCTACTACCCGGTGCTGGGCGTGATGATCGCGCTCGCGCTGACGACGCTGTACAAGCTCGCGCTGCCGCGCCGGCTGCCCTGGCACCGCGGGCTGCCGGGCGCGATGCTGGCCGGCGTGGTGTTCCTGGTGTCGAGCATCGGGCTGCGGATCTACCTGAACTGGATCACCAAGACCGGCTACACCTACGGCGCGCTCGCCGCGCCGATCGCGTTCCTGCTGCTGATGTTCTTCATCGGCCTCGCGGTGGTCGGCGGCGCGTATTTCAACAGCGCGATCCAGGAGCTGTGGCCCGCGAAGGCGACCCGGCGGCAGCGGCGCAAGTGGCGGCGGCTGGAGATGGAACGCGCGAACGAGCGGATGCGGGCCGAGGAGGGCCGCCGTCTGTGGGACCGCACGACGATGCCGTTGCGCCGGCCGAAACGGCACCCCGAAGACGACACCGCCGAGTCCGAGACCGGCCACGACGAGCCGAACGGCACCGAGGTGCAGCGCCCCGAATCCGAGACCGTGCAGCTCGCGCGGCCTGAGCGTGCCCCGGACCAGCGCGGCTCCGAGCCGTCTTCCGGCTCGGAACCGCGCTCGCAGCAGGGCTGAGGTCAGCCCTGGCGGAACCGCCACGTTTTGCTGTCGAAGGCGATGCAGACGCTCGGCGACATCACGACCACGCGCAGGGTGCCGCCGTCGCGTTCGTCGTAGTCGATGCCCTCGACCTCGAAGTTGCCGCCGCAGCCGCTTTCCAGCGGCAGCTGGCCGAGCGAGGTGACGTGCCCGGTGACATCGGAGCCGGAGACCGAACCGGAGAGATCGACCTGCAGCAGCGGTTTGGTGGTGCCGAAGAGGCTGCCGTCCGGGTCGTCGGAGGAGCACATGAGCCGGGTCGCGGAGACGAAATCGCAGCCCTGGACGTCGCGTACCTGGTGGTCGAGCCGGATCGCCGAGGCGTACGGCAGGTTCTGGCCGGGGTCGGTGGCCGCGACGCCGGGCATCGGGTAGACGAGCAGGCGGTCCATCGTGCCCCATTCGCCGGACACGAGCCAGCGCGCGTCGGGCGACACCGCGGCGAACGAGTTGTTGTTGGCCTCCCACGATTCCAGCGCGTGCTGGTAGTCGGCGCGGGAGCCGTCCGGGGCTTCGACGCGGAAGAGCTTCGCGCCGCGGTCGTCGCGCTGGTAGGGCTCGACGTACCAGCCCTTCGCCGACCCCGGGTCGCCGATGTGGTTCCAGCCCTTCGAGGCCAGACCCGGGTCGACGGTGCCGATGCCGGTGTAGCGGATGCTGGTGCCGGACGAGCGCTCGACAGTGGCGAGGCCCTGGCTCTCGTCGAGCGGACGGGCCCGGTCCGAGCCGAGGGTGGTCCATCCGGTCACCGCGTCCGCGGCGCCCGCCGCGACGGCGCTGAAGGCGGACATCAGGACGACGAGGGAAAGCACGATCCCGGTTGCGCGCATGCGGGGACACTCCTGCGGGGAGGCGACTGGCCGGACTGCAGGTCTACCAGTTCCTCCCCGGGTGCACAGCCACCGAGTGAAGGATTTTCACCTTTGTTCCCGCGCACCGGGACGCGCGGGAAGCGCGCTCAGTCGTCGCCGCCGGGACGGAGGCCCTCGTAGATCTTCTTGCACTTGGGGCAGACCGGGGACCCCGGCTTGGGCGACTTCGTGACCGGGAAGACCTCGCCGCAGAGCGCCACGACGTGCGTGCCCATGACCGCGCTCTCGGCGATCTTGTTCTTGCGCACGTAGTGGAACATCTTCGGCGAGTCGTCGTCGGTCGACTCGGTGCTGTCGGTCTCCGGCTTGGTCAGCGTTTCGGTGCTCACCCCACCATCATGCCTCAGCGCCGCGCCCGCGGTAATGCCCGGCTAGGCTCGCCTGACCTGCCAAGGGACCCCTCAGGAGCCCGGATGCCGCACGAGTCCGCACCCCGCTGGCACAGCTGCCTCGCCCGCCTCGGCGGCGACCACCGCGTCGGCCACGACGCCTGGGCCGACCTCGAAACGCGCTACACCGAACCGCACCGCCGCTACCACGACCTCGCCCACGCCACCGCCGTCGCACACGACGCGGAGCAGCTAGCGGCCGACCTGCCCTTCCACGAACGCGCTGTCGTCGTACTCGCCGCGTGGGCACACGACGTGGTCTACGACGCCGTACCCGGCGAAGACGAGCAGCGCAGCGCGGAGTGGCTTCGCCGCTGGCTCACGCGCGCAGGGATTGCCGCTGCGCACATCGACCAGGCCGAAGCCCTCGTACTCGCCACCGCCGCCCACGAAGCCCCTGAAGGCGACTTAGCCGCAGCAGCCCTCCTCGACGCCGACCTAGCCATCCTCGGCGCACCGCCCGCCGTGTACGCCGCGTACGTGGACAACGTGCGCCAGGAGTACGCGCGCTATCCCGACGACGCCTGGGCGACCGGCCGCGCCGCGGTGCTGGAAAGCCTCCTCGCGCGACCCGCGCTGTACCTCACCGAAAGCGCGCGCTCACGCTGGGAAGCCGCCGCGCGGCAGAATCTGCAGGCAGAGCTGACCCGATGCCGCAGCGTGCGCGGCGATCACAGATGATGTCCGTTCGTGACCACCCAGACCACTCCCCTGTTCGTCCACGAGGAAGTCGCCTCGGCGTTGCGTGACGGTCACCCCGTCGTCGCGCTCGAGAGCACGATCCTTTCGCACGGCCTCCCGTACGGACGGAACCTCGACGTCGGCCGCCGTATCGAGCAAACCGTACGAGACGGCGGCGCCGTCCCGGCCACCATCGCCGTACTGGACGGACGGCCGGTCATCGGCCTGTCCCCCGCCGAACTGGAGCGCGTCTGCGCCCCCGACGCCGGCCTGGACAAGCTGTCCCTGCGCGACCTCGGCCCCGCAGTCGGCCTCGGCCGCTCCGGCGCCACGACCGTCGCCGGAACCTCGGCGCTCGCCGCGGCAGCCGGGATCGGCGTCTTCGCGACCGGCGGCCTCGGCGGCGTGCACCTGGGCGCGGCACAGAGCTGGGACGTCTCGGCCGACCTCGGCGTCCTCGCCAAGGTGCCGACCGTGGTCGTGTGCTCCGGCGTGAAGTCCGTCCTGGACATCCCCGCCACCCTGGAAGTGCTGGAAACGAACTCGGTGCCCGTCCTCGGCTACCGCACCGACGACTTCCCCGCGTTCTACCTCCGCTCGTCCGGCCACCCCGTCGGCTGGCGCGTGGACGACCCGAAGCAGGCCGCCGCGGTCATCTCCGCGCACCGCCGGTACGCGAATTCGGGCGTACTGTTGACAAATCCGATCCCGGAAGAGTCCGAAATGGACCGTGCACTGCACGACCGCCTGCTGCGCGAGGGCCTGGCAAAACTGGCCGACGGCGACGTACACGGCGCGGACGTGACCCCCGTGCTGCTCGAACACTTCCACACCGCCAGCGAAGGCGTCAGCATCGACGCGAACGAGGCTTTGGTGCTGTCCAACGCCAAACTCGCGACCGAGGTGGCGGTGGCGCTGTCGTGACCGGAATCGTAGTAGTCGGCGACGCGGGCCTAGACGTCGTCGCGCGACACGACCAGCCCCTCCCCCACGGCGGCGACGCCCGAGCAGCAATCCGCTTCACCGGCGGCGGTGCCGGAGCGAACACCGCCCTGTGGCTGCGCTCCCTGGGCGCAGAAACCACCCTGATCGCCCGAATCGGCAACGACTCGGGCGGCCGCCTGATCCGAGCCGAGCTGGAAGCCGCAGGAGTCCGCTGCGCCTTCGCGACCGATCCGGAAGCCCCGACGTGCTGCGTAGTAGTCCTAGTAGACGGCGAAGGCCAACGCAGCATGCTCGCCGACCGAGGCGCGAACAAACGCTTCGCCCCCGAAGACGTCACGCCCGAGGCCCTGGCCGGCTCCACCCACCTGCACCTGTCCGGCTATGTCCTGCTGGACCCGTCTTCCCGCCCCGCAGGCCTAGCCGCACTGGCCGCCGCGAAGAAAGCCGGGCTGACCACCTCCGTGGACCCCCAAGCAGCCGCCCACATCCACGACCCGTCAGCCTTCCTGGACGACGTACGCGGCACCGACCTGCTCATGCCGAACACCGAAGAACTAGTCGCCCTGACCGGCTCCGCAGACCCCTCCTCGGCCACCGAACTGCTGAACACCGTAGGCGCAGTAGTAGTAACCGCAGGCCTGGACGGCGCAAGCTGGATCGACGCAACCGGCGTCTCCTCAGTCCCAGCAGTAGAAACAACCTGCGTGGACTCCACCGGCGCAGGCGACGCCTTCGACGCAGGCGTCCTCACCACCTGGCTAGCCGGAAAGTCCACAGTGGACGTACTACGCACAGGCACCCAACTAGGCGCACTGGCAGTAAGCCGAATCGGCCCGCAACCCTAAAACAAAGGCCCGCGAGGGGACCCCTGACAGCCCCAGATTCCGTCAGGGCCCCCTCACGGCCCCACCCTCGCCGCCCGGGATGCGCCCCAATGTGGCATTGGGTGCGTCAAACGCACCGAACGCCACATTGGGTGCGTCACATGCGCCCAATGCCACATTGGGGCGCTAGCCCCACCTGAGAACCGGCAGCCGACGCACCCAAACCAGCGAGGCACCCACACCACCCCCGCACCCCGATACGAAGCTCATCTGCGGTCTGAGGGTGCTTGTCAAGGCATCTTTCCCGCCTTGACAAGCACCCTCAGACCGTCAGCACAATCAAGCTTCGGGGTGCCCCACGCAACCCCCACGGCAATGTCGCCGCCAGGCGACGAGCCGAAACAGACGGACGCTACCCGTCAATCACCCGATGCTTCCGCCCCTCGATCTGCCGAGCATCCCGCGCATACCGATTGACCTTCTCCGACTTCTTAGGCGGCCGGTCATTAGCGATCAGCACAGCGATCCAAGGCAACGGCACGGAAATCACCAAAAACAAAATAGCCAGCCACCACGTGTGATAAGTCAGCCCGGCCAAAATAAGACAGGGAATCCGGCACACCATCATGATGACGTACTTCCGCTTCCGCGCCGCCAGCTGATCGTCCAGCGACGGCTCGGCCTCGGTGATCAACACAGGTTCGGGGCGGGGATCGGCTCCGTGGGGTGCGTTCACAGCACCACCTCCGTGTTCCATCGTCTCACTCACCGGCCTTCCGCGACACCCGGGCGGGCAAACCGGGACAACGCGGCGACGACCAGCGTCTCGACCCCGGTCCGCAGTGTCGGGTGCAGCACCGGGGCGAACTTGGACGAGTGATTCGAGGGCACGTCGGTCTCGAACCGCCCCTCGGTCATCGCCGTGATCACCTGCTGCGCGTCGAACCCTCCGACCAGCCAGAACACCGACGGCACCCCGGCCGCCCGGCCGAATTCGCTGAAGTCCTCACTGCCGGTGACCAGCGGCGCGGGCATCGTCGCCTCCGCACCGAAGTGCCCGCGAAACACCTCAGTCAACTCGTCCGACGCGGCAGTGTCGTTCGCCGTGACCGGATAGGACGCGACGACCTCCACCGTCGGCGGCTGAGGGGCCCCCGCGGCCGCGGCTTCACCGTTCACGATCCGCTCGATCGCCTTGCGCAGCCGCACCAACACGGCGTCGTCGAAGGCACGGGTATTGACCTCGAGCACGGCATGGTCAGCAATCACGTTCGCTGCGGTCCCGACATGCATCGAGCCGACAGTCACCACGGCAGGCTCAGTCGCCGCGATCTCGCGCGACACGATCGTCTGCAGCTTGAGCACCACGGACGCCGCCAGCACCGCCGGATCGACTGTGGTTTCCGGCCGCGACCCGTGCCCGCCGCGACCGTGCAGGGTGATCCGCAAGGTGTCGGTCGCCGCCATGATCACGCCCGGCCGGGTCAGCACCCACCCGGCCGGACCAGGCACGATGTGCTGCCCGAAGACCACGTCGGGACGGCCGACCCGGTCGAAGAGACCGTCGCGGACCATTCCGGCAGCCCCGTCCCCGGCCTCTTCCCCAGGCTGGAACAGCGCGAGCAGCGTGCCGGACCACTCGTCCCGCGAAGCCGCGAGAAGATGCGCGGCACCGGAGAGCCACGTCGCGTGCATGTCGTGCCCGCAGGCGTGCATCAGCGGCACTTCGCGACCCTCGGAGTCGACGCCGCGCGCAGTGCTCGCGTACGAGAGCCCCGTCTGCTCCTCGACCGGCAACGCGTCGATGTCCGCACGAAGCAGCACAGTCGGTCCTTCGCCGTTGCGCAGGACGCCGACTACACCGGTGCGACCGATGCCGGTGTGCACCTCGAAGCCGTCTTCAGTCAGCCGTCGGGCCAGCTCGGCTGCCGTGCGGGTTTCGGTGAACGCCAGCTCGGGATGACGGTGCAGATCGACGTACAGCGCTTCAAGCTCCGGCAGTGCCGCTTCAAGCGGAGCCAGGACACGCTCGGTGGTCTCGGTGGTCACGATGCTCATCGTGGCAGGCTTACCCACCGTGAGCACGAACACGCCTCTTCCTGACCTTTCCGACGACGTCTGCGCGCGGCTGCGCGAAGCGTTCCGACGCACCGGCTACGACGCTGACGGCGTCGTCGACGCGCTCGGCGGCGCAGCGCACACGGCGCTCGGCCGCGGCGAGCCCGAACCAGCCCGCCGCGCGAGCCTCGACGCCGGCGACCTCGGCGTCTTCATCCGGCTGTTCCTGCTCGGGCTCGCCGAGCCGGAGAAGGCCGTCTCGTCGGCGTTCGCCCCGCTCAGCGCGGACGAGGCGGTGGCCGCGGGCATCCTGCGGACGGCCGGGGACGAGTTCCGCGCCGCGCTCGACATCCGCCCGCACGGCGACGAGGACGGTTCGTGGTGGGTCGTCTCCGACCTCGACGCCGACATGCTCGGCCACGTCGTGCCCGAGGACCACGTGCTCGGCGTCGGGCACGCGTCGCTGAGCCTGATCCGCGCGACCAGCCGCCGCCCCGTCGGCACCCTGCTCGACCTGGGCACCGGCAACGGCGTCCAAGCGCTGCACGCGACCCGGCACGCGCAGCGAGTCACCGCGACCGACGTGTCGGCCCGCGCGCTCGCGCTGGCCGCGGGCACGTTCCGGCTGAACGAGCTTGACGTCGAACTGCTGCGCGGCGAATGGTTCGCGCCCGTCGCGCGCCGCCGCTTCGACCAGATCGTGTGCAATCCGCCATTCGTGGTCGGTCCGCCGCGCGTCGACTACACGTACCGCGACTCCGGCTTGGCCGGCGACGACGCGAGCGCGCTGGTCGTCCGTCAGCTGCCGAGCTTCCTCAACGACGGCGGCACGGGTCAGCTCCTCGCGTCGTGGCTGCACCGTCGCGGCGAAGACTGGGGCGACCGCGTCGCGCGCTGGCTGCCGCCTGAGACCGACGCCTGGTTCGTACAGCGCGACGTCGCCGACCCCGGGCTGTACGTCGGCACCTGGCTTCGCGACGAAGGCATCGACCCACGCTCACCCGAAGGCCGCGCGAAAGCCGCCGCGTGGCTCGACTGGTTCACCGAAAACGACGTACAGGGCATCGGATTCGGCTTTGTGACGCTGCGGCGCGCGAACGGTCAGACGCCGACTGTTGTCTGCGAAGATCTGCGACAGGCTTACGACGACCCGCTGGGCCCCGAAGCAGCGAACTGGCTCGACCGCGTCGAGTGGCTGCGTACGCACGGCGACAATGTGTTGGACGTAGCGTTTCGGGTACCCGAGACAGTGCTGCTCGAACGCGTCGACTCTCCCGGAGATGAGGGCTGGGAAACAACCGTGCGGCGGTTGCATCGCACCGACGGACCCGGTTGGCAGCACGAGGTCGACGAACTCACCACGCGCCTTCTCGCGGGTTGCCGCGGCGCGTTGCCGCTGTCGGATCTGCTGGACCTGCTGTCCGCCGCGCAGGGCCTCGATTCGGCCGAACTGACCGCCGCCGCTTTGCCGATCGTCCGCGAACTTGTGCGGCACGGCATGCTCGTGCCGGGTTCGCCGCGGTGAGGGCGGTGGCGGCGCGGGTCACCCGCGCGAGCGTGACCGTCGCGGGGGAGATTGCCGGAGAGATCAAGGAACCCGGACTGCTCGTGCTGCTGGGCGTGCACCGGGACGACGATCCCGGGAAAGCCGAAACGATGGCCCGCAAACTGCACGAGCTCCGGTTGCTGCGCGACGAGGAATCGTGCGCGACGACCGGCGCGCCGCTGCTCGTGGTGTCGCAGTTCACGCTCTACGGCGACACCCGCAAGGGCCGCCGCCCGTCGTGGACCGCCGCCGCCCGGCCGGAAATCGCCGAACCCCTGGTGGACGCCGTGGTCGCGGAACTGCGCGGCCGCGGCGCGACCGTCTCGACCGGACGGTTCGGCGCGGAGATGGCGGTGGAAAGCGTGAACGACGGCCCGTTCACCGTTCTCGTTGAGGTCTAGACCACATTGGAGAAGGCCGCGTAACATCGAAGGCACGGAGCGCGATTCGAGCGCATTCCCCGGAGCGCAGCGGTTCTCAGCAAAACCTCAGTTTTGGTGGAGCAACCGCGAGGCGGGTACGCCCGTCCTCATTTCAGCGAGCCGGGAACGTTTCACCTACCCGGAGCGTTGAGACCAGTGTCCAGCCAAGCCGGCTGGGCCCGCGGACACGGGATTCCACAGGCCCCGTCCCGCAGGCGCCGGCGAGACACGTTCAGCCCGTGACCGGGGAGGCAGAATGTCAGTCCAGACTCTCGAACGCGAAGCGCGCGGGATTCGCGAGCGCGGGATTCCAGCACAGCAGACCGAGGAGCGGGTGAGCGTGGGGGCGCTCACCGACGCCGACCTCGACGCCCAGAGCCCCGCCGCCGACCTGGTGCGCGTGTACCTGAACGGCATCGGCAAGACCGCGCTGCTCACCGCGGCCGACGAGGTCGAGCTGGCGAAGCGGATCGAAGCCGGGGTCTTCGCCCAGCACATGCTCGACACCGCCGAGGGCCTCACGCCGCAGCGCCGCAAGGAACTGCGCGCGCTGGTCCGCGACGGCCACGTCGCGAAGAACCACCTGCTGGAGGCCAACCTCCGGCTCGTGGTGTCGCTCGCGAAGCGCTACACCGGACGGGGCATGCCGCTGCTCGACCTGATCCAGGAGGGGAACCTGGGCCTGATCCGCGCGGTGGAGAAGTTCGACTACTCCAAGGGGTTCAAGTTCTCCACGTACGCCACGTGGTGGATCCGCCAGGCCATCACCCGAGGCATGGCGGACCAGGGCCGCACCATCCGGCTGCCGGTCCACCTGGTCGAACAGGTGAACAAGCTGGCCCGGATCCGCCGCGACCTGCACCAGCAGCTGGGCCGCGACGCGACGCACGAGGAACTGAGCGCCGAATCGGGCATTCCGGTGCACAAGATCTCGGACCTGCTCGACCAGTCGCGCGACCCGGTGAGCCTCGACATGCCGGTGGGCACCGAGGAAGACGCCCCGCTGGGCGACTTCATCGAAGACTCGGAGGCGACCGACGCCGAGAGCGCCGTGATCTCCGGCCTGCTGCAAGACGACCTCCGTCGGGTTTTGGCCACGCTGGACGACCGCGAACAGCACGTCATCCGCCTGCGCTACGGCCTCGACGACGGCCAGCCGCGCACGCTCGACCAGATCGGCAAGCACTTCGGCCTGTCGCGCGAACGCGTGCGGCAGATCGAACGCGAGGTCATGGCGAAGCTGCGCCAGGGCGAGCGCGCCGACCGGCTGCGGGCGTACGCCAGCTGAGTTTTCTTCCCTCTCCGGACCCGGGGTTTCGGGCTCGGGTTCCGGGTTCCGGGGAGGGCGGAGAAGCCGGTCAGCGAGCATTCGGGCTGGCGCGGCGGACTGACCGGGCGCGGGGTCCGGTGAGCCCGGCCGCGGCAAGCACGCGGACAGGCACGGTCAGGGTTTTCCGTGGGGACCGGGTGGGGCCCGGTCAGGCGGGACGGGGACTCTTCGACCACAGATTGTTTCGATGGGCAGCGGTTCGTGCCGCTGGTTGCGCAAGACCCTCGGTTCGGCTTTCGGACCGGGGGTTTTGTCGTGCCCAGCCCCGATTTCCCCCGCCTGCCGCCCTGACCGCTGCCCCGCCGAGGGCAACGTCGAATTGCCGACAAATCGCCTCATCAACACCACCAGCCCCACCAGCCACTTGAGCCTCACCAGCCACTTAAGCCCCTTCTGAGCGCACCCTCCACCTTCCGTGCCCCGTTTCCTCCCCTTGACCCGATTCGTCCTGACACCCACCGCAACCCCGTCACCACTCCGCGCACCCGTTCGTGGAATTCGCGTCTCGTTCGCGTTTGGCGGTTCTGGGCAGTGGGTAGCAAGCGTTCGCGACCCCCGCTGTGCGGCGTCCGGTCAACGCGCCGGCGGGGGTCCCGTTGGTCACGCGGGGCGGGTGTGTGCGCATCCGGTCCGCTTTCCCCGGGAGGTCGGGTCCGTCGGGGTGGGCCCGGCCTCCCGACCATGCCTGCCCGAAACCCGCGGGAAGCACCGCTGGCGTGCGCTATCCCACAGCGTCCCCGCGCCCGTGCGACCGGGCGGAACCCGCTGAGTACCGTGAGCCAATCCCGATCAGGGCAAAGGAGCCTCGCTGTGCCGCCCACCACGTTCCAGCACACCGAAGTCCTGCCGCTCGGCAAGGACACCACCACCGAATACCGGCTGGTCACCGCCGACGGCGTCGAGACCGTCGAAGCCGCCGGGCGGAAGTTTCTGAAGGTCGATCCGGAAGCGCTGACGACGCTCGCGCGCACGGCGATCACCGACATCCAGCACCTGTTGCGTACGTCACACTTGCAGCAGCTGCGCGCGATCGTCGACGACCCCGAAGCCAGCGGCAACGACCGGTTCGTCGCGATGGACCTGCTCCGCAACGCGGCCATCTCGGCAGGCGGCGTGCTGCCGATGTGCCAGGACACCGGCACCGCGATCGTCATCGGCAAGCGCACCGAGGGCGTGCTGTCCGGCGGCGACGACGAGCGCGCGCTGTCTCAGGGCATTTTCGACGCCTACCAGCAGCTGAACCTGCGCTACTCGCAGATGGCCCCGATTAACTTCTGGGAAGAGCGCAACACCGGCACGAACCTCCCGGCGCAGATCGAGCTGTACCACAAGGACACCGACGCGACGGACCCGTCGTACGAGTTCCTGTTCATGGCCAAGGGCGGCGGCAGCGCCAACAAAACGTTCCTGTACCAGGAAACGAAGGCGGTTCTGAACCCGAAGCGGCTCGCCCGGTTCCTGGACGAGAAGCTGCGCAGCCTGGGCACCGCCGCGTGCCCGCCGTACCACCTGGCGATCGTCGTCGGCGGCATGTCGGCCGAGTTCAACCTCAAGGTCGCGAAGCTGGCTTCCGCGCGCTACCTGGACAACCTTCCCGCCGAGGGTTCCGAGCTGGGCCACGCGTTCCGCGACCGCGACCTCGAGCAGCAGGTGCTGGAGATGACGCGCCAGTTCGGCATCGGCGCCCAGTTCGGCGGGAAGTACTTCTGCCACGACGTCCGCGTGATCCGCCTGCCCCGGCACGGCGCGAGCTGCCCGGTCGGCGTCGCGGTGTCCTGCTCGGCCGACCGCCAGGCGAAGGCGAAGATCACGAGCGAGGGCGTGTTCATCGAACAGCTCGAGCGCGATCCGGCCCGCTTCCTGCCGGACGTCACCGAGGAAGACCTGTCCGACGAGGTCGTGTCGGTCGATCTGAACCAGCCGATGGACCAGATCCGCGCCCAGCTGGCGCAACTGCCGGTGAAGACGCGCCTGTCGCTGACCGGCCCGCTGGTCGTGGCGCGCGACATCGCCCACGCGAAGATCGCCGAGCGCCTCGACGCCGGCGAGGAGATGCCGCAGTACCTCCGCGACCACCCGGTCTACTACGCGGGCCCGGCGAAGACCCCCGACGGCTACGCGTCCGGCTCGTTCGGCCCGACGACCGCGGGCCGGATGGACTCGTACGTCGCCCAGTTCCAGGCCGCGGGCGGTTCGCTCGTGATGCTGGCGAAGGGCAACCGCTCGAAGCAGGTCACCGCGGCCTGCAAGGAACACGGCGGCTTCTACCTCGGCTCGATCGGCGGCCCGGCCGCGCGGCTGGCGAAGGACTGCATCAAGAAGGTCGACGTGCTCGAGTACGCCGAACTCGGCATGGAAGCGGTCTGGAAAATCGAGGTCGAAGAGTTCCCCGCGTTCATCGTCATCGACGACAAGGGCAACGACTTCTTCTCCGAAACCAGCGAACCGGTCCTGCAGATCAGCTTCCGCTGATTCCGGCCGACGCCGAGGTCATCCGGGAAACATCCCGCCCAACCGGGCGAGAGTTTTCTCGATGGCCTCGGCGTTGCGCTTGGGAAACCCGAGCAACCGAATAGCCAGCGGCGACCGAGCAGTAGACCAGTCGAAGGTCTCGGTGACCTCGGTGCGCCCGTCCTCGGTCGGCTCGAGCAGCCAACGCCACCGATGCCCGGAGAAGTGCCGCCAAGCAATCAGCCGATTCTCCTCGAACTCGACCACGGTGTTCTGAATCCGGTACGGCGCCCCCATCCGCATCTCCATGCCGAACCGCGCCCCCAACGACAACCGCGCCGGCGCCGACCCCTGACTGGCCCGCACCGTGCCCGACCCGTCAATGAGCGGATGCTGCGCCGGATCGACGAGCAACGCGAAAATCCGTTCCGGCGCCGCAGCAACAACAGCACTGCGCGAAACCTGGCGAGTACCCATTCACGCAGCCTAAGGCCGCACCCCTCCCCCTGCCATCGACGCACACAAACAAGTCCACTGTGGACTTCCGAAGGAAGTCCACCCCCTCCCGCACCCGATGCACCCCAACGATCAAGGCAGCCACACCCCCCCAACCCCGATACACAGCCAAAAACACGGCGCGGAGGTGCTTGTCAAGGCATCTTTCCCGCCTTGACAAGCACCTCCGCGCCGTAGTCACAATCAGGCTGAGGGGTGGTGGCCAACCTCAAGGCGCAATGTCGCCGCCAGGCGACGAGCCGAACGACCCCCCGACGAAGCCGTCCGACCCCTCACCCCACGACCTCACCGAGGCGGAGACTGCTTCAACACCACAGTCCTCTCCCCCAACGGCGCCCCCAACGGCACCGAAATCACCGGATGCCGCAAATCCATCGTGCACATCTGCCCGGTCTGCGCCTTGGTCTCGCTCAAATCCACCACCACCCGCTGCGCAGACTGCTCCACAGCGGACCCAAGCGCATGCCCGCACCCGCCTTCCTCAGCCCGCACCACGAGCACCTTCCCCCCGCTGTCCGAATAAACCTCCTTGGGAAACGTCTTAGGCAACGCAGCCCCGTCCACCTGTTTGTCCGGAACCCGCACCGCCCCCGCGGGCGGGTTGAACTGGGGCTTGCCCGGCGACGACGGCGGCGCCGAAGCACTGCCGCTCGGCGGCGCAGTCTCGGTCCCGGACGCTGGTGCGTTCGCCATGCTCGTCGGACTGCCGCACGCGGCTGCCATCGTGAGCACCAGTGCCGCGCCCGCCAGTCGTGTCGTTCCGATCAGCTTCGTCGAGTACCTCATGATCCCTGGACGGACCGACCGCCCCGCCGGGTTGCACCCGATCTTCACGGACCGGGCTTCAATACCAATTCCCGCCCGCCCAGCGGCGCGGCGAGCCGTACCGGCAACGAAATCTCCCGGATGTGCATCGGACACATCTGCCCGTGCGGCGCCTTGGTGAGCGTCACCAGCACGACAACCTGAGTCGCCGTCTGCTCCCCCGCCTTCGCGCTGAGCTTGTCGCATCCGCCTTCCTCGGCGTGGATCACCACGACCGAGCCGCCCTCAGCGAGCGTGACATCGTGCGGATAGCCAGCCGGAAGGGCCGAGGCGTTGATCTGCCCGGCAGCAGGCGCAGTGTCCCCCGGCGGCACGCCCTGCGTCGGACGGCTCTTCGGCGGCGCTGAAGCCGGCGGCGGGGAGACCGACGGCGAAGAAGACGGCGGCGAGGAAACCGACGTCGAACTAGCTGGCGGTCCCGAGGAAACCGGCGCAGCCACGGTTCCGTTGCCCCCGCACGCCGCGACCGTCAGCAGCAGCGCGCTCGCTCCCACGATTTTCCCTGTAGTCCGCATGCAACGCGGACGGAATCGCGCCCCGGAAGGTTGCATCCGGGCGGGAAACTATTTCACCGGGCCGCAGCCTTCCCCCGCACCAGCCCCAGCAGCACCACCCCGGCCAGTGTCACCACCAGCAACAGCGCCGTGCTCGCGGACGCGAGAAACACCTGTCCCCGGTCAGTGAGGGAGAAAATGGTCGCCGGGAGCGTCCGCCAGTCGGGCGGGTACAGCATCATCGTCGCGCCCAATTCGCCCATCGACATCGCCAGCGCCAAACCGGCCGAAGCCGACATCGCGGGCAGCAGCACTGGCAACCGCACGCGCACCAGCACTCGCAACGGACGCGCGCCGAGACTCGCCGCGGCCTGCGCGAGCAGCGGATCAACACGTTGCAGCGCGGCCGAAACCGTGCTGTACGCGAAGGGCAGCAGGATCATCAAGTGTCCGGCGAGGACGATCCAGCGCGTGCCGTTGAACGCCACCGGCGGACGGCTGAACGCCACCAGCAACGCGAGCCCCAGCACCACCGACGGCACCGCGATCGGGAGGTGGAACAGCGAATCCGCGATCCGGCGCAGCCGCGGCGGCGCGTGGTCGACGGCCAGCGCGGCCCAGGTGCCGAGCACCACCGAGACCAGTGACGTGATCACCCCGGTCTGCACGCTCACCGACAAGCTCGCGAACGTCTCGCCGGACAGCGCGTCGGCGTAATGCGCTCCGGTGAGTCCGCTGGGCAGCACGCCCGTCCAACTTCCGGCGAACGACGCCAGCACGATCATCACCAGCGGCGCGGCCACCACCCCGAGGAAAACCACGCCGAACACCAGCCACACCAGCAACCGGCTACGCCGCGTCCACAGCAGCACGACGGCCTCCTCCCCTGACGACTCGCCGGTAAACCGTGTAGAGCACCAGCGACAGCACCACGTTCACCACCGCGACCACGGATGCGGCCGGGAAGTCGAACGTGACGATTCCCTTGCCGTACACCAGCATCGGCAACGTCGAGACGCCCTTGGCGCCGAGGAACAGCACTATGCCGAACTCGTTCATCGTCAACAGCAGCACCAGACACGCACCGGACGCGAGCGACGGCAACGCTTCCGGCAGCACCACGCGCCACAGCACCCGGCCCGGCCGCGCGCCGAGGCTCGCCGCGACATCCAGTTGAGCCGACGGAACCTGGTTGAACGCCGCAAGAGCGGGCCGCATCACGAACGGCGTGTAGAAGGTGATCTCGGCGAGCAGGACGCCCCACGGCGAGTACAGAAACCCGGCGGTGCCGAAGACTCCCGCGCCGCCGTAAAGGAAGGTGAAGGCCAGCGCGATCAGGAACGACGGGAACGCCAGCACCGTGTCCACGAGGCGGGCGAGCAGCGTCGCCCCGGGAAACGGGACGAACGCGACAACCAGCGCGAGAAATCCGCCGAGCAGCACGCAACCGACGGTGGAACCCAAGGCCAGCAACACTGTCTGCCACACCGCGCGGCCGAATTCCGGCGACGACAGCACTTGCGCCCACACCGAAAGCCCGAAACTGCCGTCCTGCGCGGTGAACGACTGCAGGATCACCAGCACCAGCGGATAGCCGAAGAACCCGGCGACCACGATCGCGGGCGGGAGCAGCCAGCCGATCCGGTACCGGCGGGGCCGCGTGCTGCGGCGGGCCGGGGCGACCGCGGCGGTGCCGAGGGCGAGGCCGGTCATCCGCCCACCCCCACCAACGGGCAACCGTCCGGAATGGACACTCCGACCCGGTCGCCGACCGCGGGCAGCACCGGACTGTCCGGCACCTCGGCGCGAATGTCGCACACCTCGTCGGTAAGCCGCAGGTCGAGCCGGTATCCGGAACCGCGCCACTGCACGCCGCGCACCAGCGCCGGGAAGGTGCCCGGTCCGAGTTCGCCGACCGAAATCCGGTGCGGACGCACGCCGAGCGCCACCGGCCGCTCCGGTTGAAGCGTGCCGGACGGTTCGGCGGACAGCTCGCGCCCGGCCAGCCGGACCGTCGCGACAGTCCCGTCCGCACGCACCAGTTCGACCGGGATCAGGTTCGCCGCGCCGAGGAAGCTCGCGGTGAACTCGGTGGCCGGACGGCGGTAAAGCTGTTCGCACGGACCGAGTTCGACCAGCCGGGAGTCGCGCAGCACCGCGATCCGGTCGGCGAGCGCGAGCGCTTCGCTTTGGTCGTGAGTGACGTAGATCAGCGTCGTGTCCGGCAATTCGGCCCGCAGCCGCAGCAGTTCCGCGACCATGTCCTCACGCAGCGCGGCGTCCAATGCGGACAGTGGCTCGTCGAGCAACAGCACGTTGGGCCGGATCGCGAGCGCCCGCGCCAGCGCGACCCGCTGCTGCTGCCCGCCGGACAGCTCACGGGGATACCGGCGCGCGTACTCGCTCATCCCGACCAGTTCCAGCACCTCGCCGACGCGCTTCACCACGTCCCCCCGGCGCATCTTCCGCGCCTTCAGTCCAAACGCGACATTGTCGGCGACCCGCTGGTGCGGGAACAGCGCGTAGCTCTGCACCACCACGCCGAGACCGCGCCGATGCGGCGGCAGATCGGTGACGTCCTGGCCGTCGAGCAGCACCCGTCCGGCGCTCGGCCGAAGGAACCCGGCGAGCGCCTTGAGCGCGGTCGACTTGCCGGAACCGGACGGCCCCAGCAGCGCGAGGGTTTCGCCGCGCGCTACCGAGAGATCCAGCGGGGCAAGCGCTTGCGTCGCTCCGAAGTGGACGGATACGCCGCGGAACTCTACTGCCGGAGTCACAGTCCGGTGGCCTTCCGGTACGCGGTGAGGTCGGCGTCGAGACGGCCGAGGACGGAGTTCCAGTCCGGGGTCCAAATGTCCACTCCGGACATCGCGGCGGTGATCTTCTCTGCCTTCGGGCCCTGCGGCTTGACGTCGGAGCGGGCCGGGATGCCGTACGCGTCGCTGGCCTTCACCTGGGTTTCCGGCGAGAACAGGAAGTCGAGCAGCTTGCGCGCGTTGTCCGCGTGCGGAGCGTTGTTGACCAGACCGGCGAAGTACGGCAGCGCGAAGGTGGACCGCTTGCCCTGCGCATCGGCCGGGAAGAACACCGAGAACCCGCCGCTCTTGTCGATCTCGGCGAGGTTCATCTGCAGGTCTCCGTTGGCGACCAGGATCTCGCCCTTCGCGACCTTCGGCTGCAGCTTGCCGGTGGACGACGACGGCCCGACATTGTTCGCCTGCAGCCGACCGAGGTAGTCGAGCGCGCCCTGCTCGCCGAACACGTGCTGGGCCTGCAGCAGCACCGCGGTGCCGTCGCCCGCTTCGCCCGGCGTCGAGTACTGGAGCTTGCCCTTGTACTTCGGGTCGAGAAGGTCGTTCCAGGTCTTCGGGGCGGGGTTTGCCTGCTGCGGATTGTAGATGAAGCTCAGGTAGTTGTTCATCATCGCGTAGTAGCGGCCCTGCGGGTCCTTCTGCGCGGCCGGAACCTGGTCGACGCCCTTCGGCGCGGACGCCGCGAGCAGGCCTTCCTTCGCCGCCTGCTGGACGAACGGCGGGAGCGTCACGAGGACGTCGGCCTGGGTGTTGGCCTTTTCCTTGCCCACACGCGAAACGACCTCGGCGGAACCGGCGGTGACGGCCTGGACGGTGATCCCGGTCTGCTGCTTGAACTCGGCGAACCGGGCGTTGTACCAGTCCTCGAGCCCGTCCGCGGTGTACACGGTGACGGTCTGGTCGCCGGACGCGCCGCCCGCCGTGCCGCCGCACGCGGACAGCAGGCCGGCGAGGGCCGCGACGAGAGCGACGACGGTCGCTTTCCGGATTCTCATGGCTGGGTGGCTCCTTCGAGTACGGCGGGGAGGGCGGAGACGGAGTCGAGAACGTGGGTCGCGCCTGCTGCTTCCAGGTCGGCGCGGTTGCTGGCGCCGGTGAGCACTCCGGCGGCGATTCCGGCGGCGGCGGCGAGACCGGTGCGGACATCGGTGGGGGTGTCGCCGACCACCGCGATGTTGCGGACGTCGGTGACCTGCAGTTTCAGCGCGACGGCGAGGATCAGGTCGGGATACGGCCGGCCGCGCACGCCGTCGCCGGGAGCGAGCGCGAGGTCGGCGAGGTCGTGCCAGCCGAGCGCGTCCAGCAGCGCGCGCTGCGTCGTGGGCGCGAATCCGGTGGTCAACGCGACCCGGATGCCGTTCTCCCGCAGGCCGCGGATGGTTTCCTCGGCACCGGGGATCGGCTTGCACTCCCCGGCCGCGACCAGCCGTCCGTACGAGCCCTCGAATTCGGCGTTCGCGCGCTGGGCGAGGTCTTCGTCGCCGAGCAGCGCGCGGAACACGGTGATCTTCGACTGACCCATGGTTTCCCGAACGTAGTCGAGCATTCCGGCGTACTGTTCGTCCTCTTCGGACACTCCGGCGGCGGCGATCGCCGCGGTGAAGGCGCGTTCGACCAGTCCGTCGTCCGCGACGGTGGTTCCGGCCATGTCGAGCACGACGAGTTCGGTGGTCACCAGCCCAGCTCCTTTGCGGTGTCTTCGGCGATTGCGGGCGAGCAGGTCATTCCCCGGCCGCCAGGACCGGTGACGAGGAAAGCGTTGCCGGACAACCGTTCCCGGTGCACCACCGCGGCCGAGTCGGTTGCCTGGGCGTAGACGCCTGCCCAACGGCGGCGGATTCGCGGCAGCGGACGGCCGAGCAGGGCACCCGCCACTTCGGCGAGGTGTTCGTACGGGTCTTCGGTGACGTCGAAGGAGAACGGCTGCGCGTACTCGTGCGTGTCGCCGATGGTGAGCGAGCCGTCGCGGCGCTGCACCATGAGCAGCTGCATCGCGTTCTGCGCGGCGATTTCGCCCTGTGGCTGGCCTTCGTTCATCACGTCGAGCGCGGCGCCGCGGTAGGCCGGGTAGTACCGGAAGCTGTCGCCGTCCGCGACGCTGGTGGGCAACGGCTCGTCGAGAGGTTCGGTCTGCGCCATCTGCAACCGGACCCGCCGCACCGGGATCTCGCCCGCGATCTCGCGGACCAGCCCGCCGAGCCACGCGCCGGTGCAGAACACCACGACGTCGCCTTCGTGGCGCTCACCGTGATCGTCCACGACGCCGTTTTCGGTCAGGTTCCGCACCTCGCGGCCCGGCAGCCACTCGTAACGCCCGCTCGCTTTGAGCGCTTCACGGAGCGCAGGCTGCGCGGTCCGCGGTTCGACCGCCGCGTCGCGCTCGCACCACAGCGCGCCGGTGAAGTTGCCGCGCAAAGCCGGGTTCAGCGCCCGGGTTTCCTTCGCGTCGAGGAGCTTGAAGCCGCGCTCCGCCGCCTCCGGCCCGGCGACGACCTCCTGCGCGACAGCCAGCTCAGCGTCGGTCCGGACGACCGTCAGTGAGCCGTTGGGCCGGAAACCCAGCGCGGGCACGCGTTCGCCGATCCGCTCCCACAGTTCCCGGGCGCGCACCGCCGTCTCCAGCTCCGGACCGGCAGCCCGCCCGCCGACCCAGACCAGCCCGAAGTTGCGGACCGACGCTCCGCGCGCCTCCGGCTCGCGTTCGAGCTGAAGGACTTCGTGGCCGCGTTCCACGGCCTGCCAGGCGTGCTGGGTGCCGAGCACGCCGCCGCCAACGATGAGGATTCGCACGGCCGCAACAGTCGCCGCCCGCGCTCAACGGAGCCTGTCGGCACGGGGAACGCCAGGTGAAGCAGCCTCGAATATTGGACCAGATGAGTTACCGTTCCGTTATCTTCAGAGCCGGCCGACTGCGACGAACACGCAGACCGCCAGGATCACGACATTCGCCGCGACGTTGCGGTACTCCTTCGGGCGGTGTTCCGTGACCGCCAGCCGCGCGTGCCCCGCCATCGCCCCGATCATCACCACGGCCAGGCCGACCGCCGCCCACCCGGTGAGCACCGGGGCGATCCCGGTCAGCCGGGGCAGGATCAGACCGGCCGCCGCGAGGAGTTCGCAGATCGCGGTGAAGCGCACGACCGGCATCGGATAGGCCGCCACCCCGGTTTGCCCCGTTTCGAGCAGCCGCTCGCGCGACATCGCCGACTTCAGCACGCCGGACAAAGCGAAGAGCAAGGCGAGAGCCGCCTGCGCGGTCCACAATGCGATGTCCATGGTTGTCCCTCCGTTCGATGCAGAGGGAACGAACCGGCGGAACGGACTGTGACAGCTACTCGACGCGGCTCAGTCGCGTGACGAAACTCAGCCGGTCCCCGCGGTAAAGCGACCGGACCCGCTCGAACGGCTCGCCGTCCGGGCCCCACGACACGCGGTGCATCAGCAGCATCGGCAGCGCCGGGTTCGTGCCGATGAGCAGCGCCTCGCGGGGCGTCGCGAGGACGGTCTCCACGCGTTCCTCGGCCCCGTCGAAGACGACACCCAGTTCGTCGCGCAGATACGCATACAGCGACTGCTCCGGGTCGAAATCCTCCGGCAGCGTGGGGAACCTGTCGGCGCGGAGGAAGGTCGATTCGAGGCCGACGCGTTCGTCGTCGGCGAGCAGGACGCGTTCCAGGTGGATCACCTCGGCGGCCGGTTCGATCCGCAGGTCGGCGGCCAGTCCGGTGCCCGCGGCGCGGCGTTCGAGCGTGATCACCGTGCGCCCCGGCCGGATTCCTTGGCGGCGCAGGCCTTCGGTGTAGCTGACAAGCGCGAGCGGCTGGACCAGCTTCGGCGCGGCGACGTACGTGCCGCTCCCCTGCCGTCGCGACAGCCGGCCTTCGAGGACCAGCTCGCCGACCGCCTGCCGGACCGTCGCACGGGATACCTCGAACCGTTCGCACAGTTCGCGTTCCGTGGGCAGCGCGCTCCCCTCGCCCAGTTCAGCGATGACGGCCAGCAGTTCGACCTTCACCGCGTAGTAGCGCGGCACGCGGCCGTGATCCGGGATGCCGTCGCGGACCGGTCCGTCGGCGGACAGGCGGGACAGCGGCGAAGACGTGGGCACGAGACCCGAGCCTATGCCAGTCGCGCGGCGCGTGGTTCGCTGTCTCGCGAACTGACCCCACGGGAGGACCCCGCAATGCCTTTGGCCCGCCGGTTAGGCCTCGCCGACGCCGTATTCATCGGACTCGGTTCGATGATCGGCGCGGGCGTTTTCGCCGCGTTCGCCCCGGCCGCGCGCGCCGCGGGTGCGGGATTGCTGCCCGCGCTCGCCGTGGCCGCGCTGGTCGCCTACTGCAACGCGACTTCTTCCGCCCGGCTTGCCGCGCTGTACCCGGAATCCGGTGGCACGTATGTGTACGGACGCGCTCGCCTGGGTGAATTTTGGGGATACTTAGCGGGTTGGGGCTTCGTCGCTGGGAAAACGGCGAGCTGCGCGGCCATGACCTTGACCGTCGTCGCTTACGCCGCGCCCGGGCTCGGCCAGCCTTGGCGGAGCATTCTCGCGGTGGGCGTGATCGGATTGGTCACTGGCGTGAACTATCTCGGCGTGCACCGGTCCGCTTTGGCTACCCGGGTGATCGTTTGCATCACTCTCCTCGTGCTTACCTTGGTCGCGGTTTTCGGATTTTCCGGCCCGCACGTTTCGCCGTGGACTCCGTTTCACGGCGGCGGCGTGCTCGAGGCCGCCGGATTGCTGTTCTTCGCATTCGCCGGTTACGCCCGGCTGGCCACGCTGGGCGAGGAAGTCCGCGATCCAGCCCGCACGATTCCGCGCGCCATTCCGCTCGCTTTGGGACTGACGCTCGTGGTGTACGCCGTGGTGGCGGTGGTGCTGCTGGTGTCGTTGGGGCCGGACGGGATCGGCGCGAGTCCCGATCCGCTCGCTTCGGCCGTGCCGTCGCTGTCGCTCGTGGTTCGTGTCGGTGCCGTGGTGGCCGCGTTGGGATCGTTGCTGGCGCTGGTGCTGGGCGTTTCGCGGACGACGCTCGCGATGGCGCGGGACGGGCATCTGCCTCGGTTCTTGGCCGCGGTGCATCCTCGGTTTTCGGTGCCGCATCGGGCTGAACTGGCGGTGGGCGTGGTGGTGGCGGTATTGGCGACGACGACGGATTTGCGTGGTGCGATTGGGTTTTCGTCGTTCGCGGTGCTGGCTTATTACGCCGTGGCGAACGCTTCGGCGTTGACGCTGCGCCGGGACGAGGGAGCAGCGCCGAAGGTGGTCGCGGCCGGTGGGCTGGCGGGGTGCGCGGTGCTGGCGTTCAGTTTGCCGGTCGCCTCGGTGATCAGCGGGTGTTTGGTGCTGGGGCTCGGAGTGGTGGCGTACTTGGTGCGCCGCCGAGGGGTTGCGCGCTGAGTTTTGGCTTTCTCGCACGGGATTCCGGCTCGTGCGCAGCAGGCGGTGCGCGAAAGTCCCCCTCGCGCCGTCTCCGGCGGGTTACTCCGATTCTCCTACATCCCCAGGTCAAGGCTGCTTTTTCGCGTCGTCTGCGGCGGCGAAATCTGCCGGATCCGGTGAAGAATCCGAAAGATCCGAAGAAAGTTGGTTGTCCACTTACCGCCGCTCTGGTGTAGTCGATTCGTCACGCACGACACCTCCCCGCCCCCGGGAGCGGAAGCTCCACTGTGGACACCGGAAGGACAATCCCCTTGGCCGACAAGCGAAACTTCAGCATGCTCACGCGAGTACTGGCAGGCGCGGCAGCACTCGCGGCCGCCGCCGGACTGGCGACACCCGCCGTCGCGTCGACGCCGCCGTCGCCGGGTGCGGAGCCTCAGGTCGTCGGCGGGACCCGCGCCGACCAAGGGGAATTCCCGTGGATGGTCCGGCTTTCGATGGGCTGCGGCGGCGCGCTGTACACCGACCAGATCGTGCTGACCGCCGCGCACTGCGTCGACCGCACCGGAGCGGACTCGTCGATCACCGCGACGCTCGGCGTGGTCGATCTGCAGAGCTCGAGCGCGAAAAAGGTGCGCTCGACCTACGTCTACCGCTCCCCGACGTACGACTCCACCGGCGGCGACTGGGCGCTGATCAAGCTGGCGAGCCCGGTGAGCGGAATCCCGACGCTGCCGATCGCGAAGAACGCCGACAACAACTCCGGCACCTTCACCATCGCCGGCTGGGGCGCGGCCCAGGAAGGCGGCGCGCAGCAGCGCTACCTGCTGAAGGCCGAGGTCCCCTTCGTGGACGACTCGACGTGCCAGTCCCAGGGCGGCGACTACGCCGACCTGAAGCCGGACGCGGAACTGTGCGCGGGCAAGCTGGACACCGGCGGAGTCGACACCTGCCAGGGCGACTCCGGCGGCCCGATGTTCCGCCGCGACGGAGCGGGCGAATGGATCCAGGTGGGCATCGTCAGCTGGGGCGACGGCTGCGCCAGGGCCCACGCACCCGGCGTGTACACCGAGGTGAGCACGTTCGCCTCCGACATCGCCGCGGCGGCCGGGAAGATCTGACCCCTGCGCCGACGAGCCGGGTGCGGAACTCCGCTGGGGTTCCGCACCCGGTTTGTGCGGCGTTGTGCCGGGCACGTCGCAGAATCTGGCCCCTGCAGTGACGAGCCGGGCACGGAACTCCGCCGGGGTTCCGCGCCTGGCTTGCGCGGCGTTGTCCCGGGCACGCCGCAGAATCTGACCCCTGCAGTGACGAGCCGGGCACGGAACTCCGCCGGGGTTCCGCACCCGGCTTGCGCGGCGTTGTGCCAGGCACGCCGCAGAATCTGACCCCTGCAGTGACGAGCCGGGCACGGACTCCGCCGGGGTTCCGCACCCGGCTTGCGCGGCGTTGTGCCAGGCACGCCGCAGAAGCGGAGAGGCCTGGACTGCTGCTGGAAGGCACAGCTCGCGAACCTCCGTCTGAGACAAAGCCTGCGATGCCACGCTGGCAACCCGCCCGGAGTCGCCGAGTTCCGCGCCGCCGCGTCGGAACCAACCCCGCCACCAGAACCCGCGAAACCTAGCCCGCAGGAAGCCCCGCTCCCCGCTCCTCCAGCACTCCCCGCAGCTCGGCGAGCACGGCGACGACCTCCGCGACCCGGTCCTCCCCCACCACCGAGCCGATCAGCAGCTCGAGCTGGTCCTGGAACGTCTTCTCCATCGCCTCGGCCAGCTCGCGTCCGGCGGGAGTCAGCTCGAGCAGCGACGACCGGCGGTCCTCCGGGTTCGGCACCCGGCGCACCCATCCGCGTGCTTCGAGCCGGTCGACGCTCTTGCTGGTCGCCCCGATCCCGACGGCGAAGTTCACCGCGAGGTCCGCGACCCGCGACTGCGGATGCCGTCCCAGGTACTGCAGGAATTCGAACTGCGACGCGCCGATGCCGTGCTCGGCCTTGAGACCGTCCGTCAGCGCGTTGTAGATCCGGGTCTCGCAGCGCACGAGATGGTCGAAGAACTGCTCGTTTGCCGAAGTACCTGCCATGGCATATAGTCTAGCATTAGATGCCTCGGCATATACTTCCACGGAATCCTGAGGGGACCCCATGAGCAGGGAACAGCGCCGCGCGGTGGACGAAAAACTGCGAAACGCACCGGAGCGGCCCGAAGCGACTTCGATCGATCAGATGCGGGCCGGGTTCGCCGCGTTCATGAGCCAGTACCCCGTGCCGGCCGAACATCGCGAGACTCCGACCACGCTCGCCGGGAGACCGGCCGTCCTCGTCGAACCTCCGGGCACGCCGCGGCCGGGCACGATCCTGTACTTCCACGGCGGATCGTTCGCGCTGGGTTCGCCGCACACCGCGATGGGGCTGACCGCGAACCTGGTCCTGCGCACCGGAATCCGCGCGCTCTCGCTGGATTACCGGCTCGCGCCCGAGCACCCGTTCCCGGCCGGGATCGAGGACTGCCTCGCCGCCTACCGCAGCCTCCTGGAAGACAACGACCCGTCCTCGATCGTCTTCGCCGGCGACTCCGCGGGCGGCGGTCTCTCCGTCACCACCACCCTCGCCGCGCGCGACGCGGGACTGCCGATGCCTGCGGGGATCGTCGCGTTCTCGGCGGGACTCGACCACACGCATTCCGGAGCGTCCGTGGCGGACAAGGAAGCCGCCGACCCCTTCTTCACCGGGGAAAGCTTGCGCAAGACCGGCAAGTTGTACCTGGCAGGCGCGGACCCGGCCCAGCCGCTCCTCGCCCCGGCGGTCCACGCCGACCTGACCGGCTTCCCGCCGATCCTGCTGCAGGTCGGCACGAACGAGGTCCTGCTGGACGACTCGGTCCGGCTGGCAAAACGCGCCCGCGAGGCGGACGTCGACGTGATCCTCGACATCACCGCCGACGTCCCGCACGTCTTCCAAACCTTCACCGACACCCTCGACGAAGCAGGGCAAGCCCTCGACCGGGCCGCCCTCTTCGTCAAGCAGCGCCTCGCCTGAAGCTCAGCGGAGCTTGTCCAGCCGGGACACCGTCTCGTCGAACCCCTGCACCAGATCCGCCATCACGTCGGCCACCGGGCGGACCCGGTCCATCCTGCCGACGATCTGGCCCACCGGCATCGACACCACCGACGGGTCCGCGGCGGCGTGGATCCGGTTGTGCGCGTGGGAAACCAGCAGGTTCTGCAACGGCATCGGCAGCGGTTCCGGCGCACCCGGCGCCGCCCAGGCCTCCGTCCAGCGGGTCTTCAGCAGGCGGGCTGGCTTGCCGGTGTAGATCCGCGTCCGGACGGTGTCCGCGGAGGTCGCCGCGACCAGTGCGTCCTGCATCGCCTCCGATTCGGGCATGGTCTGGAGGTACTCCTGCGTCGCGAGCCAGTACGAGCCCATCCACGCACCCGAAGCGCCCAGTGCCAGCGCGGCGGCGACCTGGCGGCCGGAGCCGATTCCTCCGGCTGCCAGGACCGGGGCGCGATCGCCCACGGCGTCCGCGATTTCCGGCACCAGCACCATGGTCGCGATCTCGCCGGTGTGGCCGCCTGCCTCGTGTCCTTGTGCGACAACGAGATCCACGCCGTTGTCGACGTGCCGAGCCGCGTGCGAGCCCTTGCCCGCCAGCGCTGCCACCGGGACGCCCGCGTCGTGGGCTCGGGTGATCACGTCGACCGGGGGCGAGCCCAGTGCGTTGGCGATCAGGCTGATCCGGTGGTTCAGCGCGACGTCCACATGGGACCGGGCGACCGAGTGCAGCCAGCCCAGCACCCCGGCGCGTTCGTCGGTGTCGTCGGGCAGCGGCGGGACCGCGAGGTCCTTCAGCACTTTATCGACAAATTCCCGGTGTCCCGGCGGGATCAGCTCGTTCAGGTCGGTCTGGGTGCCTTCGGACGGGATCTTCGCCGGCATCACGATGTCGACGCCGTAAGGCTTTCCGTCGGTGTTCTCGTCCATCCAGGACAGCACCGCGTCGAGTTCGGCGGCGTCGTTGAACCGGACGCAGCCCAGCACGCCCATGCCGCCCGCGCGGCTGATCGCGGCCGCGACGTGTTCCGACGGGGTGAATCCGAAAATCGGCACCTCGATGCCGAACCGGTCGCACAACGATGTGCGCATGCGCCCTCCTAGGCGGGTTCGTGTTCGGCGGCGTACCGCTGGGCCCACGGATAATCCGGTTTCCCGCTCGGCGAACGGCCGATTTCCTCGGCCAGCCACACCGTTCGCGGCACCTTGTATCCGGCGACCTCGGTCCGCACGTGCGCTTCCAGCGCCGCCAGATCAGGCCGCACGCCGGGCCGCGGCTGGACGACGGCGGCGACGCGCTGGCCGAGCCGGTCGTCCGGGATGCCGATGACCAGCGCGTCGAAAACGTCCGGATGCGATTTCAGCGCGCCCTCGACTTCTTCGGGATACACCTTTTCGCCGCCGGTGTTCACGCACTGCGATCCCCGGCCCAGCAACGTGACCGTGCCGTCTTCCTCGTAGCGCGCGTAGTCGCCGGGCACGACGTAGCGGACGCCGTCGATCTCGGTGAAGATGGTGCGGCTTTTCTCCGGGTCGCCGTAATAGCCGAGCGGGACGTGCCCGCGGCGGCCGATCAGCCCGATCGCGCCGGGCTTCGGTTCGACCAGGTTGCCGTCGTCGTCGAGCAGGATGGCGTCCTTGCCGAAGTTCACCCGCGGCCCGGCGGAATGGTCGGAATCCTTGCCCACCATGCCGATTCCGGTGAACCCGCTCTCCGACGAACCGATCGCGTCGGTGATCACGACGTTCGGCAGCATCTCGAGGAATTCCTGCTTCACCGAATGCGAGAACAGCGCCGCGTGGCTCGACACCGCGACCAGCGACGACGCGTCGTATTCGCCGGAGCGGTACGCGTCCACAAGCGGCCGCGCCATCGCGTCGCCGACGATCGTCAGCACCTGCACCTTGTGTTCCTGCACCGCGCGCCACACGTCGTGCGCGTCGAACTGCGGGACGAACACCACCGGGCTGCCGGTGAACAGCGCACCGAACGCGGCCCACTGCGCGGCCCCGTGGATCAGCGGCGCGGCGGGCAGGCGCACGAGCGAACCGGATTTGCCTTGTTCGCTGAGCGTCCATTCGTCCGGGACGTACTCGCCGGTGACGAAGTTGATGCCGCCGCCAAGCGCGCGCCAGATGTCCTCGTGCCGCCACAGCACGCCCTTGGGGTAACCGGTGGTGCCGCCGGTGTAGAGGATGTACAGGTCGTCGGCGCTGCGCTCGCCGAAGTCGCGTTCGTCCGACTCGCCCTCGAGCGCCGACTCGTACTCGACGCCCGTCTCGTACGGCGTGTCCGACCCGTCCTCGACGACTACAACGTGTTTCAGTTTTGGCGTTTCCGGCAGCACCGCCGCCACCCGGTCGGAGTAGCGCCGCTCGTGCACCAGCGCCACCAGGTCGGCATTGGTGAACAGATAGCGGAGTTCTCCGTGGACGTAGCGGTAGTTCACGTTCACCGCGATCGCGCGCAGTTTGTACGCGGCGAACATGACTTCCAGCGCCTCGATGGAGTTCCGGGAATAGACACCGATGTGGGAACCGGGTCCCACGCCGTGCGCGGACAGATGGTGCGCCAGCCGGTTCGCGCGTTTCTCCAGCTGCGCGAAGGTGACCTGGCGTCCGCCGCACACGACCGCGACGCGTTCCGGCACGGCGTCGACGGCGTGCTCGAGTAGATCCGCGATGTTGAGTGCCACGCACCCAAAGTAGAACATGTTATCGTTCTGGGCAATGACCCCGGCCAGCTGAGAAGGAGGCCCCGGTGGCCGAACCCCACGCACTCGTCAGCCTCGAAGGCCACACGCTCGTGGTGACGATGAACCGCCCGGAAGCCCGCAACGCCCTCACCGGCGAAATGCTTTCGATCATGGTCGAGGCCTGGGACCGGGTGGATTCGGACGACCAGGTGCGCAGCTGCGTCCTCACCGGCGCCGGCGGCGCGTTCTGCGCGGGCGCGGACCTGAAATCCATGTCCCGCAACGCCCCCGACAAGTCCTTCTCGAACGGCTCCTTCGACCCGAGCCGCATCGAGGGCCTGCTGAAGGGCCGCCGCCTCACCAAACCGCTCATCGCCGCAGTCGAAGGCCCGGCCATCGCGGGCGGCACGGAAATCCTGCAGGGCACGGACATCCGGGTAGCCGCGGAGAGCGCGAAATTCGGCGTCTCCGAACCCCGCTGGGGCCTGTTCCCGATGGGCGGCTCAGCCGTGCGGCTGCCCAGGCAGATCCCGTACACCGTCGCCGCCGACCTCCTCCTCACCGGCAGGCACATCACCGCCGCGGAGGCACGCGACATAGGCCTGGTAGGCCACGTCGTCCCCGACGGTCAAGCGCTGGCTCGCGCGCTGGAACTCGCTGAACTGATCAACGACAACGGCCCCCTCGCGATACGCGCGATCCTCAAGACCATCCGCGACACCGAGGGCATGCACGAGGAAGAAGCCTTCAAACTGGACGCCAAATACGGCATCGAAGTCTTCGCCTCCGCCGACGCGAAGGAAGGCCCGAGGGCCTTCACGGAAAAACGCAAGCCCGACTTCCAAGGCCGCTGACGAAGGTACGTGAGGGGACCCCTCATTGACTCTGATTCCCCCAGGGTTCCCCTCACTCGCCTCCCGCACCTCCCGCACGCCGTGAGGGACCCCTTCACGGACCGCCCGCCCCCGTACGCCGGACGCCCGCGATGCGCCCCAACGCGGCATTGGGTGCGTCAGATGCACCGAACGCCACATTGGGTGCGCAGGATGCACCCAATGCCACATTCGGTGCGTCACATGCACCCAATGCCACATTGGGGCGCTAAACCGCCACCCGCGAACCCCACCGCAACCAACCACCCAAGCCGCGCACCAACCGCAGCCGACGCACCCAACCAATCAAGGCACCCACACCCCCGCAACCCCGATACACAGCCAAAAACACGGCGCGGGGGTGCTTGTCAAGGCATCTTTCCCGCCTTGACAAGCACCCCCGCGCCGTAGTCACAATCAGGCTGAGGGGTGGTGGGCCCCACCTAGCGACCAGCTGACGGGCGGTGAGCCCCCATCCCACGACAGGGCCGAAGGCCAGCGGCCCACCCAACGACCAGCCTCAGGGGTGATGGGCCCATCCCACGACCAAGCCGAGGGACGGCGAGCCCCCACCCCACGACCAGTCGAGGGACGGTGAGCCCCACCCCACGACCAGGCCGAAGGCCAGCGACCCACACAGCCACCAGGCCGAGGGTCGATGGGCCCATCCCACGGCCGGGCCGAGGGGCGGTGAGCCCGACCCAACGACCAGTCGAGGGGCGGCGAGCCCCCGCCGAAGCGCAGCGGACCCACCGCACGCTCCGCGTGCGAGACACCAGGCCCAGCCGCAACAACTCACCTCAAGAAACGTACAACTCCCGCAACTTCCGCTTATACAACTTCCCATTCGGATCCCGAGGCAATTCCGGCAAATAATCCACCGACCGAGGCAACTTGAACCGAGCCAGCCGAGTCTCCGCATAAGCCAGCAGCTCAGCCGTCAACTCGTCCGACCCCTCAACCCCCTCCGCGGGCTGCACCACCGCCTTGATCTCCTCCCCCCAATCCTCATGCGGCACCCCGAACACCGCGACGTCGGCGATCTTCGGATGCATCACCAACTCCCCCTCGATCTCCGCGGGATAAATATTCACCCCGCCGGAAATGATCATGTCGGCCTTGCGGTCATGCAGGAACAAATACCCGTCCTCGTCGAGATGCCCGACGTCACCCAACGTGAACAAATCCCCGACCCTGGCCTTCTCCGTCTTGGCCTTGTCCCGGTGATACTCGAACTTCGAGTCGCCCATCTTCATGTACACCGCACCGGTCTCGCCGACCGGCACTTCTTCCCCGGCGTCATCGAGAATCCGGATCGTCGACCCCGGCCACGGCAACCCGACCGACCCAGGCTTCCGCAACCAGTCCTCGCCGGAAATCACCGTCCCGCCGCCTTCAGTCGCCGCGTAATACTCAGTAACGACAGGGCCCCACCACTCGAGCATCTGCCGCTTCACCTCAAGCGGGCAAGGCGCGGCCCCGTGAATCATCACGCGCAGCGAACTGAGATCGTATTTCGTGCGCACGTCGTCCGGCAGGGCAAGCAACCGCCGGAACTGAGTCGGCACCATATGGCTGTGCGTGACCCGATGCCGCTCGATCAGCCGCAGCATTTCCTCGGCGTCCCAACGGTCCATCAGCACCGCGGTATGCCCCAGCTGCAGCGAAATAGCCACAAAATTCAGCACCGCCGTGTGATATAGCGGCGACCCGCACAGATGCACGTGGTCGTCGAACGGCTGCAGCCCGAACACCCCGAAGAACCACGTCGACGCGGCAGGCACCTGATCCGGATCCGCCCCGGTCAACGGCCGCTTGACTCCCTTGGGCCGTCCGGTCGTGCCCGAGGTGTAGAGCATCGGCGAACCGGCGGTCCGATTGTCCGGCCGCCCGTCCCCGAGCCCGGCACCCAATTCCTCGACCCGACGGAAGCCCGGCACCGAACCGACGGCGAACCGCGCCGAAGCAGGCAACTCAGCCTCGTCAGCCGCAGCCACCGCGACGTCGGCGAATCGCTCGTGCGCCAGAAACGCCTTGGCTCCGCTGTCGGAGAGGATGTACGCGACTTCCGGTCCGACGAGATGCCAGTTCACCACCACCACGTACAGCCCGGTCTGGATCGCCGCGAAGTACGCCGCGACCAGGTCGTCGCCGTTCGGCAGCAGCAGCACTACCGCGTCGCCGACGCCGAGGCCGAGTTCGCGCAGCCCCGAGGCGTACCGGTTGGCTTTCGCCGTCAGATCGCCGTAGGAAATTTCCCGCCCGTCCGGATCCACCAGCGCCACCCGGGCGGGCTCGGCCGCGGCGATGGTCCACAGTCCCAGGTCCATAGCTCCCAAATCTAGAACGCGTTCCACATAGACACAACAGGTTCCTTGCCTCGGATTCGAGAACGTGTTTCACTCGGAGCCGTGACGGTTTCGGATGCCCCTCTGTCGGCGCCGCTCAACGTCGGCTTCGACTACACCCGTTCGACCGGCCCGGTGCTCGGCCGGTTCGTCAACGCGCTTCGCGAACGCCGGATCGAAGGCGTGCGCGGCAGCGACGGTCGCGTGCACGTGCCGCCGGTCGAGTACGACCCGGCCACCGCGGACCCGTTGACGGAGTTCGTCCCGGTCGCCGACGAAGGCACCGTTGTTTCCTGGTCCTGGTGCGCGGATCCGCTCGACGGCCAGCCGCTGTCGCGTCCGTTCGCCTGGGTGCTGGTGAAACTCGACGGCGCGGACACCAGCCTGCTCCATGCACTCGACGCCGGCTCTCCGGACAATGTCCACATCGGACAGCGGGTGCGCGTGCGGTGGGCGGACGAAACCGTCGGCCACATCCGCGACATCGCGTATTTCCTGCCTGCGGACGCGCCGGACACCGCGCCCACCGAGGCTCCCCCGCCGGTGGCCGAACGCGAGGAAGGCGCACCGATCAGCGTGATCATCACGCCGGTGCACCTGAAATACCAGCATTCCGCGTCGCCGGAGGAAAGCCGGTACCTGCGCGGTCTCGCCGAAGGCCGGATGCTCGGCCAGCGCTGCCCCGAATGCGGCAAGGTCTACATCCCGCCGCGCGGCGCGTGCCCGGTCGACGGCGTGCCGACCACCGACGAGGTGGAACTGCCCGACACCGGCATCGTCACGACGTTCTGCATCGTCAACGTGCCGTTCCTCGGCCAGCGCATCAAACCGCCGTACGTCGCGGCCTACATCCTGCTGGACGGGGCCGACATCGCCTTCCTGCACCTGGTGCTCGGCTGCGCCGCCGAGGAGGTCCGGATGGGCATGCGCGTGCGCGCCAACTGGCGGCCGCGCGAGGAATGGTGGACGTCGCTGGAGAACATCAGCCACTTCGAACCCACCGGCGAGCCGGACGCCGCGTACGAGACCTTCGCCCACCACCTGTGAGGAACCATGCCTGAAGTAGCCGTAGCCGGTTTCGCGCAGGCGCCCAACGTCCGCAAGACCGAGGGCACCACCAACGGCGTGGAAATGCTCGTGCCGATCCTCGCCGAGGCCTTCGCCGCGACCGGACTGTCCAAACAAGACATCGGATTCTGGTGCTCCGGCTCGTCGGATTACCTTGCCGGGCGCGCGTTTTCGTTCATCGCCGCGGTCGACGCGCTGGGCGCGTTCCCGCCGATCAACGAGTCCCATGTGGAAATGGACGCCGCCTGGGCGCTGTACGAAGCCTGGCTGAAGATCCGCACCGGCGAGGTCGACACCGCGCTGGTGTACGGATTCGGCAAAGCCAGCGCCGGACAGCTCCGCCGGGTCATGGCGATGCAGCTGGACCCGTACCTCGTCACTCCGCTGTGGCCGGATTCGCTGGCGATCGCTGGATTGCAAGCCCGGTTGGGTCTCGAAGGCGGCCTGTGGTCCGAAAAGGACTTGGCCGAAGTCGCTGCCCGCTCGCGGGCGGACGCGGCGAACAACCCGGCCGCGCAGCTGTCCGGAACGGTGGACGTCGCCGAACTGCTCGACACCCCGTACGTCGCCGATCCCCTTCGCGCACATGACATCGCGCCGGTGACAGATGGCGCATCGGTGATCATCCTGGCTTCGGAAGAACGAGCCCGCGACCTCGTGGAGCGGCCCGCGATCATCTCCGGGCTGGACCACCGCATCGACTCCCCCGTTCTCGGCGCACGCGACCTCACGCGGTCACCGTCGACCGCCGCTGCCGCGGCCCGGCTGGATCTCGACGGGGTCGAGCTGGCCGAACTGCACGCGCCGTTCACGCACCAGGAACTCATCCTGCGCCGCGAACTGAGTCTCGATGACAGCGTCCGGATCAACCCGTCCGGCGGCGCGCTCACCGGCAATCCCATGTTCTCCGCCGGGCTCGCGCGCATCGGCGAGGCCGCCGCGCGCATCCACCGCGGCGAGGCGGCGAAGACGCTCGCCCACGCGACCAGCGGACCTGCCCTGCAGCAGAACCTCCTCGCCGTGCTGGAGGCACGATGACGAAACAGCTCGCCGCGGTGCTCGGGACCGGGCAGACGCACCACCGCGCGAAGCGCACCGACGTGTCGATGGCCGGTCTGCTCCGCGAAGCGATCGACCGCGCGATGGCGGACGCCCAGGTCGGCTGGGACGACATCGAGGCCGTCGTGATCGGCAAGGCGCCGGACCTGTTCGAGGGCGTCATGATGCCCGAACTGTTCCTCGCGGACGCGTTGGGCGCGAACGGGAAACCGTTGATCCGGGTGCACACCGCGGGTTCGGTCGGCGGGTCTACGGCGCTGGTCGCCACTTCGCTGATCCAGTCCGGCGTGCACCGGCGCGTGCTGACGGTGGCGTTCGAGAAGCAGTCCGAATCGAACGCGATGTGGGGCCTGTCGATCCTGCCGCCGTTCCAGATGCCGGTCGGCGCTGGCGCCGGTGGCTATTTCGCGCCGCACGTGCGGTCGTATATTCGCCGTTCTGGTGCGCCCGAACACATCGGGGCGATCGTGGCGGCGAAGGATCGGCGAAATGGCGCGCTGAATCCGTTCGCACACTTGCAACAGTCCGACATCACGGTCGAGTCGGTGCAGGCGTCGCAGATGCTGTGGGACCCGATCCGGTACGACGAAACGTGTCCGTCCTCCGACGGCGCCTGTGCGATGGTGCTCGGCGACGAAGCCGCCGGCGACGCGGTGCCGGGCGGCGCGGCGTGGATCCATTCGACGGCGATGCGGACCGAGCCGACGACGTTCGCCGGACGCGACCAGGTCAGCCCGCAAGCCGGTCGCGACGCGGCCGCCGCGTTGTGGCGCGACGCGGGCATCAAGGACCCACTGTCCGAAGTGGACGTCGCGGAGATCTACGTGCCGTTCTCCTGGTTCGAGCCGATGTGGCTGGAAAACCTCGGCTTCGCCGCCGAGGGCGAGGGCTGGAAGATCACCGAAGCCGGCGACACCGCGATCGGCGGACGGCTGCCGGTGAACCCGTCCGGCGGCGTGCTGTCGTCGAATCCCATTGGCGCGTCCGGGATGCTGCGGTTCTCCGAGGCGGCCAAGCAGGTGATGGGCCGCGCTGGCGACTACCAGGTGGACGACGCCCGGATCGCGATGGGGCACGCCTACGGCGGCGGCTCGCAGTACTTCAGCATGTGGGTCGTCGGCTCGGAAAAGCCCTAGTCTCTCCGCCGCCCCCGCAAGGCGAACAACGTCCCCAGCGCCCCGACCACCGCGCCCAGCACGGCCGCCTTCGCGCTGTCCTGCTTGGGCGCGATGATCGGGCGCAGCTGCGTCGCCGCCGGGGGCTGGATCGGCTTGCGGGGAGCGTCGCGGGCGGTGGCGGTCCAGGCGGTGATGTAGACGAGCATCCGCGCGATCAGCGAGATGAAGAACAGCAGACCGATCACCGAACCGAACGCCACGCCGGACGGCGACTTGCTGATCAAGTTCAGGTAGAACCCGCCGGCCAGTTTGAGCAGCTCGAATCCGATCGCCGCGGCGACCGCGCCGCGCATCGCGCTGCGCCATCCGACCCGCTCGCGCGGCAACCGGGTGAGCACCCACAGGAACACCATCCAGTCCGCGAGCAACGCCAGCGGCACCGAGACGAACGACAGCAGGTTGTGCCCCCAGCTCGTGTCCTCGACGCCGACGAGTCCGAGCAGGGAACGGCCGACCGCGGTGCCGGACACCGAGATCCCGAACGACACCAGCAGCGCCGCGGCGAGCCCGAGCAACGCCAGGATGTCCATGAGGATCGTGCGCAGCAGCGGCCCGTCGGACCGGTTCTGGCCGTACATCGCGGTGAGCGCGTCCCGCAGCGCGTTCATCCAGTTCCAGCCGGAGTACAGCCCGACCACGAGACCGGCGACCCCGACGCCGGTGCGCTGCTCCACGAACCCGGTCAGGATCGACGACACCTGGGTGCCGATCGGGCCGGGCAGCGATCCGGAAATGCCGCGCACCAGCGCGTCCAGCAGATGCGGCTGCGTCGCGAGCACGAACCCGGCCGCCGACGAGGACAGCATGAGGATCGGCACCAGCGAGAGCAGGCTGAAGTAGGTGATCGACGCGACGTAGTGGTAGCCGCCGTAGTCGATGTACCGGTTGGTGGCGCGCGCGATGTGGTCCAGCCATCGGTACCGGGCACGCGCGCGGGCCCACTTGCTCGGCCCGGGGGTCCTGCGGGAACGCTTCACCGTCACTGTTTACCCAGCGGACGCGCTGTTTGTCGCAAAAGACACGCATTCAGGCCAGTACGACCGGGGCGTGCCCGTCGTCACGCGGCAGCGGCTCGTCGGTCGTGGCGAAGACGGTCGCGCCGAGGAAGTCGAGTTCGCAGCCCAGCGTCGCGAGGAACGGGGTGTCGGCGGCGTCGCGTCCGGTCGCGATGCGGAGCATGGTCTGGCGCGGGGCCAACCGGGTGGCGTCGAAGACGTACCAGCGGCCGTCGATGCCTGCTTCGAAGACTGCGTGGAAGTCCATCGGCTGCAAACCAGGCGCGTAGACCGACGTGTAGCGCGCGGGTACGTCGACGAGTCGGCACAGTGCGACGCATACGTGCGCGAAGTCGCGACAGACGCCTTCGCCGGCGAGGAGCGTGTCGATGGCGTCGTGGGTGGGACCGCCGGAACCGACTGCATACACGAGCCTGCGGTGTACGTGGTCGACGATCGCCTGCACTCGTGCCCGCGCGCCGTCCAGTTCTCCGATACCCGGCGGCAGCAGACCGCCCATCCGGTCGGACGGGCAGTACCGGCTGGGCCGGGTGTACCGCGCGATGTCGGCGAGCGTGACGGGTTCGGCGTTGCCGCGGTGCAGCACGCGTTCGCCGTGATAGGCGACGCGATGCTCGCCCTCGGCGAGGTCGTACACCTCCGCGCGCGTGCCGTGTTCGAATTCGGCGGTGCGCGCAGAACCGGCGTCGGAAACGGTGAGTTCGCCGGCGTCCGCGCGCACGGCGGCGACCGAGATCGCGGCGAGGCCGGGTTTCGTCACCCGGACGCCGAATTCCGCGTCTACCGTCGTGCGCACGGGGCCATCATGCCGGTGCGCCGCGCTCCTCGCCGGTCAGGTCGTGTCCCCGGGCGTTTCGCCTGCTCAGGCGTAGCGGACCTGGTAGTGCTTGATCCCGTTGAGCCAGCTGGAACGCAGCCGCTCGGGAGCGGACACCTCGGCGATGTTCGGCATGACCTCGGCGATCGCGTTGAAGATCAGGTCGATCTCGAGCCGGGCCAGGTTCGCGCCGATGCAGTAGTGCGATCCGGTGCCGCCAAAGCCTACGTGCTGGTTGTCCTCGCGCAGGATGTCGAACTTGCCGGGCTCGTCGAAGACCTCGGGGTCGAAGTTGGCCGAGCTGTAGAACATCCCGACGCGGTCGCCCTTGCGGATCTGCGCGCCGCCCAGTTCGGTGTCGCGGGTCGCGGTGCGCTGGAACGCGACGACCGGCGTCGCCCAGCGGACGATCTCGTCCGGCGCGGTCTTCGGGCGCTGTTCCTTGAAGACGTCCCACTGGTCCGGGTGGTCCAGGAACGCCTTCATGCCGTGCGTGATCGCGTTGCGGGTGGTCTCGTTGCCCGCGACGGCCAGCAGGATCACGAAGAAGCCGAACTCGTCGGAGCCGAGCGATTCGCCGTCGACGTCGGCCTGGACGAGCTTCGTGACGATGTCGTCCATCGGGCAGCGGCGGCGGTCCTCGGCCATGTTCCAGGCGTAGCCGACGAGTTCCGCCGACGCGGCGATCGGCTCGAGGTCGTATTCCGGGTCGTCGTAGGCGATCATCTGGTTGGACCAGTCGAAGATCTTGAGCCGGTCCTCCTGCGGCACGCCGATCAGCTCGGCGATCGCCTGCAGCGGCAGCTCGCACGCGACGTCAGTGACGAAGTCGCCGGAGCCCTTCTTCTTGGCCTCGTGCACGATCCGCTCGGCGCGGTCGCGCAGGGTGTCCTCGAGCTTCGCGATCGAGCGCGGGGTGAACCCCTTCGACACGATGCGGCGGAGCTTGGTGTGCTGCGGCGCGTCCATGTTCAGCAGGACGAGCCGGTTGGCGTCGAGGCCCTCGGCGGTCATCTGGTCGTCGAACCGGATGATCGCGGTCTTTTCCCTCGACGAGTAGAGCTCGCTGTCACGCGAGACCGCCTTGACGTCGGCGTGTCGCGTGACGACCCAGTAGCCGTCGTCGCCGAATCCGGCGGTGTTGTGCGGCTGCGGATTCCACCAGACGGGCGCCGTGCGGCGGAGTTCGGCGAACTCCTCCAGGGGCAGCCGGCTGGCGTAGAGGTCCGGATCGGTGAAGTCGAAACCGGCGGGCAAAAGCGGGGCTGCCACGGCTTGGCCTCCTGCGCGGGATCGGCGGTGATACCCAACTGCAACGCGTTCTATGACCCCAGTAGAGCATACGGTGTTAACCAACGGAACCCGCTTGAGTGAAACCTGTTTACTTTACCGTTCCAGAAGCTGTTGGTGCAGGTGATCGCTCGCTCATCGGTTCGTGATCGACTTCCGCGCTGTCGTGCGCTCGCTTGTCATTAACAGGAACGTGTTCTAGTTTTGCGAGGTACGGAGCTTCCGGAAGGGGACACTCGTGGGCGAACCGGTGATCGTGGCCGCGGCACGCACGCCGATCGGCAAGCGCGGCGGCTGGCTGTCCGGCCTGCACGCGGCCGAACTGCTGGGCGCGGCGGTGCGCGGGGTGGTCGAACGGGCGGGCATCGATCCGGCCGAGGTGGAGCAGGTGATCGGCGGAGCGGTCACGCAGGCGGGCGAGCAGTGCGGCAACCTGACCCGCACCGCGTGGCTGCACGCGGGCCTGCCGGAATCGACCGGGGCCACGACGATCGACGCGCAATGCGGTTCGGCGCAGCAGGCCGCGCATCTGGTCGCCGGCTTGATCGCGGCGGACGCGATCAGCGTCGGCGTGGCGTGCGGCGCGGAAGCGATGAGCCGGGTGCCGCTCGGCGCGAACCGCGGCGAGGGCGTCGGCTCCCCCAAACCGGACGCGTGGTCGATCGACATGCCGGACCAATACGGTGCGGCGGAACGGATCGCGATCCGGCGCGGCATCACGCGCGAGGACGTCGACGCGTTCGGAGTGCGGTCGCAGGCCAACGCCGCCGCCGCGTGGTCGGCCGGGCATTTCTCGCGGGAAATCGTGCCGGTCACGACGGAAGCCGGTGTGGTGGACCGGGATCAGGGCCTGCGAGAGACCACAATGGAGGGTCTGGCGCGGTTGAAGCCCGTGGTGCCGGACGGAATCCACACGGCGGGCTCGTCGTCCCAAATCTCCGACGGCGCCGCCGCGGTGCTGATCATGGACGCGTCGCTGGCGCGCTCGCTGGGCCTGCGCCCACGCGCCCGGATCCGGCGGCAAGCATTGGTCGGCGCGGAACCGTACTACCACCTCGACGGCCCGGTGCAAGCGACGACGCGGGTCCTCGAAGCGGCCGGGATGAAGATCGGCGACGTGGACCTGTTCGAGGTGAACGAGGCCTTCGCGTCGGTCGTGCTTTCGTGGCAGCGCATGCACAATCCGGACGAGACGCGGGTGAACGTCAACGGCGGAGCGATCGCACTGGGACACCCGGTCGGCAGCACCGGCGCGCGACTGCTGACGACCGCCCTGCACGAACTGGAACGCCGCGACGCGACGACGGCGCTGGTGTCGATGTGCGCGGGCGGGGCGATGGCTACGGCGACGATTTTGGAGCGGATCTGAGCTGGACGGGCAGGGCCGCTGCGACGGACTGGGGCTGAGCTGGCGGAGCAGCGGCCTTGCGACGGATTGGGGCCGGAGCTGAGCTGGCGGAGCGGTGCCTCCGCGGCAAACCCGAAGCCCAGCCGGGCCAACAGGACACCGCCGCTGCGACAAACCCGAAGCGCCGAGCACCGTGGCCGCGACGAACCGGAAGCCCCACCGAACCAGCACAGCACCGCCCGCCGCGACAAACCAGAAGCGCAACTGTGCCAGCACAGCACCGCCCG